>NZ_JAUSYG010000001.1:4253826-4580739 GCF_030816725.1 Pseudarthrobacter defluvii
CTTCCCGTCTCGGCGGGCTACGTCGATGCCGGGCGCGGGTTTGGCATCGCCGACCTGGCCTCCACCCCGGAAGGCAAGGAGCCCCGCGCGGGCGGGGCACTGGCCTACCACGCCCTGGAGGTCATGGAATCTGTCCTGAAAGCCGCGCACAGCGGCATGACGGTGAGCATCCAGAGTACTGTTGAGCGCCCTGGGAGCGTGGAACTGACGGTCCTGGCCGAGCAGGCAGACGCCCTCCAGGCGAAGTAGCCATCCGGAACCGTGCCGCCCGCAGCAGTGGAGCTAGTGCAGCTCGTCGCTGCGGGCGGCGCGGTTCCTGCCCAGGGACTTGGCCCTGTACAGGGCGGCATCAGCTGCGGCGATGAGCTCGTCCACATCGGAGGTCCCGCCGTCGTAGGTTGAAATGCCGTAACTGACGGTAGGCATCTCCATGCCGTCCGGCGCTTCAGCGCCGGCCAGGCGCCTGCTGATTTCCTCCGCAATGGTCTCGGCGCGTTCGGCGCTGGCCCCGGGGACCAGGATCACGAACTCCTCCCCGCCGTACCTCCCGGTCAGGTCGGTGGAGCGGACCGTGGCCACGCAGGCGTCAGCGAAGGCCTGCAGCGCCACGTCGCCGGCGGCGTGGCCGTGGGTGTCATTGACCGCCTTGAAATGGTCAAGGTCGGCCAGGATCAGCGCCCCGGAGCCACCGGTGATGGTCCGGTCGGCCAGCTGTTCGGCAGCAAGATCCAGGAAGGCCTTGCGGTTCAGGAGTCCGGTGAGGTCGTCCCGGGTGGCAACCACCCGCAACGCCCGGGTCTGCTGTTCACTGCTCAACGCCGCCATGCTGAAGGACACCACCACCAGCAGCACCATGGTCACCATGGTGGTCACGGCCGATCCAAAGACAGTCACGAAGATGGGACCGTCCTGGCCCTCCACCAGGAACGCCAACCAGCGGAAGAAGTAATAAGCGGAGAGCCCGCCGGCCGCCACCGCCATGGGGATGCGCACCCGTGAATAGCCCGGCTCAAGCCGCCACAGCTCACGCGACGCCAGCCCGATGGTCAGGCTCATGGCGGCGAGGAACACGGGACCGCCGGACCAGGTGTTGGTGGCCGGATGGTCCAGCAGGGACGCCACCAGGGTGACAAGGGGAATTCCGGTAAAGGCCCATTTGGGCGGCCTGACGGTCCGCAGCGAGCGCGCTCCCGCCCACACCGCAACCCCGCCGTGCACCAGCAGCGTATTCCCCAACGGGTTGGCCCATCCCTGGTGGGGCGTGCCGTCCAGCAGGAAACAGCCGGAGCCGGAGAGGAAGAACAGCAGTGCGCCGCACCACCACCCGCTGTACGGCGAACGGGTCACCCGGTAGGCGGAAAAGTAGAAGAGAACAACCAGCACCAGGGCCATCAGGCCAAAAGCGATGCGCAAGGTTGCCGTATCCAGAACCATGTGCCAGAAGTCCCCCCAGAAAGCCCGAATACTGCCCACGCCAGTATCGCATCCAACCACAGAGCGCAGACGTTCCGTACCCCTGATTGGCACCTGCCAAACTCGCCTAGGGTGGGAGGTTAACCATTCGGACAACGAAAGGCCGGCGATGCTCCTCCTCTTCGGGTTCAAGACCGTGCTCAAGGCGCTGCCAGGCAAGACGGCAACGTGCCCGCACTGCGGCGCCTTCATCCACCACCTCCTTGAGGAACAAGCCACGAAGTTCACCTTGTTCTTCATCCCGGTGCTCACGGTGTCCCGGAAGTTCCGGATCACCTGCACCAACTGCGGCTACGTTTCGTCCATCAGCGGGCGGCAGAAGCGGGCCCTGGAGCTGCGCCGGTAAGGGTCCCCGGGAACTTCTTCGCTGTCCCCTAAGTTGAACCGGGCATGGACGACCCTCCTTCACACATGCCCTGGCCCCTCTGCCACCTGACCGGACCACCGGCCACCACAGGAGAGGGGCGCCCCAATGCATGAATGGATCATGCTGGGCATCGGCCTGGTCCTGACCGTCGGCACCGGCTTCTTCGTCGCCTCGGAGTTCGCGCTGGTGAACCTCGACCGGCATGATCTCGAAGCCCGCCAGGCCCGCGGCGAGAAACGCCTTGGCCCCACCATCAAAGCCCTGAAGATCACCTCCACCCACCTCTCGGGTGCGCAGCTGGGCATCACCCTGACCACGCTCCTGACCGGTTACACCTTCGAACCGGCCATCAGCCGGATGCTCAGCGGCCCGCTGCAGTCCGTCGGCGTGCCCGAAGCGCTGGTGCCCGCCGTCGGGTCCGTGGCCGGGATCTTCCTGGCCACCATCTTTTCCATGGTGGTGGGCGAACTGGTGCCCAAGAATTTCGCCCTGGCCCTGCCGCTGGCAACCGCCAAGGTGGTGGTTCCGTTCCAGGCGCTGTTCACGGCCGTGTTCAAGCCCGTGATCCGGCTCTTCAACAACACAGCCAACAGGATCATCCGCGGGTTCGGCATCGAACCCAAGGAAGAGCTCTCCGGTGCCCGCAGTGCAGAGGAGCTGAGCTCCCTGGTGCGCCGCTCCGCCGTCGAAGGCGTTCTGGACCTGGACCATGCCACCCTGCTGCGCCGCACCCTGCGCTTCTCCGAGTACAGTGCCGCTGACGTCATGACCCCGCGAGTCCGGATGGCCGCCGTCGGCCTTTCCGACACCGCCGAGGAGATCGTTTCCCTTGCCACGGCCACGGGCTACTCCCGGTTTCCCGTGATTGGCCGCGACCGGGACGACGTGCTGGGCCTCCTGCACGTCAAGCAGGCGTTCGCCGTCGCCCTTGGCCAGCGGCCCAGCACCACTGCGGCGGAGCTCATGATCGAGCCCTTGCGGGTCCCGGAATCCATGGGCGTGGACACCCTCCTGGGCCTGCTGCGGAGCCAGGGGCTCCAGGTGGCCATCGTCTCCGATGAGCATGGCGGCACCGCCGGGATCGTGACGCTTGAGGACCTGGTGGAGGAGATCGTAGGCGAGCTTAAGGACGAACACGACCGGGCCCGGGCAGGCGTTGTCCGTATGGGCCGCTCCATGACGTTCGACGCCGCCTTGCGGACGGATGAACTGCTGGACCGCACAGGAATCGAAGTCCCCGACGGGGACGAGTACGACACCGTGGGCGGGTTCGTCACGGACCTGCTGGACCGCCTGCCGGAGCTGGGTGACGAGGTGGAGGTCGACGGCGGCATCCTACGCGTGGAACGCGTGGCGGGGATGCACGTGGAGCGGCTGCGCTTCACCCCCGCCGCGTCCGGCGAACCCAGGCGGAGCCCCCATGACCGCATCATCGACAGCCTGACGCAGGAGCTGACCCATGAGTGAATACCTTCCCGGCATCATCTGGCTGGCGGTGCTCCTGGTGGTGAACGGCTTCTTCGTGGGCGCCGAATTCGCCGTCATCTCCGCCCGCCGCTCCCAGATCGAGCCCCGTGCCGAGGCCGGCAGCAAGGCGGCAAAGACCACGCTGTGGGCCATGGAACACGCCACCCTCATGCTGGCCACCAGCCAACTGGGCATCACCGTCTGCTCACTGGTCATCCTCAATGTGTCCGAACCCGCCATCCACCACCTGCTGGAAATCCCGCTGGGCCTGACGTCGCTGTCCTACGAGGCAATCAGCATCATCGCGTTCATGGTGGCGTTGTTGCTGGTGACCTTCCTGCACGTGGTGGTGGGCGAGATGGTGCCCAAGAACATCTCCTTCTCGATACCCACGCGGGCAGCGCTCCTGCTCGCCCCGCCGCTGGTCATGGTGGCCGGGTGTTCAAGCCCGTGATCTGGGCGTTGAACGGAATTGCCAACTGCATCCTCCGGCTCTTCAAGGTGGAACCCAAGGACGAAGCCACCAGCGCATACACGCTGGACGAGGTGGCCACCATCGTGGAGCAGTCCACCAGGGACGGCATGCTGACGGACACCACGGGCACCCTGACCAACGCGTTCGAATTCACCGCCAAAACGGTGGCCGACGTCCAGGTGCCCATGGCTGACATGGTGCTGCTGCCCGAAGACGCCACGCCTGCGGACATCCAGCAGGCAGTGACCGGGCACGGCTACTCCCGCTACATCCTGGTGAAGAGCACGGGGGAGCCCCACGGCTACCTGCACCTCAAGGACGTCATGGACCTCACCGCCGCGGAGAAGTTCCACCGGCCGGTCCCGGCCAAGCGGGTCCGGCGCCTGGCGTCTGCATTCGCCGGGGCGGACCTTGAGGACGCGCTGGCGTCGTTGCGGCGGACCGGCGCGCACGTGGCGCGGGTATTCGACGCCGACGGCAGGACCACCGGGATGCTCTTCCTGGAGGACATCATCGAGGAGCTGGTGGGCGAGGTGCAGGACGCCACCAGCGCCTAACCGCTTTTCTGCGCCGGCCCTCTAGTGCCCGACGGCGGCGGGCACTAGAGTGGGACGCGGTTCTTCCCTGCCGTCCCGGCTGAAGGACCCTCGCGAGGGAATGGAGGTGGTTTTGATGACTGCAGTTGCCGCACGCCTTGGGCGCCCCGCATCCCACCACATCAACCATCCTCCCCGCTGCACACACCTGGCCTGACGGCAGCTGCCTGCCACAGCGAGACTGCACCGGGGACCTTCGCAAGGACACCAACGTGCATACTTCCCCAGGCAACCCCCTGGACAACACCCCAAGCACCACCCAACCAACCGGCGGACTCTCCGCTTACGGCTACACACCCGCCGTCGCCCGCCACTTCGACCAGCACCCCTTCGCAGGCGCCACGGAACGCGGGCGGGTGGTCCGCGTGGACCGCACCCTGCTGCTGATTGCCTCCGGCGACGGGCTGCTCCACCTGCCCTATCCGCTGTCCGGCGAAGCGGCCGTCACCGGCGACTGGGTCTGGATCGGCCCCAACCGGGCCGGTGACCGCCAGATCCTGGCAGTGCTCCCCCGCCGCTCCGAGCTCAGCCGGAAACGTGCCTTCGAGGACTCCTCCGAGGAGCAGATCCTGGCCGCGAACATGGACACCGTGGGGGTGGTCGTTCCGGTCGACCGGCCGCTCACCCACAACAGGCTCGAACGCACCCTCGTGGCTGCGTGGGACTCAGGCGCCACCCCGCTGGTGATTATCACCAAGGCCGATTTGGCGCAGGTGGCGGACGACGTCGTCGGAAAAGTCATCCTGCAGGCGGCGGGCGTAGACGTTGTCACTACGTCCGCCGAAACCGGCGACGGAATCGACGAACTGATGTCCAGGATCCCGCCCGGTGGCACCATCGTCCTCCTGGGCCCGTCCGGTGCCGGCAAATCCACCCTGATCAATGCGCTGGTTGGCCGTGAGGTCCAGCCCACCGGGGAGGTGCGGTCCGGCGACTTCAAGGGCAAGCACACCACCACCTCCCGCGAACTGGTGCCGCTGTCCAACGGAACAGTGCTGATGGATACCCCCGGGGTGCGCGGCTTCGGGCTGTTCGACGCCGAGGAAGGCCTGGGCGGCATGTTCGGCGACATACAGGAACTGGCCGCCGGCTGCCGGTTCACCGACTGTGCCCACGGGAACGAGCCGGGCTGCGCGGTACGGGAGGCGATCGACGGCGGTGTCCTCACCGAGCGCCGCTGGAACTCCTACCTGAAAATGCAGCGGGAGCTGGCAGCGCTGGCACGGCGGTCGGACGTCGCAGCCCAGCGCGCCTACCACCGCGAGTGGCACCAGAAGGTGGTGTCAGCAGGAAAGTCCCAGCGATGGGCGGAACGGGAAGCCTCGGAACGGCAGGAGCGGTCCGGAGGCAAGCGCAAGCGGCGGTGACCGGATGCGTGCGCTCCTGCCCAGTTACTGATGCCCAGGCCGGACAACTTTGCCCCGCTCCCTTGTGTTCCAGGAGGTGGGTACGGTGCTGCGAATAGTAACTGGGCGGGAACGTACAGCTGTCGGGGGTGGGGAGTAGGGTTCCGTCATGGACATCATCCTGGTACCCGGTTTCTGGTTGGACGCCTCGTCCTGGGAGGAGGTGACGCCGGCCCTGGAAGCAGCCGGGCACCGGCCCCACCCCCTCACCCTTCCGGGCAAGGAGTCAGCGGACGCAAGCCGTGCGGGCATCAACCTGCAGGACCACATCGACGCAGTGGTGGAGGTCCTGGACGGACTGCCCGGCAAGGTTGTCCTGGTGGGGCATTCCGGCGGCGGAGCCATCATCCACGGGGCGGTGGACGCGAGACCGGACAAGGTGGAACGCGCCATCTACGTGGACAGCGGACCGCTGGGTGAAGGCGGGGTGATCAACGACGAACTGGCGGCTGTGGGGGACGACGTTCCCTTGCCTCGCTGGGAGGACTTTGACGACGCCGACCTGGTGGACCTCAACGGCCGGCTTCGCCAGGCCTTCCGGGCCCGAGCCGTTCCGGAACCACGGGGCGTGGCCTACGGCAAGCAGCACCTGCATGATGGGCGGCGCTATGACGTGCCCGTCACGGTGATCGCCTGCCAGTTCCCCTCGGCGATGCTAAGGGAGTGGGTATCTGCCGGCAACCCCTTCGTCGCAGAACTGGCCCAGGTCCATGACGTGGAGTACATTGACCTGCCCACGGGGCACTGGCCGCAATTCACCAAGCCGGACCAGCTGGCACGGGCCATCCTGGGGGCGGTTGATCGGACGGACATGGACCAAAACTGAAACACCCTTGCATCAGCCCAACAGCGTCCCCATAATAAATGAATGGCATTCATTTACACGACCGCAGGCAGGGGCAGCGCCGCCCCCGGCAACGCACACATCGGCACCCAGGCCCACATGCCCGCAGAGTGGGAAGCACACCAGCGCACCTGGATGGCCTTCCCGCCGCCCAACCACACCTTCGGCCCCGTCGGAAGCTCCACCCTGGACAGGGCGCGGACCGCCTGGACCAGAGTTGCCCGGACCATCGCCCGGCACGAACCCGTCACCGTCATCGCCGACCCCCGCGACGCCACGGCCGCGCGGGAATGGCTTGGCAGCGGCATCGACGTGGTGGAGGTGCCCCTCGACGACGCCTGGCTGCGGGACAGCGGCCCCACGTTCGTCCATGCGGCGGACGGGTCGCTGGCCGCAGTCGACTGGACCTTCAACGGCTGGGGCGCACAGGAGTGGGCTGCCTGGGGCAAGGACCAGGAGGTGGCGCGCACCGTGGCAGCAGGGGTGGACGTTCCGGTACGGCCGTCAGCCCTGGTGAATGAGGGCGGCGGGTTCCATGTGGACGGCGAAGGCACCGTGCTGCTGACCGAAACAGTCCAGCTTGATCCCGGGCGCAACCCCGGCGCCACCAAGGAATGGGTGGAGGCGGAAATCCACGCAGTCCTGGGCACCACCAAGGCCATCTGGATTACGCGCGGACTGACCCGGGACTACGACGAATTCGGCACCCGCGGCCACGTGGACATCGTGGCCGCCTTCGCCGGCCCGGGCACCATCCTGCTGCACCGCCAGGACGATCCCGCCCACCCGGACCACGCTGTGTACCTGCAACTGAGGGCAGTCCTTGCCGGCCAACTGGACGCCCGGGACCGCCCGCTGCGCATCATTGACGTTCCCGCTCCCACTACGCTCAAGGACGACGAAGGCTGGGTTGACTGGTCCTACATCAACCACTACGTCGCAAACGATGTGGTGGTCCTCTGCAGCTTTGACGACCCCAACGACAGCATCGCGGCCGGCATCCTGGAACGCGCCTACCCCGGCCGTACGGTGGAGCTCGTGGACGCCCGGGACATCTTCGCCTTCGGCGGCGGCATCCACTGCATCACGCAGCAGCAGCCCGCCACGCGGAAATGCGAAGCGGCATGAAACTCGTGGAGCACGCCCCTGAACGGCGCACCGCGATAACGTTCGACGTGGTGGAGGCCGGCATCAGCCAACTGCGGGGTGCCCTCGAGGCCGGCGATGTGACCAGCGAGCAACTGGTCCGCCTCTACCTGAAGCGCATCGAGAAGTATGACTCCTCGGGCATATGCCTGAACTCCTTGGTCGTGATGAACCCGGACGCCATTGCCGAGGCGCAGGCGTCGGACCGCCGCCGCGCCGCCGGATACACGCTCGGCCCCTTGGACGGCATCCCGTACACGGCGAAGGACAGCTATCAGGTCAAGGGCCTCACCGTCGCTGCCGGCTCTCCTGCCTTCAAGGACCTCGTGGCGCAGCGGGACGCCTTCACCATCGAACGCCTCCGTGCCGGAGGTGCGGTCCTGATCGGCCTGACCAACATGCCGCCCATGGCCAACGGAGGTATGCAGCGCGGGGTATATGGCAGGGCAGAGAGTCCCTACAATGCAGGCTTCCTCACAGCGGCGTTCGCTTCAGGCTCGTCCAACGGCTCGGGGACGGCAACCGCCGCCAGTTTTGCTGCCTTTGGCCTGGCGGAGGAAACCTGGTCCTCCGGCCGCGCGCCGGCGTCGAACAATGCCCTCTGCGCCTACACACCCTCGCGCGGCGTCATTTCAGTCCGCGGCAACTGGCCCCTGGTCCCCACGATGGACGTGGTAGTTCCGCACACCCGCACGATGGCCGATCTGCTGGAAATCCTGGACGCCGTGGTAGCCGACGACCCGCAAACACGCGGCGACTTCTGGCGGGTCCAGCCCTGGGTCCCGGTGCCCAAGACATCCGCTGTCCGCCCGCCGTCGTACATCGCCCTGGGCGTTACGGACTCAGCCGCCGCGGCAGGCGTCCTTGCGGGCAAGCGGCTGGGCGTTCCCCGGATGTACGTCAACGCCGACCCCGAGGCCGGATCAGCGGAGGCACCCGGCATCGGCGGTCCCACCGGACAACGGATTGAAACGCGCGAATCCATCCTGGAACTGTGGGCGGCGGCCCGCCGCGACCTGGAAGCAGCCGGCGCCGAGGTGGTGGAGGTGGACTTCCCCGTGGTGTCCAACTACGAAGGCGACCGCCCCGGCGCACCCACCATCGCCACCCGCGGCCTGGTGTCCCCGGAGTACCTGCGCCGGGAAATCGTGGACCTCTCCGTCTGGGCATGGAACGACTTCCTCGACGCCAACGGGGACCCGCAGCTGAACCGCCTTGCCAACGTGGACGGTTCCGCCATCTTCCCCGCCCCGGAAGGTGCGCTGCCGGACCGCTACGACGGGTTCGATGACCACATTGGGGACTATCCCGCCTGGATCCGGGAGCACGGCGTTCCCGTCCTGGCCGACATCCCGCACCTGCCCGACGGCCTGGCAGGGCTCGAGGAAACCCGCCGGGTGGACCTGGAAGAGTGGATGGACCGGTTGGGCCTGGACGCTGTGGTGTTCCCGGCGGCCGCCGACGTAGCCCCTGCAGACGCCGACACGAATGAACGCTCGGCGGACCTCGCCTGGCGCAACGGCGTGTGGGTAGCCAACGGAAACCTGGTCCCCCGGCATCTTGGCATCCCCACGGTCACGGTCCCCATGGGCATGGCAGCAGACATCGCCATGCCGGTGGGCCTCACGATCGCGGGCAAGGCCTACAGCGACACGGAACTGCTCCGGTTGGCGGCAGCGTTCGAAGCGACCGGCCGCCGGCGCGTATCACCACCACGCACCACCCCCGGAGGACATGCACAAAGCGACTGACGGGACCTGTTGAGGTGGGTAGTCTGGATGCATGGCGCGGCCCCTCACCGGCCCGGCTGCCCTCCGGCCCGACTGCTCACAGTGCTTTGCCCTGTGCTGCACGGCCTTCGGGTTCACCCGCTCTGCCGACTTCGCCATCGACAAGCCGCCCGCCACCCCGTGCCCCAATCTTGCCGGAGACTTTTCCTGCACCATCCACGACAGGCTCCGGCCGCGTGGTTTTGCCGGCTGCACCGGGTTCGACTGCTTTGGCGCCGGGCAGGCGGTCAGCCAGGGGCTGTTCCACGGCACCAGCTGGCGGGAAAGCCCGGAAACCGCCGCGGACATGTTTGCCGCCTTCAGGGTCCTGCGCCAGCTGCACGAAATGCTGTGGCACCTTACCCAGGCAGAGGCGAAGGCCTACAGCCCGGAAACCGCTGACGACGTGCACTGTCTGGCGGCCCGGGTCCGGGAGGTGGCGGAAGGCAACCTTGAGGAGGTTCTGGCAGCCGACGTCGGGACCCTCCATGGGCAGGTGGGCGAAGCTCTGCGCTGGGTGAGCGAGGAGGTCCGCGCGGGGTACTTCTGCGATGGGTGGCCCGGCGATGGCATGCGAAATACGCCGCTGGCACCCGTCGCCGACCTGGCCGGGGCAAACCTGCGCGGCCTGGCGCTGTGCGGGGCAGATCTTCGCGGTGCATGCCTGATCGCTGCCGATCTGCGCGGCACGGACCTGACGGCGGTGGACCTTCTGGGTGCGGACCTGCGCGATGCAAGGCTCGACGGCGCCGACCTCACCCACGCACTCTTCCTCACCCAGCCACAAATCAGCGCAGCCCGCGGCAGCGCGTCCACCCAGCTCCCCTCCTGGCTTGAGCGGCCCGGCCACTGGTCCCCAGCGCAGCCGACCCGGTCCCCCGCCCACCCAGCGGAAGCGCCTTGACAGGGGCGATTGTTAGCGCTGACAGTGAAAGGAAACCGACACCAAGCGAAAGCCACTGATGAAGAACTGGGCAGGAAACCTCGAATACTCCTCCGCGGAGGTCCGGCGGCCGGAATCGGTCGCGGAACTGGCCGCCATCGTGGCTGATTCGCCGCGGATCAAGGCCCTGGGGTCCCGGCACTCGTTCAACCGGGTGGGCGACACGGAGGGGGTCCATGTCCTCCTCGATGCCCTGCCGCAGCAGGTGGAGCTGGATTCCAGCCGTGGAACGGTGCGGGTCAGCGGCGGGGTGAGCTACGGGGCGCTTTGCCGGACGCTTGAGGAATCCGGCGTCGCCATCCACAACCTCGCCTCACTGCCGCACATCTCGGTGGCAGGCGCCGTGCAAACGGGCACGCACGGCTCCGGAGTCAACAACCCTTCGCTGGCCGGCGCCGTGGAATCCATCGACCTGGTCCGGGCCTCCGGGGAGCAGGTCACGCTGACCCGGGCGGACGGGGACGAGTTCCTGGCCAGCGTGGTGGGCATCGGGGCCCTGGGCATCGTCACCGGCCTCGAACTTGCGGTGCGCCCCAGCTTCAGGATGCGGCAGCGCGTCCTTGAGGACCTGCCGTGGGACAACGCCCTTGGGAATTTCAACGACATTGTGTCCGCCGCCTACAGCGTGAGCCTGTTTACCGACTACGCCGGCAACACGGTCAACCAGGTGTGGCTCAAGGCGCTTGACGAGGAGCCGGCGCTCCCCGGCCTGTTCGGGGCAACCGCCGCCCTGCGGCCGCGGCACCCCCTCCCGGACATGTCCGCGGAGAACTGCACGGCACAGCTGGACGAGCCGGGACTGTGGCTGGACCGGCTGCCGCACTTCCGGCACGAATTCACGCCAAGCAACGGTGACGAACTCCAAAGCGAGTTCATTCTTCCCCTGGAACACGCCCCCGCCGCCCTCCAGGCAGTCCGTGGGCTGGCCGGACAGCTTTCACCCCTGCTCTTCGTCTCGGAAGTACGCACCGGCGCCGCGGACGAGTTCTGGCTCAGCCCGTTCTACCGGCAGCAGAGCGTGGCGCTGCACTTCACCTGGAAGCCGATGCAGCCGGAAGTGGAAGCGTTCCTTCCGGTCCTTGAGGACGCACTGCGGCCCTTTGGCGCACGACCGCACTGGGGCAAGCTGTTCACCCCCGGTGGGCATGACTGGGAAACGCTTTACCCGCGCTTCGCCGACTTCCGTTCCTTCGCCGCCGGCCACGACCCCGAAGGCAAGTTCCGGAACGGGCTGCTGGACAGCATCCTGGGCGTCCCGGCCCGTCGTTAACCGGCCGCCGGTACGCTGGGGGTATGACATTTCGCCCCGCCGTCGCCTCCGCCGCCGCCCTGTCCACCGCGTTGTTGCTGCTGACCGGATGCGGTGCCGTTGGGGATGCTGCCGGCGCCGCTGCCAGTGACGCCGCGTCCAAAGTTGCCTCCAGCGCCGCCCAGGAAGTCAACCGGCAGATCTGCACCCTGGTGCAGGACGGCCTGGTCAGCCCCTCGGACCGGCAGGCCCTGGCCGGCCTAGTCTCGGCAGCGCGCACGGCAGGGGTTCCCGCGGAGATTACGACGCCGCTGGGCCGGATTGCCGAGGCCGGGGACCAGGTGCCGGCAGACTCCGTCCGGGCCCTGAAGGACGCCTGCCGCGCCTGAGCCGGAAGCGCCGGCCGCCCTCTTCAGCGGCCTGCCTCATGGTGCTACGGTGAAGTGACGAACTAGTAAGCCTGTGATACTAAATCGCTCGCGAAGGAGATCGTCATGGCAGAACGCGGCAATACCACCCACGGCCAGAATCTGGACGACCAGATGAAGCACGAAACGCAGGGGGTGGTGCACGGAAACCAGCCCGCCCATGCCGAGGAATGGCGCGAAACAGAGCCCTTCCCGGATGACACGGACCCGGCCGAAGTGCGGGAGGCGCTGAATCCCGTCGCCTCGCCGGACCCCCTCACCACAGAGGGGGAACAGTGACCACCAGCCTGCAGAAATATGCCGACCTCTACCGCCGCCCCGGCCCTTGGTGCACCGCCTATGTGCCTGCCGGAACCGGAACGGTGGACACGCTGGAAGCCGGCGATGTCAGGCCAGGGAATGCCCAGGCCCAGCTCGAAGCCCAGGGCGCAACCCCGGCTGATGTTGCGGCAATGGAACAGGCACTCCAACCGGCCGCCGGCGTCCCCTCTCCCGTATCCAGGTTCGTGCTGGTCAACGATGGGAAGACCGAAGTCAACGAGGTACTCCCGGGCGATCTCGTCCTGCCGGAACGGCTGGCAGTGGAGTCCATCCCGGACCTGCTGCCGCTGCTGAAGCACCAGCCTGAAGAGTTCGCCTATGTCGTGGCTGAGGTCAGCCGGGAGCATGGCGAAATCCGTCTGTACCGCGCCGGGACTGTTGGTCCCGCCAGCGTGCAGGAGGTGGAGGGCGAGTCCGAGCATATAAAGAAGTTCCACGGCGGGGGCTGGTCACACCTGCGGTTCCAGCACCACACCGAGGACGTCTGGCGGCGGAATGCGGACGAGGTGGCAGGTGAAATCGACAAGCTCGTGGCCGACGGCGGGGCCCGGCTGGTGGTCCTCGCCGGTGACATCCATGCCCGCGGCCTTGTCCAGGATCAGCTTTCCAAGGCCAGCCAGGCACTGGTGTCGATCGTTGATTCCCACACGCACACCGCGGGCTCGGAGAGCGCCAACCTGGAAGACAACGTCAACCAGCGCGTTGCCGAAGTGTGGGCGGAGGAACAGCAGAGCGTGATGGACAGGCTGGCGGTCCAGGAGGGCCAGGCCAATCCGGAATCCGCGCACGGCGTGGGAGCTGTGGTGCACGCCCTGCAGCAGGCGCAGGTGGACACCCTGATCCTCGATGACGCCGTGTTGTCCCAACGGACCATGCTGGCCCTGGATGCCGAACCGTGGATTGCCACAGCCAAGGAAGAGGCCCTGGGCGCCGGAATCCTGGGAGAAGTTCCGGCCCCGGCGGCGCTGCTTCGGGCAGCGGCGCTCACTGACGCCCGTGTTCTCCTGGTCCCGGGACCGGTCCTGCCGGAGGGCGTTCACGTCGCGGCACTGCTGCGCTGGTCCTCGGGCCCGGACGTCCCGTCGTCGTAAAGCCTTGCGGCCCGTCCTTTTCACCGAACCCATCGATTGGAAGGTGCACCATGAGCACTGCAGATGAAAACCCCGATGACGTCCTCGAGAGCGTAATCGTCCCGGAGGAGGACGCGCTTCCCACCCCCACCCGCACTGGACACGGCAAGATGCCCGAAGACGTTGACGACGACGATTACCAAAAGGCGGTGGAACAGGAGCGGGTAGCGGCCGGACTGGCTGACTTTGCTCCCAGTGACGTTCCGCCCGCGACGGATCCGTTGCCGCCCGAGGCAGCCGATGCCGCAGACCTTGCCCAGCGGGGCCTGCTGCAGGAGGGCCAGGAAGACAAAGGGTAGCTGGACAAAAGCTGGATAAAGCAGTGGCCGGCCCGAAAGGGCCGGCCACTGCTTTGCTTTCAGCGCAAACCGGGGACAGTCAGTTTTGGCGTGGCTGTTCCCAGCCCCGGACGCCGGCAGCCCGGCCGGCCTGGGGACGGTGCCCGCCACGATGTTCCGGCGGGGCAAACGGGACAACCCCGGTATCCCGGCCAAGCGGCACCGCACGGACAAACTTCGTAAGTTCCTCCCGGAGTACCTTCCACTCAATATCCGGATCATCCGGGTAGGCATTGACCTCCGCCTGCCGCGCAGCCTCAACGGCCGCCCCGCCTGCATCCGTCAGCTCGACTTTCAGCTGCCGGCGGTCCGAGGCATGCCGGGTCCTGGTTATGAGCCCCATGCCTTCGAGGCGGGTAAGAACCCGCCCCAGCGTCTGGCTCTGGACCCTGATCGCGTCTGCAAGCTGTTCCTGGTTCAGGGGGCCCCCCGTCAGGCCTTCCAGTGCAATAACAGCCGCACGGGTGAGGCCAAGGGGGGCCAGTGCATCGTCCTGCCGCCGCTGGATCAGCCGGGCCGCCAAAGTAATCAGGCGGTAGCTGCTCCGGGCGTCCGGATCGAGATTGCTGGTCATCGGCCGCGGCCTTCCTGTAGGTGGCGAAGTGCTGGTCACCCTGCGTCGCTACACCCCTACAATAAGCATGCTTAGCAACACATTCGCAAGTAGGCTTACTATCCGATGGGGACCAGCGTCCGCGCAGGCCGCTCCCCGAATGAACCCACACGGCACTACCCCTTGCAATCGAAATGGGAAGTGTGCTTAGTATCTACTTAGTAACCTTGCTTACTAAGTCGCCAGCACTGCTGGTTCTTGATCGCCAGCTAACCCTTTCTGAAAGAGAGCGAAGATGACAGAGAACCAATGGCCCCAGACTCCGCACACCAGCGCCGACTCGGCCATCACCGATCCATACGGCGCAACAGAGGTAGCTCCCCAGCAGGCCTCCTACCCTGCAGATTCGGGCGATACCTCGAAGACCCAGGCCGCCAAGGAAGAAGCTTCAAACGTGGCCGGCCACGCCACATCTGCCGCCCAGGGCGTGGCGGAGACTGCCAAGAGCGAGGCCGCGAACGTGGCGCATGAGGCTAAGTCCAATGCGCAGGACCTGCTGCACCAGGCCAAGTCCGGGCTGACCAGCCAAGCGGGCACGCAGCAGCAGAAGGCGGCCGAAGGCATCCGCAACATTTCCAGCCAGCTGCACAGCATGGCCAGCGGCCCGGACCAGCAGGGAATGGCCAGCGACCTCATCCGGCAGGCGGCGGACCGCACCTCCTCGGTGGCGTCCTGGCTGGAGAACCGCGAACCGGGCGACCTCCTGGGCGAGGTCCAGCGCTTCGCCCGCAACCGTCCCGGCACCTTCCTGCTCCTGGCCGCCGGCGCCGGCGTCCTTGCCGGACGCCTCACCCGCGGCCTCACCGCAGGCACCCCGGAATCGCAGGGACAATTGCAGGCATCGGGTTCCGCCCAGGGCACCGGCCAGCACCGGGCCGTGCAGCCGCCGGTAGCCCCGCTGCACCAGGAGACCGTGTACGCCGCAGGTACCGATGACCTTTTCGATGAGCCGGTGGTGAGCAGCGCAACGCCGGTGTCCACCAGCACCCTCCCCTCTGGTACCGCAGAGGAGACGCCGCTTCGGTTCGAGGACGACCCCTACCGGGCCGAGAACGGCGTTTACAGCGATGAGGAGACCTTCGGCACTGAGGGCACGTCCGGCACCGGCCGTCACGGCCAGACGGGTGGTCTGTGATGAGTAGCCAGATTCCTGAGCCGCCGCCCAGTGCGGCGCATGTGAAAGCGGACAACGCGTCCCTGGGCGAGCTGCTCGGGGACGTGACCCGGGACCTGTCCACCCTGATGCGCAAGGAAGTGGAGCTGGCCAAGGCCGAACTCAAGCAGTCCACCTCCCGGGCAGGCAAGGGCGCGGGCATGCTCGCCGGCGCCGGGGTGGGCGGACACTTCGTCCTGCTCTTCCTTTCCCTGGCCCTGATGTGGGCCCTGGGCGCCATCATGCCGCTGGGCTGGTCCGCGCTGATCGTCGCCGTGATCTGGGCGATCATCGCCGCGGTCCTGGCCTCCATCGGCCGCAAGGAACTCAAGCAGATCAAGGGCCTGCCCCAGACCGGCGAGACCCTCTCAGAAATTCCCCCAACCCTAAAACCAGGTGAGGTAAACCGATGAGCGAAAACCCTGACGTCATCCGCGCAGACATAGAAGCCACCCGGGCACGCCTGGGCACCAACGTGGACGCCGTGGCCGACAAGGTCACCCCGTCCAACATCGTGCACCGCCAAACCGACAAGGTCACCGGCACCGTCAAGAACGCCGTGACCGGGGTGAAGGAGAAAATCATGGGCGCCGCAGACACCGCCACCACCAAAGTCCACGACACCACCTCCACCGGCGCCGGGCACACCACCGGTGCCGTGCACTCGGCCGGGGACAGCCTGCACCAGGCATCAGACACCGCCTCGGCCAAACTCTCCGACGCCGGCCAGGCCGTCTCCGCCGCCCCGGACCAGGTCAAAGCCAAGACCGCCGGCAACCCGCTGGCCGCCGGGCTGATCGCCTTCGGCGCCGGAATGCTCATCAGCTCCCTGATCCCGGCCAGCCAGAAAGAACGCGAAGCCGCGGACCAACTCAAAACCGCAGCCCAGCCCCTGGCAGCCCAGGTCACCGACGCCGCCAAGAACGTCGCCCAGGACCTCAAGGAACCCGCCCAGGAAGCCGTGGAAAACGTCAAGGCCACCGCCACCGACGCCGCCCAAAACGTCAAGACCGAAGGCCAACAAGCCGCCACCGACGTCAAAGACCGCGCCACCGACGCCAAAGACAACGTCCAAAACACCTAGTCCCCGTGGCTGGTAAAGAACAAACAGCGAAGCCGGACCGCACTTGCGGCCCGGCTTCGCTGCTGCACGGCCTGTAAGCGGCGCGGCAAACCCTGGCTAGCGTTTGCCTTTTTTCCGGGAGCCCCGGCCGCGCCCCTTGTCCGGGTTGGGTGCATACCGCTGGGCCACCTTGGGTGCCTTCTTGGCGCCGGAGCCCCGCCGGTCCGGTTTGGGGTCCTTCTTCACCTTCTCGGGCTGGGCGGAAGGCTGCCGGGAGCTCTGGGCGGTGCGTCCGCGGACGATGCCGATGAATTCCTCCAGCACCTCATCCGTAGCCTCCGAGGGCCAGGCCAGCGCGATCCCGGTTCCCTCCGCGCCGGTGAGCCTGCGCGCAACGGTGTCCTTGACATTGAAGTGGCGGGCCACGGCCATGGGAAGGATCACCAGGCCGGCACCCGCAGCCACTACTTGGAGCGCGGCCTCAGGTCCGCCCACGGCAGCGACATCCAGGAATGACTCCTCCGCGAGGTCGGCAAGCGGCACTTCCTCGAACACCGAAATCTCATGGCCTTTGGGCGCCACCACCACGGGTTGTTCCTCGTACAGCGGGATGACGCTGAGGCCGTCGCGCTCCATGGGAAGGCGGACAAAGCCCATGTCGGCGCTGCCGTCCCGCAGCGGCCCAAGCTGAGTGCCGTCGTCGACCATGAATGCCTGAAGGGGAATATGGGGCATCCGCTCCTCCCACCGGCGGATCCACTTACCCGGCGTGACGCCGGCCACGTACGCTATGCGCAGCACCCGTTGCGCCGTTTCATCAGGGGCGTCCGGGGCTGCGGGGGCGGGGGTATCGTCGGCTGGCACGTCTTCACAGTACCCGCCGCCCGGATACCCTTGAAGCATGACCTCTGCAAACTCCCAGTCCATGAAGCCGGCCACTGTTGCCAAGAAACTTGGCATCTACCTCCCGGCCACGCCGCAGGAGTTCCAGGATTCAACCATCACCCGCGAGGAGTTCGCCGCGCTCCAGGCCAACCCGCCCGAATGGCTGGCTGAGCTGCGCCGCAACGGCCCGCACCCCCGCCCCGTGGTGGCCCAGAAGCTTAACGTCTCGATCAGCGGCCTGGCCCGGAGCGGCGTGGAGGAAGCCCTGACGACGGCGGAAATCACCGCGCTGCTGCAGGCTCCGCCACAGTGGCTGGTCACCGAGCGTGCCACGCATGCGGCTGTCCGCGCTGAAGCCCAGCGGGTCAAGGACGAGGCTGCGAAGAAGCAGGCGAAGAAGGACCGCGCCCAGGCCCAGTAGCCGGCAGCCGCGTCTCAGAAGCTTGTTCGCCCGTCAGGACCTTGAACGTCCGGATGCGCGAACAGGCTTCTGTTGCATCCCGGCCCGTTAGTCCTGGTGGATCTGGACGTAGTTGCCACAGCCGTCGTCGAACACGGCGCTGGTGCCGAACGGATCCGTGGTGGGCGGGGTCTTGAAGCTTACGCCCGCAGCCAGCAGCCGGTCGTACTCCGCCTGCACATCCGGGACTCCAAAAACGATGGCCGGGAGTCCGGCCTCGCGCACGGCGTTCATGTAGTTTGCACCGATCGGGTTGTCGCTGGGTTCCAGGAGCAGCCCCACGGAACTGTCGTCAGCTCCAGGATCCTTGATGATGTAAAGGTTGTATTCAGGCATGGCCATGAGCGTGTCAAACCCCAGGGTCCCGGTGTAGAAGGCGTGGGCGGCCGCGGGGTCCTGGACGTGGATGCTGCACATTTTGAGTCGCATGGTCCCACGGTACCCGCCAGGCCGTGACGGTTAGGACCGTCCTCCCTTTTCACCCGCCATTGACGCTGCGCACCGAAGACGGTCCAATGGAAGGACCAGCCCGGGCCTTCCGGCCGGGCCATCGCTTGAACGGGAATGCGGGGCGCCGGAGGTGCGCAGATGTCAGTCATGGAATCTTTGATGCAGGGACTGCTTCAGGATGCGTGGGCGGTCCTCTTGTGCGGTCCAGTGCTGGTGGCCAGCGTGGCCGCCACCGTTTTTGTTATCCGACGCCGGGCCCTGGCTCCCAGCAGCAGCGAAGCTGGGGGAACGGACCAGCTGTTCTGGGACCTGTTTTTGGGTTCGTGCGTGGCCCTTCCGGCGTTGATCATCCCGGCGCTGGTATCCCCGTGGGCGGCGTTGGTGCTGGCCGGGGCGGCAGCCGCTTCAGGTATTGCGGCCTACCGCGGCAGCCCCAGGTTCCTGGCATGGCGTGCTGTACGCCGGGAGGAACGGCAACGGCTTGCGGCCCACCAGGGGGCCCTGATTCAGCACGACCAAATCATGCTTCGGTGGCGGCGCTACGAGCTGGATCCGGCGTGCAGCATCGACTTTCCGGCACTGACCGATGTACGGCTGCCCGAAACGTCCGCACTGATCAAGTCCATGCGGACTGCCGACCAGCTGCGGGCCACCGCGCACCAGGGTTACCCGGACGCCGTCGGAACCCTGGCCGCGGCCCTGGCTGCGGCGGAGCGGGCGGCGGGAATTTCAGCCGCCCTGCCCGCGCAGCAGGCCAGCCGAGGTTAACTGCTGTGTCGCCGGCGTTGGATCGCCCATGAGGACCGGCGATAGCATCCAAAGATGAAGCCTGAGGAACTGCCTTCCCAAGACCAGTACGGCCGGCTGCTGGAGGACCGCGGAGTTTGGCGGCAGGCCACAACGCTGGAAGCTGCCGGTGAACTGACGGCCCGGTGGCTGGAGGGCGGGAGCTCGTACCAGCCGGGGCACCTTGCCGCAGAGTTCGACGACGAGACCAAGCCCATCGCCAAGGTGCTGGCCGAACTGAACCGCAATGGACTGTTCACCAAGGAATCACAGCCGGGCATCCGTGCCGGCGGGGCGGCGCAGCGGGAGTACGTCACAGGTTTCTGCAGCGCGGCCGCCGCACACCACCTGCTGGCGCTGTCCGCCCGGACCGATCTGGTCACCGTGGCCCATGCACCGGGTGAGGCAAGCAACGCCGCCATTCCGGTAACGATTGCCGGAACGGAAATCACCACAGTGCTCGGATCCAGCGAGAACCCGGTGGAGGAGGCGCAGATTCGGGACTGGGCGGAAGAAACCAACGACTCCCTGGCCCTGCTGCTTGCTGACTCCTGGTACGTGGAGATTCTGGATCCGGTGTGGGGGCGCAACGACGTCCTGCTGCCTGCAGTCCTGCAGGCATTGAAAGGGGCGGAGCAGCCTTAGCCGCCCCGCCCCTGCCGCATCCGCGGACTACAGCTCCACGGTGCCGCTTTCGCCAACGCTCATCCGGCTGTTGGTGACCTTCGCCTTTACCCACTGCAGCACCGTGGCCGCGGTGCCGCCCGGGCTTGTCCAGTACTCTGCCGAGTCGGAATCGACGCGCAGCAGGCATACCTCGGGGGTGTCCGGACCCTCCGGGAACCAGGCTTCAACCGCCTGGTTCCACAGTTCGTGGATCTTGGCCCGGTCCGTGACCACCTGGGCGGTCCCGGCTACGGAAACCCATTCGGTGTTCTTGCCAAAGGCGACGTTGACGCGCGGATCAGCACGGACATGCGCAACCTGGGACGTGCCGAGGCCGGTGAAGAACCACATGTCGCCGTCGTCCTTTACCTCCTGGACGGCCAGCGGCCGGCTGACGAGGGCGCCTTCTTCATTGACGGTGGTGACCATCCCGATCTTCGAATCGTTGATGATCTCCGTAACTTTGCTGATGCTCTGGGCGTCAGTCATGCCTCACCTCGTTCGTCTGAAGTCGGGGACGCTCCCCGCCGCCAGCCTATTAGTAAGCAGCTTATTTACCAGCCGGCCGGCACCGGGACCTTCGCCAGCTCGGCGATGCGCGCCGCCGTCAGGCGCCCCATGCGGATGGCCCCGTCGACGTGCTGGTAGCCTTCCGCTGCCAGGTCCGAGGAGGACCAGTAGATGGGGCCGACAGGAGCATGCTGGTCCTTGCCGTAGCGATGGAGACCGCCCAGGTCATAGCTGGCCGCGTATGCGCCGCGGGTCCATTCCTCCGAGCCCCAGTCGGACTCGTAATAGACCTCGGGGCTGAGGGCCTCGGCGCCCAGGTAGCCGGCGATGGATTCCAGGATCGCCTTCCTGCGGTCCTCGGCACTGAGCTCGAACATGGCGTCAGCTTTCTCATCGGACACGAAGCCCACCAGCGTGCCACGGGGATCCCCGTGGTTCGTGTTGTCGTACACCTCCTGGACCAGGGCGTCCGCGCCGAAGCAGGTGCCGGACAGTCCCTTGTCCCGCCAGAAGGGGGTGCCGTAGACGGCATGGACCTTGATGACCAGGCCCAGGGACTGGTGCTGGTGCATCTGGTGCTGGCGCCGGGGCAGGGGCGGATTGAAGGAGACACGGGAGTAGAGGTTGGGCGGCACGGCCATGATCACGAACCGGGCGGTGACGGTGGCACGATCGGATACGACGCTCACGCGGTGGCCGCCATCCGCGTCCGGCTCCCAGTTGATGGTGCGCACCGGGGAGTTGAGGACGACGTCGTCCCCCAGCTCGCGTGCCTGCAGCAGTGACACCTGCTGCATCCCGCCCACCACGCGTCGGTCAAGGATGAAGTCCTCATCTGTCAGATGAGTGAATGAGCCAGCTGAGGCCGCCATCAGGACGGCCTGCAGGGCCGAGAAGGCGTGCGCCGGCTTGGTGAGCATGCCGCCGGCGATGAAGAGGCCGATGTTCTTGCAGGCTTCCTCATTGTCGCAGTTCTGCCGGAGCCAGTGGTGGAAGGAAATGGTGTCCAGCTCGCGTGCCTTGGGGTGGGCCCAGGGCTCGGTGGGGCCGAGCTCGGCGGCCAGCCCGTCCAGGAGGGCCACCAGACGGTCCATCTCGACGGCGGTATCCGAGTCTACCGGAAAGGTGTCGCCGGTGTAGCGCACCGGGGCGCCGTCGGCACCTATGTAGATGGACTCGCCTTCACGGTAGCGCGGGTAGGTCTCCAGGTTCAGTTCGTCAAGCAGCTCCAGGAGGGCAGTCTGATCCGGCGAGACCCACTGGCCGCCGATTTCGAGCATGGCGCCGTCCACGGTGTCGGTCCAGGTCCTGCCGCCCACACGGTCTCGGGCCTCAAGCACGGCCACGGTGAGGCCGGCCTTCTTCAGTTCACGGGCGGCGGTGAGTCCGGACGGCCCGGCTCCAACGACCACGACGTCGCGGTTCAGGTTCAGCATGATGTCCTCTCTGCGGTCCCTGGTGATCGGAACCAATAAATGAATGTCATTCATTTATTTGAACTATAGCTGCTGCCTGGCGGGAGCGGAAGTACCGGATGGAATAATGCAGGGGACACCGACGAAAGGGCAGGAATGCCGGCAGTATCAGCCGCACAGGGACGCTCCACCCACAATGGCGGCGGGCAGAAGAGGCGGGCCGGCCGGCCGTCTGCGGCAGTGCTGGACAAGTCCGGGATCACGGCGGCTGCGCTGGAACTGGTCAGCCGGAAGGGCTACGACGGGTTGACGATGGCGGCCCTGGCCAAGGAACTCGATGTGGCACCCTCCGCGCTTTACAACCACGTGGCGTCAAAGCAGGATGTATTGCTCCTGGTGGAGGACCACCTGATGTCTTTGGTGGATGTTTCCGGTTTCAGCGGCGGCAGCTGGGAGGACGCCGTGCGCGCTTGGGCCTGGAGCTACCGGAACGTTTTTGCCGAGCACACTCCGCTGATTCCGGTCATCGCGGTCCTGCCGGTTACGGACGCGCCGCAGACCCTGGCGATGTACGAGACCGTCAGCAAGGGATTCTCCGACGCCGGGTTTCCACAGGAACGCATTGTGCCGGCCATCGTGGCACTTGAGTCCTTTATCTTCGGGTCCGCGTATGACGTCACCGCCCCGGAGGACATCTTCGACTCCGGAAGCATGGCTGAGTCCACTCCGTATTTCACTGCCGCCGTCCGCAGTGCCTCCACGGGGCCTGATGCGCCTGCAGCGAGCGGCGGCGCGGGAGGCCAGGGCGGCCAGGAGCGCGGCCGCCCGGCAGACACCGCCTTCCACCTTGGGCTGGACGCCCTGGTCTCCGGACTGGGTGCACTGCGGACGGGGCAGCCGGGCTAGCTCTCAGCCGCGGCCAGCTGGCCGCAGGCGCCGTCGATTTCCTTGCCGCGGGTATCCCGGAGGGTGCAGGGCACTCCGGTGGCGCGGACCCGCGCGATGAACTCCTGTTCCACGGACTTGTCCGAAGCGGTCCAGATGGAGCCGGGAGTTGGATTGAGCGGGATTGGATTGACGTGCACCCATCCCCGCCCGCGCTGGTTGAGCTTCTTGCCCAGGAGGTCCGCGCGCCAGGGGTGGTCATTCATGTCCTTGATCAGCGCATACTCGATGCTGACCCGGCGGCCTGTCTTGCGGTAGTAGTCGTAGGCAGCGTCGAGCGCCTCGTCCACCTTCCACCGGTTGTTGACCGGGATCAGCTCATCACGAAGCTCGTCATCCGGGGCGTGCAGGGACAGCGCAAACGTGACGGGAAGGTCTTCGTCGGCGAGCTTCCGGATCGCAGGGACCAGGCCGACCGTGGAAACGGTGATGTTCCGGGCGGACATGCCCAGGCCTTCGGGTGCGGGGTCCACGAAGCGGTGCAGGGCGGCCATCACGCGCTTGTAGTTGGCCAGCGGCTCCCCCATGCCCATGAAGACGATGTTGGTGACCCGCTCGTCGTCGTGCTCTTTCGGACCCAGTTCACCTGCCGCGATGACCCGGTTGGCAGCGACCACCTGGTCGACGATCTCGGCGGTGGACATGTTGCGGGTCAGTCCCGCCTGGCCGGTGGCGCAGAAGGGGCAGTTCATGCCACAGCCGGCCTGCGAGGAGACACAGAGGGTGATGCGGCCGGGATAGCGCATCAGGACGGACTCCACCAGCGCCCCGTCGAACAAGCGCCAGAGGAACTTGATGGTGTCGCCCTTGTCGGTGCGGTTGCGCCGCACCTCGGTAAGCAGCGGCGGAAACAGTTGGGAGACCAGCTCTTCGCGGCCAGCCTTGGGCAGGTCGCTCATGCGGTCCGGGTCCACTGTCCAGTGCTGGAAGTAGTGCGTGGAGAGCTGTTTTGCCCGGAAAGCCGGAAGGCCGAGCTCTTTCAGCTTGTCACCGCGCTCGGCCAGGCTCATGTCCGCCAGGTGCGTCGGCGGCTGCTTCACCCTGGGGGAAGCAAACTGGAGCAGCGGCCGCCCCTCAACGGTACGGGCCTGCTCCCAGCCCTCTGCAGTGGGCCGGACCTGGGGACGCGCAGCGCCTTCGGCCGCCTTCGGGGCGCGGACAGGGGTTTCAGGGGAAGGAGTGGGGGAAGTCATCCCCTCTATCATCCCACGGAGACAAAATCCGGGAAGCAGCACCTGCAAGACATCCTGAGTCGGCGGCGCCGAGTACTTGTAATACAAGTTATCAACTTATACCCTAGGGGTGCGGGCGAAGAAGCCCCACCCGTCTTCCAGGAGAATCCACATGAGTTCCGTCGATCTGATCCGGCACGTCAAGCTGTCCACCGCCCGCCTTCCCCTCGCCGTGCCCATCAGCGACGCCAAGGTGTTTACCGGTCGGCAGAAACCCATGACCGAGGTGGTTTTCCTGTTCGCAGAAATCACCACGGAGCTGGGCCACTCGGGCATCGGTTTCAGCTACTCCAAACGCGCCGGCGGCCCTGCACAGTACGCCCACGCCAAAGAGGTGGCCGAAGGCCTCATCGGCGAGGACCCCAACGACATCGCCAGGATCTACACCAAGCTCCTGTGGGCAGGTGCCTCCGTGGGGCGCTCCGGCGTCGCCACCCAGGCCCTCGCCGCCGTCGACATCGCCTTGTATGACCTCAAGGCCAAGCGCGCAGGCCTGCCGCTGGCCAAGTTCCTTGGCTCCTACCGGGACTCGGTGCGGACCTACAACACCTCCGGGGGCTTCCTGAACGCCAGCCTTGACGAGGTTAAGGCACGCGCCACGCAATCCATTGGAGAAGGCATCGGCGGCATCAAGATCAAAGTGGGCCTGCCGGACAGCAAAGAGGACCTGCGCCGCGTCCAGGGCATCCGCGACCACATCGGCCCGGACGTTCCGCTCATGGTGGACGCCAACCAGCAGTGGGATCGGGCCACCGCCCTGCGCATGGGCCGCCGGCTCGAGGACTACGATTTGGTCTGGATCGAGGAACCCCTGGATGCCTACGACTTCGAAGGCCATGCCCACCTGGCACAGGTCCTGGATACCCCCATCGCCACCGGCGAAATGCTCGCCTCCGTGGCGGAACACAAGAGCCTGATCGCCGCCGACGGCTGTGACATCATCCAGCCGGACGCCCCGCGCGTGGGCGGCATCACCCAGTTCCTCCGGCTCGCCGCCCTGGCCGACGAGCGCGGGCTGGGCCTGGCCCCGCACTTCGCCATGGAGATCCATCTCCACCTGGCGGCCGCCTACCCCCGCGAACCCTGGGTGGAGCACTTCGACTGGCTGGACCCGCTGTTCAATGAGCGCCTGGAAACCAAGGACGGCCGCATGATCGTTCCGGACCGCCCCGGCCTCGGCGTCACCCTGAGTGACCAGGCCCGCGCCTGGACCACCGAAAGCGTGGAGTTCGGCGCGTAACCCTGAAGCCGTAACCTTGAGCCATGACCCGGAACCTCACCGCGGACCTCGCCGCTGACCTTCGCAACCGCATCGTCGAGGGCGTGATCCAGCCGGGTGAAAAGCTGCCCAGCGAGAACACGCTGATCAGCGATTTCGGTGTCAGCCGGACCGTGGTCCGCGCCGCCCTCACCCGGCTGCAGGCTGAGGGACTGGTTGAGACCGAGCGCGGCCGCGGCAGTTTCGCCCTCACTCCCCCAACGGACGGGCCCTCGGCAGTGCCCGGGGGCCGGCCGGTGGCCACCACCGAGGACAGGCTGCACCTGCTGGCGTTCCGCATGGGAGTGGAGACGGAAGCCGCTGCGCTGGCCGCCCGCAACCGCACCGAGCGGCAGTTGCGGGCTGTGGGCACCGCGCTGGACACCTTTGCCGCCAGTGCCGGGCACCCGGCGCACGCCATGAAGGCGGACTTCGATTTCCACCGCGCGGTGGCCACGGCTTCCGGCAACCCCTATTACTCCGATTGCCTCGCCGCCCTGGGCCAGACCATGATCGCCATGCCGCGCACCCGCCTGATGACCGGCGTCGAACACTACGCGCGGGATCACTTCGACCAGGTGGTGCTGGAACACCGGTCCATCCTGGACGCCATCGCCGATGGTGACGAGGCTGCCGCGGCCGCGGCCATGCGCAGCCACCTGGCCAATTCACGACGCCGGTTCAGGGCTTCATCGCGTCCGTCCAGCTAGGCGGACCCCAAGCCCGCGGAAACGCAGAAGAGCCCCGGTCCAAAGACCGGGGCTCTTCCATTTGCGTGCGCGAGGGGGGATTTGAACCCCCACGCCCTTTCGGACACTGGCACCTGAAGCCAGCGCGTCTGCCGTTCCGCCACTCGCGCGCAACTTCTTTCACTTGGCCGGCCGGTTTCCCGTTTCCGCGCCTCGTAAAAGCAGCGAGATCAAGCATAACGGACAGTTGCCGCAAATTACCAATTGGCCTCCATCCGCCCTGTACTGCCCCGCCCTGGCCTGCGGAAGAGCCACTGAAAATGCGGGCGCCTGCCTGCGCGGGAACCCGCGGAAAGACAGCACCGCGGCGGGCCGCAGCGGGCCGGAATCCGAACTTTCGCCGGCGTCCGGCCGTTGCGGATTAAGGCCATTCACAGGGGTGGCAAGTAGTATCGGATGTAGGAGTGGGCACTGCCCGTGGGTGAACCGCACAGCGGTGGGCTGCCCTGCAGGTGCTGGTCAGCAACAACTACTGCCCCGGAGCCGGGGGGAAAGGAGAAGAACCATGGGTCTGCTGGACAAGGTTGAACGTGGCATTGAAAAGGCCGTCCGCGGCGTCTTCTCCACCGGTTCCAAGGCGCAGGTGGAACCGGTGGAGATCGCCAGCAGGCTCCGCCGCGAGGTGGACCACAAAGCCCTCACCGTGGCGGCCGGACGCACGCTGGTCCCCAACGTCTTCGACGTCCAGCTCAGCGATGACGACTTCGGGCGGGCGCAGGAATGGGGCACGCCGCTGGCCGAAGAGCTCTGCGACGTCGTGATCAACCACGTCCGCAGCCAGGGGTACATCCTCCAGGGCCCGGTGCGCATTTCCTTCCGCCGGGACGCCGAGCTTCGCGCCGGAGATTTCGAAATTGCTTCAACAACCGAAAAATCCCAAGGCGGGGGCACTGCCCAGCCACGCCCCAACGTTCCGGCGGCGCCGAGCCGGCAGCCTGTACGGCTCCAGCCGGTACTGGACATCGACGGCCAGCGCTATTCGCTGAACGCACCGTCCATCGTTTTGGGACGGTCATCCGAAGCGGACATCCACGTCGAAGATACGGGAGTCTCCCGGCGCCACCTGGAAATCCGCACGGCCAACGGCGTGACCAGCGCCGTGGACCTGGGATCAACCAACGGCAGCTACGTCAACGGCCAGAAGGTCTCCGGAAGCACGGAACTCACCGACGGCTCCACCATCACGATGGGACGGACAAAGATCATTTTCCGCCTGCTTCCTGCCAACCCGGGTGGCCGCGCATGAGCGACCTGACCATCACCGCCCTGCGGTTCGGCTTCCTGCTGCTCCTCTGGGTGCTTGTCTTCAGCATCGTCTCAGCCATGCGGAGGGACCTCATGGTGGGCCGCAAGGCCGCCGCGGGCGCCCCCACTGCGCGGCAGGTCCGCCGGAACCCGGAACTGGCCGAGGCACCGGCGCAGCCCGTGAAGCAGCAGGCGCGGCAGCTCGTGGTCGTCGAAGGCCCGCTCAAGGGCCGTACCCTGCCCCTGGCCGCCAGCCCCATCCTCCTGGGGCGGGCACAGGAAGCCACCCTGGTCCTCGAGGACGATTACGCCTCGGGCCGCCACGCCCGGCTCTTCCCGCAGGGCAGCCGCTGGTTCATCGAGGACCTGGGCTCCACCAACGGCACCTACCTGGGAGACCAGCAACTTACCCGTGCCCTGCCGGTTGAACCAGGGGTACCCGTGAGAATCGGCAAGACGGTCATTGAATTGAGGCCGTAACCGTGGCGGTTCCTGAAAAGCCCGCAACCGGCTCCAGTCCGGCGCAGCGGCCCCTCATCATGCGCTTCGCGGCGCGGTCGGACGTCGGCAGGATCCGTTCCAAGAACGATGACTCCGCCTACGCTGGCCGCCACCTCGCGGTCGTTGCGGACGGCATGGGCGGGCACGCCGGTGGCGACGTGGCCTCCGCCGCAACCGTCCTGGACATGATCCACCTGGACAGCCCGGACCACGGGGACGACGCCGGGACCGTCCTTGCCGACGAAATCCAGACCGCCAACTCGCTGCTTTCCGAACTGGTGCACATCAACCCGAAGCTCGCCGGGATGGGCACCACAGTCACCGCGCTCCTGCTGGCGGAAGACAGACTCCATTTCGCGCATATCGGCGATTCCCGCGCCTACCGGCTCCGCGACGGTGAATTCAAGCAGATCAGCGTGGACCACACCTTTGTGCAGCGGCTTATCGATGAAGGCCGGCTCCGCCCGGAGGAAGCGGAAACGCACCCCCACAAGAACGTCCTCATGCGCGTCCTCGGCGATGTCGACGCCAGTCCTGAACTGGATCTGGACACCCTGGACGCCAAGCCTGGTGACCGCTGGCTGCTGTGCTCCGACGGGCTGAACTACGTGGCCGGACATGCCGTGGAGCGGACGGTCCGGGAGACCCACAACCTGCATGAATGCGCCGAAACCCTGGTTGAACTGACCCTTGAGGCCGGTTCCCCGGACAACGTCACCGTGGTCATGGTGGACATCGTGGAGGAAACGGCCGACGACGTCAGCACCGCCGCCGTCGAAATCGTCCCGCCGGTGCCGGGCAGCAAGCCCGCTGCCGCGGCTGCCGGCGCCACCGCCGCCAACGCTGCTGCCACCGGTCCTGCCGGTCATGACGACGGCACCGAAGCCGGCACTAAAGCCGCGCCGGACCGCGAGGACGGCAGGCAAACCCCGGAGCCTGCGAAGGAACAGTCAGCAAGCGGTGCCACCGAAGGCGGCGCTGATGATGGGGACGCCGGCTCCACGGACCCGGGCAGCACCGATCCGCACCTCGGCGAACACCTGTCAGCCGAGGTCCTGCGGGAAGAACTTGCCTCGCGCCCGCACGAACTGGTGGGTGCGGCCGCAGCCGCCGCGGAATCCGGGTCCATCCCCACCGTTGCCGGACGCACGGTGGCCCGGCGGGCCGCCACGCTCCTTACCCACAAGGCAGAACCTTCCGCCGATCCCGACGACAACCTGGTGCCCCTGAAGCCGCGCCGGTGGCTTGCATGGTCCATTGCCGCCGCCGTGCTGCTTGTGGTGGCCATTGGGCTCTGGCTCGGTTACGCATGGACCCAGACCCGTTATTACGTGGGCGAATTCGATTCACGGGTTGCCATCTACAACGGCGTTTCGCAACGGCTGGGACCCATCCAGTTGTCCTCCCTCGAGGCAGTGACGGATATCAGGATGGACACCCTGCCCCAGTTCTCGCAGCAGCGGGTCCGCCAGACAGTTCCGGCCAATGACCTGTACGACGCGCAGCGGATCGTGAAGAACCTGGAGCTTACGGGAACCACCTCACCGGAGGAGGAGTGCCCCAAGCCTTCAGGCTCTGCCTCGGCCACAGCCCCACCCGGCAGCCCCGCCCCGTCTCCCAGCGCACCTCCCGCCAGCGCAGCGGCTCCGCCCGCCCCGAACGCATCGGCCCCGGCGCCGTCGGCGGCGTCCCCAACACCTACTCCCACCATCACTTGCGAGGCGGCGAAATGAGCCAGGTAAGCAGCGTGCCCAAGCCTCGCCGCAACGTTGAGCTCGCGTTGTTGCTGCTGGCCCTCGCCGTGGGCATCGGTGCCAACATGCTGGTGGGCGTGGACCAGGAAAAGGCCTTCGACTCTGACTTTTGGTTCCAGTCCAGCCTGCTGGCCGTCGCGGCCCTCGTGTTCCACGGCGTCCTGCGCTTCCGCGCCAAGTATGCGGATCCGGTAATACTTCCAATCGTGGTGGCCTTGAACGGCCTGGGCCTGGCGATGATCCACCGCCTCGACGCACCCGGTGAGGATACGGGGAACAACCAACTCCGGTGGACCCTCATTGCCATGGCCGTCGCAATTGCCGTGGTGTTCTTCCTCAAGGACCACCGCATCCTGCGCCGGTTCACCTACATTTCCCTGGCTGCATCCGCCCTGTTGCTGATCCTCCCCCTTGTTCCGGGGATCAGCGCCGGTGAGATCCTCGGCGCCCGGGTCTGGATCCGGTTCGGCCCAATGACGTTCCAGCCGGGTGAAGTGGCAAAAATTACCCTCGCCATATTCTTCGCCGGGTATCTTTCCTCCAACCGCGACCTCATCCTGCTGGCAGGCCGGAAGATCGGTCCCATGCAGTTCCCGCGTTTCAAGGACATGGGTCCCATGATCACCGCATGGCTGGTCAGCATCGGCGTCCTGATCTTCCAGCGGGACCTGGGATCGTCTGTGCTGTTCTTCGGCCTGTTCATTGTCATGATTTATGTCGCCACCAGCCGGATCAGCTGGGTTGTGATCGGCCTGGCCTTGATCCTTGGCGGCGGTTTTGTGGCGGCGCAGGTCTTTTCCCATGTCCAGCAACGCGTTTACGGCTGGCTCAACGCTTTCTCCCCCGACGTCTACGAGAACGGCAGCCGCCAGGTCATCGAAGGCCTGTTTGGGATGGCGAACGGCGGACTGGTGGGCACCGGCCTGGGTCAAGGACGGCCGGACCTGGTCCCGTTCGCCAACAGCGACATGATTATTGCCTCGCTGGGTGAGGAACTGGGCCTGATCGGCCTCTTCGCCGTCGTCCTGTTGTACCTGCTGTTCTTCACCCGTGGTTTCCGCGCCGCCCTGGGCACCAGGGATGCCTTTGGAAAGCTGCTCGCCTGCGGCCTTTCTTTCGCAGTAGCCCTCCAGTGCTTCGTGGTGATCGGCGGGGTCACCCGGCTGATTCCCCTGACGGGCCTCACCACGCCGTTCCTGGCCGCCGGCGGTTCCTCGCTGCTGGCGAACTGGATCATCGTGGGACTGCTCCTGATGATTTCCCACGTCGCGCGCGGCCCCGTGGACACCACCCCGCTCCCGCCCACGGGAACGGCAGCGGCAACCGGCATTGACACTCCCACCGAGGCGGTGAAGCAGGCATGAACCAGGCAGTACGACACGCGTGGGTAGCCGCCGTCGCCATGTTTGCGCTGCTCTTCGGCGCCATCAGCTTTGTGCAGGTGGTGGGTGCGGACGATCTCAAGACCAACCCCCTGAACCAGCGGGCCATCCTGCAGAACTACTGCAATGACCGCGGCGCCATCATTGTTGGCGGAACTCCCGTCGCTGAATCGGTGGAGACAACGTCGGAGACCTGCAAATTCCAGCGCACCTACCCGCAGCCCGAGCTGTACGCAGGGATCACCGGCTACTTCTCGAAGAACTACGGTGCCACAGGGCTGGAGCAGACCATGGGCGCCGAACTGGCGGGCAACTCGGACCAGCTCTTCCTGGACAGGGTTGGCCAGCTCTTCCTGGGCAACCAGCCCAAGGGCGCCTCCGTGGAACTCACCCTCGATCCCCAGATCCAGCAGCTGGTCTACAACCTCATCCCGGACGGCCAGCGCGGCTCGATCGTGGTCAGCAACCCCAAGACCGGTGCCATCCTTGCCATGGTCTCCAAGCCGTCCTACAACCCAAACCTGATAGCCACCCAGGATCCAAAGGCTGAAAGCGCCAACATCAATGAGCTGGTAAAGGTCCCGGGCATCAACCTGAACCAGAACGTCAGCGGTCCCACCGGCGAACTGCTCGCACCGGGTTCCGTCTTCAAGCTCGTGGACACCGCCGCCGCACTCGCTTCGGGGAAGTACAACAAGGACAGCGTGCTGCCCAACCCCGCCGAGATGCCCTTTGACGGCATCCAGTACAAACTGCCCAACTACGCAGGCGGCAACTGCTACACCAGGGATACCGCAGGCTTCGCCTTCGCGCTGCAACAGTCCTGCAACACCCCCTTCGCGAGCATCGCCCTGGATCTTGGCCGCGACGCCATCGCCGCGCAGTACAAGAAGTTCGGCTTCGGCGAAGACGTCGGGGACCAGCTGAAGCTGGGCCATGCCGAGGGCAACAGCTTCCCGGACAACCTGGACGCCCCCGGCCTTGCCCAGTCAGCCATTGGCCAGAAGGATGTCCGGGTCACGCCGTTGCAGGTCAACATGATGACCAACGCCATCGCCAATGGCGGCGCCCAGATGGCGCCCAGCCTGATCAAGGCCCTGCGGTCCCCGGACCTGCGGGTGATCAATGAGCCCCAGCCGGCCCAGCTCAGGACGTCCACCACCCCGGAGATCGCAAAGCAGATCACCGAGTGGATGACCAGTGTGGTCACTGACGGCATAGCCAAGGGTGCTGCGGTTCCGGGCGTGCAGGTAGCCGGCAAGACCGGCACCGCCGAACTGGGCAACGGAACCAACAATTCGTGGTTCACCGGGTTCGCCCCCGCTGACAACCCCAAGGTCAGCGTCACGATCGTCATGGAAGGCGTAGACATCTACGCGGGTGCAAAGCTAACCAGTCCCAACGCGAAAAAGATTTTTGAGGCGGTGTTGAATAAGTGAGGCCTACAACGGGAATCACCCTCGGCGGCAGATTCCAGCTGACCACACGGATCGCGATTGGCGGCATGGGGGAAGTCTGGAAAGCCAAGGACCTCGTCCTGGGCCGCATCGTCGCCATCAAGGTGCTCAAGGAGGAATACACGGGCGACCCCGGATTCCTCCAGCGCTTCCGTGCAGAGGCCCGCCACACCGCCCTCCTGAACCACGTAGGCATCGCCAACGTTTTCGACTACGGCGAAGAGGAAGGCTCCGCGTACCTGGTCATGGAACTGGTCCCGGGTCAGCCGCTGAGCAGCATCATCGAGCACGAACAGGTCCTCTCACCGGACCGCACGCTTTCGATCATCGCGCAGACCGCCCGCGCCCTGGCCGTCGCGCACGCCCAGGGCCTGGTCCACCGTGACGTGAAGCCCGGGAACCTCCTGATCACTCCCGATGGACGGGTCAAGGTCACCGACTTCGGCATTGCCCGCCTGGCCGACCAGGTGCCGCTCACCCAGACCGGCCAGGTTATGGGAACGGCCCAGTACCTGGCACCGGAGCAGGCAACCGGCCAGACCGCCACGGGATCTTCTGACATCTACTCGCTCGGCGTCATCGGCTACGAGTGCCTCAGCGGCCACCGTCCCTTCTCCGGCGAATCGCAGATCGCCATTGCGCTGGCCCAAGTGAATGACGCTCCGCCGCCGCTTCCGGAGAGCCTGCCTGCCCCGGTCCGCGCGCTCCTGATGTCCATGCTTGCCAAGGACCCCAAGGACCGGCCGGCGAACGCCATCAAGCTCGCAGAGGCAGCGGAGGCCATCCGCAACGGCGACATCAGTGCAGCCCGCGCCGCCGTGCCGGGCATGCTTCTCTTCGACGCCGACACCGGTCCCATAACGGCCCCGGTCGACACCGCCACCGCGCCCACCGGCGTCATTGGTGCCCAGCGGGATTCACCTACGGCCACGTCCGCCCTGCCGGTGCTTGGTGCAGGTGCGGCAGGTGCTGCTGCCGGAATGGCTGCCGGCGCCGCGGGCGCCGCCGCCGCTGAGGGCGACGCCCCTCAGGGGGCGTTGGCGCGTGCCAATGCGCTGGCTGCCCAGCGGAACTGGGACCAGGAGGAGGAAACGTACGACGACGAGCCCTCCGATGAGCCCCGGCGGAAGGGCCGCAGCCCCTGGACGTGGCCTTTGGTCGCCTTGATCCTGCTGCTCCTGTTTGCCCTGGTGGGTTTCCTCCTGAACCAGGTGGGGCTCTTCTCGCCGTCCGGCAACCCCACGTCCGGCACCACCACCAGCAGTGCGCCGCCGTCGTCCGCAACGCCGAGCAAGACGCCGACGCCTTCGGCCACGCCTACGCAGACGCGGAGCACGCCGACGCCCACGCCTACACCGGAACCCACCCAAGCCACCGTCAACGTGATCCCGGCCGCCTACCTGGGCAAGGACTACCGGCAGGTCCAGGCAGCCCTGGCCGGCCTGGGACTCCAGGTGACGGTCCTGCCCCAGGAAAGCAGCTCCGCCGCCCCCGGCACCGTCCTGGAACTGAACCCCACGGGCGTCGTCCCCAAGGGATCGCCCATCACCGTGGTCTACGCAACGGCGCCGTCGCCGGCCCCTGCACCCACCACGGCAGCACCAGCACCAACCCCCACGCCCACCACGTCCTCCCAGGCGGGGCCCACACCCATCTCGCCGCTGGCAACCTGCGCGGCGGGGCAAACGCCCGGCACACCCCCCACCTGCACGCCCTAAACGTCAGGAACACCAGTGAATGAGTCACCACGCACACCGTTGCACCGGGAGGACAGCCTGCCGGTGGATAACCGGCGTGTCCTCAGCGGCCGCTACGAACTGGGGAACCTCATCGGCCGCGGCGGCATGGCGGACGTCTACAAGGGAACCGACACCAGGCTGGGCAGGACGGTTGCCATCAAGCTGCTGCGGCCGGACATGGCCAGGGACCCGCAGTTCCAGGGACGGTTCAAGCGCGAAGCCCAGGCCGTGGCCGCCCTGAACCACCCCTCCATCGTGGCCATCTTCGATACCGGCGAGCACACCGTCCATGACGGGTCCGCCGACGACGTCCGGGTGCCTTACATCGTCATGGAATACGTTGAGGGCAAGACCCTGCGCGACCTGATCCGCGCCAAGGACGTCACCGTCAGCCAGGCGATCGACTACTGCCTCGGGGTGCTGGGGGCGCTCGAGTACAGCCACAAGGCCGGGATTGTCCACCGTGACATCAAGCCGGCCAACGTCATGTACTGTCAGGGCACCAACTCGGTGAAGGTGATGGACTTCGGGATTGCCCGGGCCATCGCCGATTCCTCCGCCACCATGACACAAACCCAGGCCGTGGTGGGAACAGCCCAGTACCTGTCGCCCGAGCAGGCCCGGGGTGAGACCGTGGATGCGCGGAGCGACCTCTATTCCGCTGCCTGCCTGCTCTACGAAATGCTCACCTCGCGGCCGCCGTTTGTTGGCGACAGTCCTGTGTCCGTCGCCTACCAGCATGTCCGTGAGATTCCGGAGCCGGCCAGCCGCCTGAACCCCCAGGTGTCACCGGCGCTGGACAGTGTCCTGGCGAAGGCCCTGCAGAAAAACCGGGACGACAGGTTCCAGGACGCTGCCGCTTTCCGGCGTGCCCTGCGCGCTGCAAAGGCCGGAGTCCCCGTCCCGGCGGTACCGGCGTCCGAGGCACCCACCGATCCAAACGACCACGTTCCCGAACCAGCGCCGCCCACCGAGGCATTCGCTGCCACCGGGGCGGGTTTCCTTGATGACCGGCCCACAGGCCGGCTGGCCGCCACCAACTTTTTCCACGACGACGGCGGACCAGCCGTTCCACTGGAACTGGCCGATGAACGCGGGTCAGCTGAGTATGCGCCAGATGGATACGGCACCGGCGGGTACAGTGCAGCCGCAGCCCTGCCGCTCGGCCTCCCCCCGGAACGTGAGCGGACCGAGCGGCAGAAGTCGCGCCGTCGCGCCTGGATTGCCACCCTGGTGATTTTCACCCTGCTGGTCCTCGCCGGCGGCGGCTTGTGGCTTTACCAAACCGTCAACCGCCCTGCCCCTGCTCCGGCGAAAGTGCAGATCCCATCTGTGGCCTCCATGACGGAAACTGCGGCACTGCAGGAACTGTACAACGCGGGGCTCCGGCCCAAGATTGCGAGGGCGGCAAACGACACGGTACCCAAGGGGACCGCCGTCGGGACTGACCCCGCGGCTGGCGGGTCACTGGACCCGGGGGCCGAAATAGTCCTCAATGTCTCCGACGGGCCCAGTTCGGTGAAGATCCCGGACAGCCTCCCCGGCAAGACTGAAGCTGCCGCACGCGACATCCTGCGGCAGGTGGGGCTGGTTGGTGCCCCGTCCACCACCACGGCCAACAGCGCCACCGTGCCGGCCGGAATCGTCATCACCTCCAACCCGGCGCCGGGGCAGAGCGTCGGCGTCGGCACCAGCGTGGAGCTGATCGTTTCCACCGGCAAGGTGGTAGTCCCCGAACTTCGCAGCCTGAGCCGTGACGAGGCCGAAGCGGCCCTAAAGCAGCTGGGCCTGGTCCCCTCGGTGATAGAGATGGAGAATTCGCAGGTGGAACCGGGCAAGGTCACGGACCAGAGTGATCCGGCCAACGCCGCTGTCGACCAGGGGAAGACCATCACGATCGTGGTGGCCAAGGCCCCGCCACCGCCGCCGGCACCAACGGAAACCCCCACGCCCACGCCCACGGCAACGCCGACACCAACGCCAACGCCAAAGCCCACCAAAAAGGGCTAATCCCTCTGCGGCGGGTGCCGGCTCCGGCTAATGCTGGATCAGCGGGCTCAGCTTCGCGGCCCGCGCAGCTGCGCCCTTCATGCCCAGCGACTCCAGCCAGTTGCCCAGCATCTGGTATCCGCCCTCGGTGAGTACCGATTCAGGGTGGAACTGCACCCCGCACAGCGGCGCCGTCCGGTGCTGCAGTCCCATGACCACGCCGGACGCAGTCTGTGCCGTGACTTCCAGGACATCAGGAATGGATTCCCGGACGGCTGCCAGCGAGTGGTAGCGGGTGGCCGTGATGGGGGAGGGGAGTCCGGCGAACACGCTGGTGCCGATGTGCTCCACCTGGGAGGTCTTGCCGTGCATGAGTTCCGGGGCGTGGGTTACTTTGCCGCCGAAGGCCTCTGCCAGCGCCTGGTGCCCAAGGCACACGCCGAACATGGGGACGCTGTTCTCACCGCACCACTTGATCAGTTCGATGCTGACTCCAGCTTCGGCGGGGTTCCCGGGACCGGGGGAAATCAGGACGCCGTCACGGGTTCTGGCAAGTTCAATCGCCTCCGCCAGCGTGACGTCGTCGTTGCGGACCACTGTGGTCTCGGCGCCCAGTTCCTGGAGGTAGCCCACCAGAGTGTAGACGAAGCTGTCGTAGTTATCCACTACAAGGATCTTGGTTGTCATGGCTGGTCTGCGGAACCAATCGTTGAGTCGGTGAATTGGGTGAAGTGGGACATCCAGGGGAAAAGGAACTGGACCATCAGGACCAGGGCAATGAAGACCAGTACCAGCGAAATGATGATCCTGGCCCAGAGCGGGCCGGGCAGGTGGCGGAAAATCCAGGCGTACACGGTCAGGTCCTTCCGGTGGCTGCCGCAACCTGGGCCGCGATCTCGGCGGGCGGCCCGGCGGAGGCAGGTCGCCAGCTGTCCAGCAGGGCGTAGGCGATGATGCGTTCTTCCGCGCCGAAGCGGGGGTTGCAGCTGGTCATGGTGAGGTAGCTTTCGGTGGGTGCGGCGCCGGGCTGGGTTGGCACCGGTTCCAGCACGTCTGTGCGGGACGGCATTACGATCTGGTTGTTCCGGAAGACGTAGACGTAATAGCCGTCCTTGGTCTGTACATAGATCTTGTCGCCCGGGACCAGCGTGTGGATGTTGTCCAGCACCGCACCGTGGGTCTGGCGGTGGCCCGCCACCGCGAAGTTGCCCACTGCCCCCGGCATCGCCGTGTTGCTGTAGTGTCCAAGGCCCAGGGTGTCCAGGACGTCCTGGCTGGTTCCCTGGACGATGGGGCGCGTGTAGGTGGGACCGAACCGGGGGATGTAGATGATGCCGATGGTGCCGGCGTGGCCGGGAGCGGCTCCCACGACGGGCTTGCCGAAGTCCTCCACCCCTGCAGCAGGCGCAGAAGGGGCCGTGGCTGCGGGGGCAGGGGCCTCCCCGCCCAGGTCCTTGGCGAATTCTTTGATGACCTGGCTTTGCTTTGCGTCGGACTCCACGTTGGTCCACCACAGCTGCCACGCCACGAAGAGCAGGAGGATGATGCCGGCAGTGATCAGCAGTTCGCCCAGCACTTGGATGGTGCCGCGCAGCACGGCACCACGGGGCGCTGGCGCAGTGGCCTGCCCCGCCTTCTCCTGCACTACCACGCGTTCCCCTCCTGGCGTTTACCCTGGCAGGCCCCGGTCAGGCCGGCACCGGCTGGCCATCAACTGCGGCTAGAATTGGCTGCTAGTAAGAATCCAGATTTGACCAAGATCGCGCAGACCGCTGGCAATTTCCTTCTTGCAGGATACCAAGCCCGGACCGCCGAGCTTGCCCAGCCCGTCAAGGAGAGCCAGTGCCCGAGTCAAAGCCTCGCAAGAAGACCGCCAGCACCGCCCAGCCGGCTTCCCCGCAGGCTTACAAGCCCAATCCCGTCTGGTTTAAGCCGGTCATGTTTGGCCTGATGATTATCGGCCTCCTGTGGATCATCACTTTCTACATCAGCGAGGGCCGCTTCCCGGTCCAGGCCTGGCAGTCCTGGAACATCGTCGCCGGCTTCGGCATTGCCATCCTGGGATTCCTGATGACCACCCGCTGGCGTTCCTAGCGGGCCGCCGGACGTACAACCGTTACCGAGGAGGCCTGCAGTGGCTCCCGACTCCGCCGGGATGATTGTCGGCGAAGATGGCCTTGCCCGGCCTGCCTGGGCTGCCACAGATCCGCTCCTGCGGAACTATTACGACCAAGAGTGGGGCCTGCCCGTCACCGACGAGCAGGGACTGTACGAACGGATCTGCCTGGAGGGCTTCCAGGCAGGTCTTTCCTGGGCCACCATCCTGCGGAAGCGCCCTGCCTTTCGCGTGGCCTTTGCCGGCTTCGACCCGGAACAGGTTGCCTTGTTCAGCGGCTCGGACGTGGAACGGCTGATGCAGGATCCGGGAATCATCAGGAACCGGCTCAAAATCCTTGCCGCAGTCAAAAATGCACAGGCCACCCTGGAACTTCGCAACGACGGCGGACTGGTGGACTTTGTGTGGAGCTTCCGCCCGGCCAGCACTCCCGAGCCCGCGGTGCATGCCGATATTCCCACGCAGTCGGCGGAGTCCGTGGCCCTGTCCAAGGCGCTCCGGAAGCGCGGCTTCTCCTTCGTGGGTCCCACCACCATGTTCGCGCTGATGGAGGCTGTGGGGATGGTGGACACGCATCTGTTGGGCAGCCACCGTCGCGGTTCCTCCGGCATCTGGTCCATACAGACCTAAAGAGGCCTAAAGACCCTACCGCTGCCCGTTATCCCCAGCTGTTGGGAAAGTTATCCACACTGTGGATAAATGATGCTCGCTGCCTTGGGAAAGCTGTTTTGGCAGCGGAGCGCGGTGAGCTGTCCCGTCCACCCCTTCACCGGCCGCTTATTAACAGTGTGGAATACCTGTGGATAACCGCGCGGGCGGCGTGGACGGACGCTCCGCGCAGTGGAGCCCGAAAGCTACGGGCGGTCCCGCCGGACGGGATGATGGCTGGTGATGGAGACCCTGTTGAAGGCGTTCATCGTCACGGCGACCCAGCTCACCGCAGAAAATTCTTCAGCCGTGAGGCATTTGCGCGCCATTGCCTCAGCATACTCCCTGGCATGTTCGTCAGGGAGCCCGGTAATGCTCTCCACCAGCCCCAGTGCGGCCCGTTCCTTGTCCGTAAACAGTGCTGTCTCCCGCCAAGCGGGCAGTACCGCCAACCGCTGCGGGGTTTCTCCTGCCTCGCCGGCCCTCCTCACGTGGAGGTCCAGGCAGTAGGCGCATCCGTTGATTTGGGAGATCCGGACGTTGAGCAGCTCCAGCAGGCCGCGACCGATCCCGGCTTCCTCTGCCGCTTCCTGAACCTTGAGGCCCAAGCCGCTGATGGCCTTCCACAGGGCTGGATGCTGTTTGTCGAGGTACAGGTGCTCGGTAACGCTCACGGGTGTCCTTCTCGTTGGAACGGCTCGGCAGGCACCATCATAGGCAGGATATCGCCGGTGCTGGGGCCCCTTATCCACTTACCAACATCGCAATACCCACAAGTTATCCACAGCTGTGGGAAACCGAGTGGAAATCCCGCCACCCCCCGGCCCGCTGCCCTACTCCCACGGCGAGGGGCGGGACGTGAACTACAGGAGTGTGACTTATTAACAGTGTGTATAACGCTGTTAATAACCACAGGAATGCACCGGCAGGAGGGCTTCCACGCGCTTGGCCGGGGAGTGTTTTCCACAGAACGGCGGTTAATCCTCAGCTTATCCACTTACGCACAGTGATATCCCCACAGGTTATCCACAGATGTGGAGAACGAAGATCCGTGGTCAGCCGAGGGCCCGAACGGAGCCGTCAGAGGCGGGCGCGACGTCCAAACTACAGCCTTGTAAGTTATTAACACTGTGGACAACCACTGTGGATAACAGAAACGCCCCTTGCACCAATGGTGCGAGGGGCGTTTCTGTTTTACAGGGATTCAGGGGACTAGAGCGCCACCTTCACCCAGCTCACGGCGATCAGCAGGGCAAACACAGCAGCAAGGCCAAGTGCCTGGATGAGTCCCCGGCGGCGCCCACGGGGGGCATAGGCAAGGACGGCAGCGCAGAGTCCGCCAGTAATGAGGCCACCGAGGTGGGCCTGCCACGCAATCTGTGGGATGAGGAAGCCAATGACGCCGTTGATGGCGATCAGGATCCACAACTGGCGGGTATCTCCACCGCGTTGACGCTGGACCAGGAGCATGGCGCCGAAGAGGCCGAAGATGGCACCGGAGGCACCCACCAGTCCCACGAGGCCCTGTCCGGGCACCAGCAGGGGGTTCAGCAGCAGGTAGCCCACCGAGCCGCCCAGTGCGGAGATGAGGTACAGCGCCAGGAATCGCACCCGGCCAAGGATGGGTTCCAGGGCCTGGCCAAAAATCCACAGCGTATACATGTTCAGGAGGATGTGCAGCAGCGAATCCGGGGAATGGAGGAAGGCTGACGTGATCATCCGCCACGGCTCGAACGCGCCGAACTGGGGGACGGCAAAGTAGTTGTTGTAGGCGAACTGCTTGTAGACCCAGTCGCCGGGAATGAGCATCTGCAGTGCGTAGACGACGACGCAGGCCGCGATGATCCCAAACGTCACCAATGGTTTGCCAGTGGCAACGGCACCGCCGTAGACAGTCCGTACCTCCGGCGTCGTGCGTTGTGTTTCGTTGACGCAGTCAACGCATTGGAATCCGACGGCGGCCGCCCGCTGGCAGTCGGGGCACGCCGGGCGCCCGCAGCGCTGGCAACGCACATAGGACGGCCGGTCCGGATGCCGGGGGCAGACCGGAACCTGGGCGGACGGCTCAGCCGACGGAATTCCGTAACTCATGCTTGAGCGTTACAGCTGTTCGATGTCGATGCTGTTGATGGTCACGTCCTCCACAGGACGGTCGCCCATGCCGGTGCGCACACCCTCGATGGCGTCAACAACCTTCTTGGATTCCTCATCAGCCACTTCACCGAAGATGGTGTGCTTGCCCTGGAGCCAGTCCGTGGGGATGGTGGTGATGAAGAACTGTGAACCGTTGGTGCCCTTGCCCATCTGGATGCCGGCGTTGGCCATGGCGAGCTTGTAGGGCTGGTTGAAGCTCAGTTCCGGGTGGATCTCGTCATCGAAGCGGTAGCCGGGGCCGCCGGTTCCACGGCCCAGCGGATCGCCCGCCTGGATCATGAAGTCCTTGATGATGCGGTGGAAAATGGTTCCGTTGTACAACGGGGTGCCCGTCTTGTCCTCGCCGGTTTCCGGGTGGGTCCACGCCTGCTCGCCGGTGGCAAGGCCCACGAAGCTCTTGACCGTCTTGGGCGCGTGGTTGCCGAAGAGGTTAACCACGATGTCGCCGAGGCTGGTGTGGATGGTTGCTTTTGCAGTTGCGATGGCAGTCATGGCCCCATTCTCCCATGCCAGTTCCGGCCGGCAGCGGCAGCGGAGGCAGTTCCGCGCTGGGTGAAATCGCCCTAAAAACTGCAGAGTGAATAGCCCCTGTAGATCTGGGCACGTAGGCTAGCGACAGAACCGTCACATTAATCGGGAGGTAGTTGTGAAGAAATCGGATCGTATTGCCCGTGACCTTGAGCAGTCGGTCACCAGCGCGGTGGTAAACGCCAAGGATTGGGCGGCCCCCCGGGTGGAAGCTGCCGTGGACTGGGCTGTTCCGCGCCTCCAGCAGAGTCTGGACACCGCATCTCCCAAGATTCAGGAGGGCCTGAAGTCGGCAGCGCACAACCTGGCTGACGGCGTAGCCACCGTGACTCCCCGGATCCAGGACGGGCTGGCCCAGCTGGCCCCCAAGATCAATGATGTTGTGGAAGGCGCCTCGCCCAGGCTGCACGACGCCCTGGATAGGGCCACCCCGGTTGTCCTGAATGCGCGCGACCGCGTGGTGGTGGAATACTTGCCCAAGCTCTCGGACCAGATCGGCGTGGCATCCGGTGCAGTCCACCGGACCCTGGAGAACACACCGGCACGGGTGGACGCCGTGGCCCAGAAGCTGGGCGATGTGGGGCTCATCCACGCCCTCCAGGAGCAGGCCCAGTTGACCGGAACCCAGCTCAAGGCAGCCGCTACCGGCGCCGGCCGGGCGGTGGATGTCCAGTTGGCCCAGCCGGAGAAGCCCAAGAAGCGCGGATGGCTGGTGTTTGGCGTGGTGGCCGCTGCCGTGGCCGCCGGCGTTGCGGCATGGAAGGCATCCAAGCCTGTGGAGGACCCCTGGAAGACTCCTTCGCCGGTCACCCCCACTCCCGCGCCGGTTCCTGCCACCACCGTCAGCGACGTCAAGGAAACCACCGCAAGTGCAGCTGACAAGGCTGCTGATGCAACCGGTTCGGCCGCGGACGCCGTCGCGGACAAGGCAGCCGACGCAGCGGAGACCGTCAAGGAGAAGTCTGCTGACGCCGCCGAGAAGGCAAAGCACGTGGCCGACGACGCCGCAGAAGGTTCAAAGACTGCCTCAAAGGACGGCGAGGGCAGCAGCCCGGCCTAGTTTCCTGCCGCAGCCAAAGGGGGCTCCGTCCAGTGACCAGTTCACCGTGCGGGGCCCCTTTCCTGTGCCTGCGCACCATCCCCGGCGGGGATGGGCACGGGTGCTAGATTTGTGGTGATGCCAGCCAATCCAATCGACCCTCTGGGGATGCCTTGAACGACGCAGACGTACAGCTCCGCGTATCCATCGTTATCCCGGCGTACAACGAGGAGAGCGTGATCAGGCAGTGCCTCATCGCTGCCATCTACCAGTCTGTTCCCGCGCACGAGATCATCGTGGTGGACAACCTTTCGAAAGACCGTACCTCCGACATTGTCCGCCAAATGCAGCTCGAGTATCCGGAAAGCCCCCTCATCCTTCTCAGCCAGGACCGGGAGCAGGGACTGATCCCCACCCGGAACTTCGGGCTGGACAGCGCCACCGGGGACGTCCTGGGACGCATCGACGCCGACTCCATCGTCGAGCCGGACTGGGTGGAGCAGGTGCAGAAGGCATTCGCCGACCCGTCAGTCCAGGCTGCCACCGGCCCGGTGGTCTACTACGACATGCCGATGCGCCGCTTTGGGCTCAAGGCCGATGACAAGATGCGCCAGCTCATGCTGAAGCTGGCCAAGCACCAGTACCACTTCCTCTTCGGTTCCAATATGGCGCTGCGTGCCAGCGCCTGGGAGACCATCCGATCCGAGACCTGCCGGGACGAGAAGGACGAGATGCATGAGGACATCGATTTGTCCCTGCACCTCGCCGACCATGAACTCCCGGTGCGCTACTGGCCGCAAATGGTGTCCGGGATGTCTGCGCGCCGGCTGGAGGATTCACCGCGTGACTACCGCTATTACGTCACCCGGTTTGACCGCACGTACAAGGCGCACAACGTCAAGAAAATGGCCCTGAAGGCTCCCATGGTGGTCTTCTTCTCGGTGTATTTCCCGGCCAAGCTGCTCAGGGCAATCCACACTGTCAACACGGCCCAGCCGATGCGCCGCGGCGGCCAGTAGCCTTTAGTCGGTTCCCAGCTCGGCGAGGCGTTCCGACGGCGGTTCCTCCTGGGGTGCCGCCCCGTCCGTGCCGTCCCTGCCGGTCCGTTCGCCCCTGCCGGTCCTTTGGCCCAGGACCACGACGGCGAGTCCCGCCAGGATCAGGCCGAGCCCCGCGTACGTTCCCGCAGGAAGCGTTTCATGCAGGAACACGGCAGCCAGCAAGGCTGCCCCGGGGATTTCCAGGAGGATGATCATGGAGACGATGAGCGGGCTCATGGTGGCCAGCAGGTGGTTGAACGCCGTGTGGCCCACCAGCTGCGCGCACACGGTAATGGCGGCGATGCCAAGCCATCCCGCAGCCTCGAAGCCGGCCAGGGGCTGGCCTGTGAAGAGGGCGAGTACGGCCACAAGTGCGGCGCACATACCGTAGCAGAGGGTGGTGTAGGTTCCGGTGGTCATGCTCTGCCGTGCCTTGCCGCCGGCCAGCGTATAGAGCCCCGCTAAAGCACCGCCGGCCATTGCCAACAGGTCTCCGGTAACGGCCTGCGGGGAAGATCCCAGGTCGAAGCCGGTGATGGCTACGACACCGCCGAAGGCTATGCCCAGCCCTGCCAGTACCTGCCAGCGGTGGCGCGTGCCGCGCAACAGCTGGAAGACCGCAATCCATGCCGACTGCAGGCACACCAGGGCCGTGGCCGCTGCCACGGAGGTGAGCTGGAGGGAGGTGATGAAGCAGGCAAAGTGCAGCGCAAGGGCGACGGCTGCCAGCGCGGACCAGCGGAACTCGCGGCTGGTGATGCTGCCGAACTGGCGGGGGTTCCCGACCAGGGTCGGGGTGGCCATGACGGCGGAACCGATGGCGTTGCGCCAGAAGGCAATGGCCAGGGCGCTGACACTGGTGGCCCCGAGGGTGGCCGCAATCAAGGGGCCTGACGAAGCGACGCCCAGCACGCCCAGGGCCGCGATGATCGAGTTCACTGCAGCCCCCTGAATACTGGTTTTCCCGCGACCGTGGAAAGCAAAAGTCCCGGCCTGCGTTTTACGCTGACCGGGACTTTCCTATGGTGGAGGCACGGGGACTCGAACCCCGAACCCCCTGCTTGCAAAGCAGGTGCGCTACCAATTGCGCCATGCCCCCATAAGAAGCAACCCGTCCATCATACCCTAGAACCTGGGAGCCTTTGACAGCTCCCGGCGGGCGTCCGGGCTAGTCCACCGTATCGGTTGACTTGCTCCAGACCGTTTTCCGGGCTTCAGACTCCTGTGCTTTTCGGTAGACCAGGACGCCTGCGATTGCCGCTGCCAGTACGAGCAACTTTTTCACATGCTCCCCCTTCCGGCCAGGTACGGGCGAACCGTACCAACCTCCGTTTGAAACCTGCACAGGTTCCGTGGGCGTACCAGGACTTGAACCTGGGACCTCTTCGTTATCAGCGAAGCGCTCTAACCGCCTGAGCTATACGCCCCGATCCCTCATCGGGCCGAGACATGACTTTACAGCACACCCCGGCCCGATCTCAAATCGGGCCTTTCCGCCGGTCCGGAACCGGGCGAAATGGCTTCCTAATCGTCGGTGAGGGTTACCCCGATGCCGCCCACCAGGGTGGCAGAGATGTTGTACAGGACCGCGGAAAGCATGGAGAGCGCCGTAAGCAGGACAACGTTAACCACGGCAATGATGGTGGCGAACGAGGCCACCTGCCCCAGCGAGGCAACCTTCTTCAGCTCAAAACCGCCGCTTTCAGAGCCGGCGAGCGTGCCGAGAAGGCTGTCCACCTGGTCGAAAATCCCGGTCAGGTCAAGGACCGTCCAGAGGACGATGGCAGCCACCACGGTGACGATGCCCAGTGCCACGGAAAGCAGGAATGCCATCTTCAGGACGGACCACGGGTCCACCCTGCTGATCAGCAGCCGGGCACGGCGGACTTTCGCCTTGGGGGCCGGTTTGACCAGTCCGGGGGTGCCCTGGCCGGCCGATCCCTGCACAGGGCGCTGGCCTGCAGCCGAGGGGCGCTGCCCCTGTTGGCCCTGGAAGGGCCGCTGCCCGGGCTGCACGGGGCGGTCACCCTGCTGCGGACGCTGGCCGGGGGCGGCTGGCCGCTGGCCTGGTGCACCCGCGGGGGCTGCGGGGCGCTGCTGCGGACGAACGGGAGCGTTCACGCGGGGTGCCGCTGAAGGTCGGTTCCCGTCGGGAACAGCGCTGTTCGGCTTGGGAAATGAGTCGGAATTACTCACTCGTTACCTCCGTATTGTCTTCGTTCGGCTCAGCGTCGCCCGAGGCGTCCTCTGACTCAACGGCCGGTGATTCTTCTGCCATTGCTGGCGCGGCGGATTCCCCAGCGGTCCCGCCATCTTCAGCCAACGTTACGTCATCGCCAGCGGATTCCTCGTCCTCGAGGCCGCGTTCACTGTTGCGTGCCACCTCGATGATCCGGTCATTCTTATCCGGCTTCGCGAAGATGACACCCATGGTGTCGCGTCCCTTGGCCGGGACTCCGGCAACGGAGGACCGGACAACCTTGCCGCCCTCCATAACCACCAGGACTTCGTCTTCTTCCTGGACAATGAGAGCCCCTACGAGGTGCCCGCGTTCTTCCTGGTACTTGCCCACCTTGATGCCCAGGCCGCCGCGGCCCTGCAGGCGGTATTCCTCAACGGCGGTGCGCTTGGCATATCCACCCTCAGTCACGATGAACACGAACGAACCGTCCGTGACTACGTCGGCGGCCAGCAGTTCATCGTCCTCGCGGAACTTCATGCCGGTCACGCCGGACGTGGCGCGTCCCATGGGGCGGAGTGCGTCGTCAGTTGCCGTGAACCTGATCGACTGGCCCTTGCGGGACACCAGGAAGAGGTCGTCGGTTTCCGAGACGAGCTGTGCGGAAACCAGTTCATCACCGTCCCGCAGGTTGATGGCGATGACGCCGGCCGAGCGGTTGGTGTCGTAGTCCTCCAGCCTGGTCTTCTTGACCAGCCCCCTTTTGGTGGCCAGGACCAGGTACGGCGACTGCTGGTAGTCCTTCAGGTCCAGGACCTGGGCGATATGTTCGTCGGGCTGGAATGCCATCAGGTTGGCAACGTGCTGGCCCTTGGCGTCCCGCCCCGCTTCCATCAGCTCGTACGCCTTGGCACGGTAGACGCGGCCCAGGTTGGTGAAGAACAACAGCCAGTGGTGGGTGGTGGTGACGAAGAAGTGTTCCACAACATCGTCGCCGCGCAGCTGGGCACCCTTGATGCCCTTGCCGCCGCGCTGCTGTGACCGGTAGTTGTCGCTGCGGGTGCGCTTGACATAGCCGCCGCGGGTGATGGTGACCACCATCTCCTCTTCGGGGATCAGGTCCTCCATGGACATGTCGCCGTCGTAGCCCATGAGAATCCTGGTCCGCCGGTCATCGCCGTGCTTGTCCACGATTTCGCCCAGCTCGGTGCTGATGATCCCGCGCTGGCGCTCTTCGGAGCCAAGGATTTCCTTATACTCGGTGATCAGGGCTTCGAGTTCAGCGTGCTTTTCCTGGATCCGCTGGCGTTCCAGGGCGGCAAGGCGGCGCAGCTGCATGTCGAGGATGGCGCGCGCCTGGAGCTCGTCGATGTCCAGCAGTTCCATCAGCCCGTCACGTGCGGCCTCGGTGGTGCTGGAGGCGCGGATAAGGGCGATGACCTCGTCCAGCATGTCCAGTGCCTTCAGGAGGGCCCGCAGGATGTGGGCTTCTTCCTCCGCCTTGCGCAGCCGGTACCTGGTGCGGCGGGCGATGACGTCCATCTGGTGCGTCACCCAGTGGCGGATGAATGCGTCAAGGCTCAGGGTTCGCGGGACGCCGTCCACGATGGCCAGCATGTTGGCCGAGAAGTTGCTCTGCAGCTCGGTGTGCTTGTAGAGGTTATTCAGAACCACCTTGGGCACGGCGTCGCGCTTTAGCACGATGACCAGCCGCTGGCCGGTGCGGCCGGAAGTTTCGTCCCGAAGGTCGGCAATGCCCTGGATCTTGCCGTCCTTGACCAGTTCGGCGATCTTGATGGCCAGGTTGTCGGGGTTGGCCTGGTACGGAAGTTCGGTGACCACCAGGCAGGTGCGTCCCTGCAGTTCCTCCACGGCAACCACGGCGCGCATGGTGACGGAACCGCGTCCGGTCCGGTAGGCATCCTCGATGCCCTTGTGCCCAAGGATGGTGGCGCCGGTGGGGAAATCAGGGCCCTTGACCCGGACCAGCAATTCCTCGAGGAGCTCCTCGCGGGTGGCCTCAGGGTTGGCCAGGTACCACTGCACGCCGTCGGCCACTTCCCGCAGGTTGTGCGGCGGGATGTTGGTGGCCATGCCGACGGCAATGCCGGAGGAACCGTTCACCAGCAGGTTGGGGAACCTGGCCGGCAGGATGGTGGGTTCCTGGTTCTTGCCGTCGTAGTTGTCCTGGAAATCGACCGTTTCCTCGTCGATGTCGCGGACCATTTCCATGGCCAGGGGCGCCATCTTGGTTTCGGTGTACCGGGGAGCCGCCGCTCCGTCGTTGCCCGGCGAGCCGAAGTTGCCCTGCCCCAGCGCCAGCGGATAGCGCATGGTCCAGTCCTGGATCAGGCGCACCAGGGCGTCATAGATAGCGGTGTCACCATGGGGGTGGTACTGGCCCATGACTTCGCCCACCACGCGGGCACACTTGTTGAAGGAACGGTCGGGGCGGTAGCCGCCGTCGAACATCGCATAGAGCACGCGGCGGTGCACGGGCTTGAGGCCATCCCGGACGTCAGGGAGGGCACGGCCCACAATGACTGCCATGGCGTAGTCCAGGTAGGAACGCTGCATTTCCGTCTGCAGATCCACCTGCTCCACGCGGTCGATCAGCACGTCACCTTCAAGAACGGTGTCCGGAGTTCCGGCCTCGGGGGCGGGATTCTCGGGGGTTTCGTCGCTCATTCTTTATTTTCCGTTTCAGGTATATGTCTGGTTCCGAATACTTTGGAGCGGGTCCTTAGATGTCCAGGAACCTGACGTCCTTGGCGTTCTGCTGGATGAAGTTGCGGCGTGATTCCACGTCTTCGCCCATGAGGACGGAGAAGATCTGGTCGGCGGCAAGGGCGTCGTCCATGGTGACCTGCAACAGGGTGCGGTGATCCGGGTCCATGGTGGTATCCCACAGCTCGGTGTAGTCCATCTCGCCCAGGCCCTTGTAGCGCTGGATGCCGTTGTCCTTGGGGATGCGGCGTCCCGCTGCCTGCCCTGCCACCAGCTTGGCATCGCGTTCGCGGTCGCTGTAGACGTAGTCGTGCGGGGCGTTGGACCACTTGATCCGGTACAGCGGGGGCTGCGCCAGGTACACGTAACCGTTCTCGATCAGCGGCCGCATGTAACGGAACAGCAGGGTCATCAGCAGGGTTGTGATGTGCTGGCCATCCACGTCCGCGTCTGCCATGAGGACGATCTTGTGGTACCGCAGCTTGGCGAGGTCGAAGTCCTCGCCGATGCCGGTGCCGAAGGCAGTGATCATGGACTGGACCTCCGCGTTGCCCAGGGCCTTGTCCAGGCGGGCCCGCTCCACGTTCAGGATCTTGCCGCGCAGCGGCAGGATGGCCTGCGTTTCAGGGTTGCGGCCGCGCTTGGCGGAACCGCCGGCGGAGTCACCCTCCACGATGTAGACCTCGCACTTTTCCGGGTCTTTCGAGGAGCAGTCGGAAAGCTTGCCGGGCATGCCGAACGATTCCAGCGGGCTCTTGCGACGGGCGTTGTCGCGCGCCTTCCTGGCCGCCATCCTGGCCTGTGCGGCGGAAATGGCCTTGCGGATCACATCGCGGGCGGGGCCGGGGTTGCGCTCCAGCCAGTCGCCCAGGCCGTCGGTGACCACGCGCTGGACGAAGCCCTTGACCTCGGAGTTGCCCAACTTGGTCTTGGTCTGGCCCTCGAACTGGGGTTCGGCCAGTTTGACGGAGATGACAGCGGTGAGGCCCTCGCGGATGTCATCGCCCGTGAGGTTGTCGTCCTTCTCCTTGATGATGCCCTTTTCCCGGGCATACCGGTTGATAAGGGACGTCATGGCAGCGCGGAAACCCTCTTCGTGGGTGCCGCCCTCGTGGGTGTTGATGGTATTGGCGTAGGTGTGCACGCTCTCGGAGTAGGCATTGGTCCACTGCATGGCCATTTCCAGGGCGACGCGGCGTTCCTTGTCCTCGGTTTCGAAGGCGATGACGTCCTCGTGGACCACTTCGACTTTCTTGCCCGAGTTCAGGTGCTTGACGTAGTCCAACAGGCCTTCGTCGTACTGGTACACCACCGTGCGGTGTTCTGCGCTGACCTCACCCTCGGTGCTGAGGTCATCGAGGTCCAGGTCGCCGTCGGCCTCACTTGATGCGGCGTCGCGCTCATCCGTGAGCGTGATGCGCAGGCCCTTGTTGAGGAACGCCATCTGCTGGAAGCGGGCACGGAGCGTTTCGAAGTCGAACTCGGTGCTTTCGAAGATCGCCGGATCCGGGTAGAACGTCTGGCTGGTACCGGTGGCATCCGTTTCTTCGCCCTTGACCAGGCTGCCCTGCGGCTTGCCTCCGTCGGCAAAGGACATTCGCCACACGTGCCCCTGGCGCCGCACTTCGGTGTTCACGCGGCTGGACAGGGCGTTGACCACTGAAATGCCGACACCATGGAGGCCGCCGGACACGGCGTACCCGCCGCCGCCGAACTTGCCGCCTGCGTGCAGGATGGTCATGACCACCTCGACGGTGGGCTTGTGTTCTGTCGGGTGCATGTCCACGGGGATGCCGCGGCCGTCGTCAACCACTTTGACGCCGCCGTCGGCCTGCAGGACTACCTCGATGTGGCTGCAGTAGCCTGCCAGCGCCTCGTCCACGGAGTTGTCCACCACTTCGTAAACCAGGTGGTGGAGGCCGCGGGGACCAGTCGAGCCGATGTACATGCCGGGACGCTTGCGGACAGCCTCGAGGCCTTCAAGGACAGTGATGTCACTGGCGCCGTATTCCCTTGGAGTGGCTGCCGCAGGTGGAGTATCAGGGGTGCGGCCATCCTCGACTGCTGTATCTGCTGCCAGAATATCTGTATTGTCGTTAGCCACAGGCGCTGCGACTCCTCTGTTCTCGATTATGGCCGGCCGGTTTCTCTTCCCAAGGGAAAAGCCACCCGCCAACAGGCACAAACTTATGGCGCCGGTGACTTGCTGACGATGGTGGTCCATGCCCCGCACACGAAAAGTGCGCGGAGAACGGACTGAAGTCAACGTTTCATCCGCGCCCAGTTATCTGCACCAATTCTACCGCGAACAGCCGCATATCCCCGCATTCCAGGGGCTTCGCCCGCAGCGAATATGGCTCTGCGAGGCTCTAGGCCCTGCCTAGGGCGGCCCAGCGGTGCGCCCTCCGGGTGCCTATACGCCCTCGAGTCCTTACAGCGCCGTACACGGCCTGGGAAGCAGTTTCAAGAGCTGCCGCGCGGACTATCCGTACGTGTCCCGCGGCCCGCGGCCGTTGACACTGCGCCCACCCTTGCGCCAACTCGGTGCCGAGGGGCCAAGTACCTGGATGCTGGTGACCACGCCGTCGCCCAGTTCACGGCGGAATTTGTCGAGCAGGCTGCTGCTCAGAAGCCGCAGCTGGGTGGCCCAGGCAGTGGAATCACACCGTACGTGGAGGGTGGTGTCGGTGAAGCTTTCCGGTGTGCAGTGGGCGGAGATTTCGGGTCCCACCAGGGTGGACCACTCGGCCATGACGGATCCGACGGCCACGGGTGAGGTCCAGCCCCGCTCCGCCACCAGCCGTCCGACAACCTTTCCCAGGCCCAGCGGGTCACGGCCGGTGGCGTGGAACTGGCTGAAGCCGCGGGTGTCGCGGATACTGCCTTTGGCCTTTTGCGAACCCGGCCGCGCCACTTTCCTGCGGACTTCGCCGCGCGCCGCCGCGGCCTCGCGCATGCGGTTCAGCGCAGCCTGCGGGGCATCGATGTTGTCAGGTTCCCGGCCGGGCTGCAGCCCGCCGCCTTGGTCACTGCTCATCGATACCTCCCGGGATGACTTTCACCCGCCGCCCGGACAGCTCTTCCGGAATATCGGCGTCGACGGCGGCGGTCACCAGGACCTGTTCCGCGCCGGAGACTATTGCCGCCAGTTTACGCCGGCGCTGGACGTCCAGTTCTGCGAAGACGTCGTCAAGAATGAGGATGGGGGCTGAACCGCCGGTCCGGGCATCATCCAGCATGACGTAGTAGGAGGCCAGCCGGAGGGACAGGCACATGGACCAGGTTTCCCCGTGCGAGGCGTAGCCCTTGGCCGGCGCCTGGCCGAGCATCAGCTCCAGTTCGTCGCGGTGCGGACCGACCAGGGAGATGCCCCGTTCCAGTTCCTTTTTCCGCGATTCCGCGAACGCCCGGACATACCGGTCGGTGAGTTGTTCAACGGAGAGCAGGCGGAGGTCGTCCGGTTCGCCTGAAGAACCTCCCGCTGCGGCGGGCTGCCCTGCGGCGGCCGGGACGCCGTCGTCGTCCATCTGGTTCTGGAGGGTGGACCGGTAGGTGGCGTCAGCGGGCTTGGACGCGTCCGTGAGTTCCGCATAGGCCCGGGCGAGGTGCGGGCGGAGCCGTTCCACCAGTTCCAGCCGTGCATGCAGCAATTCCGCTCCGGCCCGGGCCATGTGCTGGTCCCACACGTCCAGGGTTGACTCATGCGCGGCGGTAAACCGCCCGGCGCGGGCCGACTTGAGCAGGGCGTTGCGCTGTTTCAGTACGCGGTCATAGTCGCTGCGCGTGGCGGCATGGTGCGGAACCAGGCTGGCCAGCAACTCGTCCAGGAAGCGACGGCGGTTGGAGGGATCACCCTTGACCAGGGCCAGGTCTTCCGGGGCAAAGAGGACAGTCTGGCAGATGCCAAGAAGGTCGCGGGCGCGCACCGGGTTGCTGCGGTTGATGCGGCCCCGGTTGGCCCGGCCGGCGTTGATTTCCAGCTCAAGGACAGTGGTTTGGGTTCCACGGACCAGGCGGGCGCGGACAAGGGCCCGTTCCGTGCCAAACCTCAGCAGCGGAGCATCGGAGCTGACCCGGTGTGAGCTGAGGGTGGCCAGGTACCCGATGGCTTCCATCAGGTTGGTCTTGCCAATGCCGTTGTATCCCACCAGGACGGTAACGCCGGGACCCAGGGCAAGGTCAACCTGGGCGTAACTGCGGAAGTCGGTCAGTGAAAGGTGTTCCAGATACACGCGGTTTTCGGCAATTCTGGGAACGCTGTTGGTTCCCGATGGATGCTACTTGGCGGGACGGGTTGCGTGGCCGCCGAACTGGTGGCGCAGCGCGGAAACCATCTTCATGGCGGGCGAGGCGTCCTCCCGGGATGCGAAGCGGGCGAACAGTGCAGCGGTGATGGCCGGCGCGGGGACAGCGTTGGCGATTGCCTCTTCCACCGTCCACCGTCCTTCGCCGGAGTCCTCTACATAATCGTCGATCGAGGCCAGGCCCGGGTCCTCGTCCAGGGCCTTGACCATGAGGTCAAGGAGCCAGGAACGTACCACCGTTCCCTTTTGCCAAGCCCGGAATGTGCCGGGCAGGTCCGTGACAATCTCCTTGGCGGCGAGCAGTTCGTAGCCCTCGGCGTACGCCTGCATCAGGCCGTATTCGATCCCGTTGTGGACCATCTTGGCGTAGTGGCCCGCGCCGATACCGCCAACGTGGACAAAGCTGTCCGCCCGCTCTCCTTCCGGGCGCAGGGCATCAAAGACCGGGAGTGCCCGTTCGATGTCCGCCGCGTCGCCGCCGGCCATCAGCCCGTACCCGTTCTGCAGGCCCCAGACTCCGCCCGAGACGCCGCAGTCAGCGAAGCGGATGCCCTTGGCGGCGAGCAGTTCGCCATGCTTCTGGTCTTCAGTGAACCGGGAATTGCCGCCATCGATGATCAGGTCTCCCGGCTGCAGCTTTTCGCTAAGCTCAGTAATCACAGCGTCCGTGATGGCACCCGACGGTACCATGACCCAGACGATCCTTGGTGCTGGAACGGCGGCGATCAGCTCATCGACGCTGGCGGCGTCGGTGACGTCCGGGTTCCGGTCGTAGCCGGTGACCTCCACGCCTCCCTTGCGCAAGCGTTCGCGCATGTTGAATCCCATTTTGCCGAGGCCGATCAGTCCAATGTGCATGGTGGAACTCTTTTCTGCGCTAGTGGGAGGAACGGGGTTGGCGGTGGGAGGCGGTGGGTGGGCCCAGGCCGTCCGGGTTCCCTGGCCGAGCTTGCGAGGCAAGGGGGCGGTGGGGACTAGTTGGGAAGGCGGACCGGCATCACCAGGTAGCGGTAGTCGTCCTGGTCTTCACCGTCGGCGTCGGCCTGGGCGGTGATCATGGCCGGCTTGGGCGCCGTGGTGAAGGAGAACCGCACGAACTTGGTCTCAATGACGCTGAGTCCCTCGATGAGGTAGTGCGGGTTGAAGGCAACGGTGATGTCATCGCCTGACAGCTGGGCCTCGAGTTCCTCCGACGCCTGCGCATCCTCACCCGTGCCGGCATCCAGGTTCAGCAAGCCGGCAGTGAAGGCGAGCCGGACCGGGGTGTTGCGTTCGGCCACCAGCGATACACGGCGGACGGCTTCCACCAGTTCCTGGGTCTGGACCGTGGCGTGGATGGGTGTGGATTCGGGGAATAGCGACCGGATCTTCGGGTAGTCGCCGTCCACGAGCAGGGACGTGGTGGTGCGGCCGCCGCTCTCGAAGCCGATCAGGCGGCTGTCGTCGTTGGACAATGCCAGGTTGATGTCTCCACTGTTGCCCAGGGTCTTGGCTACCTCGTTGAGGGTTTTGGCTTTGACCAGCGCGCTGGTGGAGATGCCCGGTGTAACGGGCTTCCATGGGACTTCGCGCATGGCCAGCCGGTAGCGGTCGGTGGCCAGCAGGGTGATCAGATCATCTTCGATCTCCATCCGCACGCCGGTGAGGATGGGCAGGGTGTCGTCCTTGCTTGCCGCAATGATGACCTGGGAGACAGCCTGCGAGAAGGCATCGCCGGCTACCGTTCCGCTGATTGCGGGCAGGGCAGGCAACGGCGGGTATTCGGCTTCGGGCATGGTGGCCAGGTGGAAGCTGCTCCGGCGGCACGTAAGCGTGACTTTGTTGCCGTCGGTTTCAACGTCCACCGGCGCGGAAGGCAGGCTGCGGCAAATATCGGCAAGCAGCCGGCCGGAGACCAGGATGGTGCCTTCGTCCCGGATGTCTGCCGTGATCTCAAGCCGCGCTGAGGTCTCGTAGTCAAAGCTGGAGAGGCTGACGGTTCCCGCTTCAGCCTTCAGGAGCAGGCCGGAAAGGACGGGTACGGGCGGCCGCGGAGACAAGGACCGGGCTGTCCAGGTAACGGCTTCTGCCAGGACGTCCCGATCGACTCTGAACTTCACGGAAGGGTGCCGCCTTTCATTGCTGCTGCCAAATGACCCGGGAGTTTCGCTGGAAAACTCCGGAAGAAGTTGGGCGCAACCCGGCTGGTGCATGGTCCGCGGAGACGGGAACCACACGAAAACCCAGGGATGGGAGCGCTGCTGACAGCTTAGCCGGAAGATCGGGGATTAACCCATCCCCCGGGTCTGCTCCGCCTGCTCCATTGGGCCGGCAGGCCCCCTCGGAGGACGGGCGCATCGATCTTGTTGTTTGAGGGACTTCAATTTTTTGGGATTTGTAGTGTTAATAACTGCTGTGGAAACTGTGGATAACCCAGTCCTGTCGCACGGATCCGCGGTTAAGCCCTGTTCATCGAATGTGCGTAGCTGGGTTTTAAACAGGGTGTGGATGGGGACAACGCAAAAGCCGGTTTTCGACGATCCACAGACGGCTTAAGGGTTTTAAGCCCATTAATGGCGCTTGTCCCCTTAACTATCCACAGGCTTATCCACATGCCCCTGTTAATAAGGTATAGAGTGCGGGGCGCCGTGTGGATTCAGGAGTCGCGTTGCTGCTGCTTGATCCGGTTGGTCAGCTCCGTCACCTGGTTGTAAATCACACGGCGCTCGGCCATCAGCTCGCGGATCTTGCGGTCCGCGTGGATGACGGTGGTGTGGTCACGGCCGCCGAGTTCCTGGCCGATCTTGGGAAGCGACATGTCAGTCAGCTCCCGGCAGAGGTACATCGCGATCTGGCGGGCGGTGACCAGAGTCCGCGTGCGGGATTTGCTGCAGAGTTCCTCCATGCTGAGCTTGAAGTAGTCCGCGGTCTGCTGGAGGATCTGCGCAGACGTGATCTCCTGTGCACCGTCGTCGGTGATGAGGTCCTTCAGGACCATCTCGGCAAGGGCCACGTCCACGGGCTGGCGGTTCAGGCTGGCGAATGCCGTGACCCGGATCAGTGCGCCCTCGAGCTCGCGGATGTTGCTGGAGATCTTGGAGGCGATGTATTCCAGGGCATCATCGGGGGCGGAGAGTCCCTCGCTCAGGGCCTTCTTGCGAAGGATGGCGATACGGGTTTCAAGTTCCGGCGGCTGGATGTCGGTGAGCAGGCCCCATTCGAAGCGGGACTTCATGCGGTCTTCGAAACCAGCCAACAGCTTGGGCGGCTGGTCGGACGTGATGACCACCTGCTTGTTGTTGTTGTGCAGCGAATTGAACGTATGGAAAAACTCCTCCAGCGTCCGGTCCTTGCCGGCCAGGAACTGGATGTCGTCAATCAGCAGCACGTCCACGTTGCGGTACGTGGTCTTGAAGCTGGCACCCTCATCGTCACGGATGGAGTTGATGAAGTCGTTGGTGAATTCCTCGGAATTGACATAGCGGACACGGATGCCGCTGTACAACCGCCGGGCGTAGTGGCCGATCGCGTGCAGGAGGTGGGTCTTGCCCAGCCCGGAGTCGCCATAGATGAACAGCGGGTTGTATGCCTTGGCGGGAGCTTCAGCGACAGCGACGGCGGCGGCGTGGGCAAAGCGGTTGGAGGAGCCGATCACAAAGGTATCGAACACGTATTTGGGGTTCAGCCGGCCAAATTCGTGCGAAGTACTGGGCAGCATGGGCTGCGGCTTCTGCTCGATCAACTGGTCCGGTGCGTAGGCGGGTTCGACGACGGGCTCGGGCTCCGCGTGGATGGGAACCAGGTCAGTGTCGACGTCGATGGCGCAGCGGATGTCCTCGGAGAAGACATTGTGCAGCGCGTCGTCAAGCGCATCCTTGACCTGCGTCTGCAGCACTTCCCGGGTGAGCTCGTTGGGGACGGCCACGAGGAGGGTTGAACCAATGAGACCCTGCGCCTGCGCAAGAATGACAAAGCCCCGCTGCCGGGGGGAAACACGGTGGTCCTGTTCCAGCAGGCTGACAACCCGGCGCCAGGAACTTCCGACAGTATTGGCGTGGTTGGCTTCGTCTACTGTCATCAATCGGTTCCCTCAAAACTTGCTATGCCTGCATTGCCTGCAGCCCAGGTCCGGAACCAGGGTCCTGGCCCAAGTTCATCCACAGGGTTATGCACAGCCCGTGGATAATCGGCTACTGGGACACTCTAGGGGATGAAAAGCCTAGAAGATAGCTGGCTATCCGGCTGTGGATAATTACACGGGTGTGGTTCTCCAGCCGGCCCTGTGAGGCACTTCATCCACAGGGTTGTGGGGATACTTAGGCACAGCTGGGGACAGCCGGAGAGGCACCTTCCGGTTTGACTCCTGACCGCGGATTGCCCTAACGTTGTGAAGTCCTTTGTGTCCGCTTTTGGCCCCAACCGAACTATCCAAGCGCAGCGCGCCTGGGCAGCCGGGGCAAGCGTACATATACAAAACTTAGCGTCGGCCAGTTCTTCCCCATACTGATCGGGTGGGCGCACCTTTGATCCACTGGAGTAACTAACGTGAGCAAGCGGACTTTTCAGCCGAATAACCGCCGTCGAGCCAAGAAGCACGGCTTCCGCCTTCGTATGCGTACCCGTGCCGGCCGTGCCATCCTGGCAGCCCGTCGTGGCAAGGGCCGCACCGAACTGTCGGCCTAAATAACTGGCTCGTCGGTAGACATCCCCATTGCGAGTTTAAGGTGCTGGCCGCCCGCAACCGCTTGAGGACCTCAACCGACTTTTCAACAACTGTACGTTCCGGTGTCCGCAATGGGCGCCGGAACGTAGTGTTATATGCGGCAGCCATTGCTGCCGACGAACCCAGCCGGATCGGGTTCATTGTTTCCAAGAGTGTAGGGAACGCTGTGGTCAGGAACCTCGTTAAGAGGAGACTGAGAGAAGCAGCTGCTGCATCGCTGGGTGGGCACCCCACGGGGCTCGCCATTGTGGTGCGGGCGCTTCCCGCGTCTGCCGCCGCCAGCTGGGACCAGCTGCTGGCGGACTACAACGCTGCACTGGGATCTGCGCTGAACCGGCTGGCCGGCCGCCCTCCACGGGCTGCCGCCAAAGGTTCGGCCGGTACAACACAGGAGGGGACAACGCGTGCCTAACGCCACTGCCGTCGTCGCCCGTCTCCGGAATGTGACCGCCGCCGTCGGGAAGTTCCTCTGGAACCTGCCCCGGAACATCCTCATTCTCCTGCTGATGGCATACCGCAAGGTGGTTTCTCCCTTGTACGGCCCGGTCTGCCGATTCTTCCCTTCGTGCTCGGCCTATGCCCTTGAAGCGGTCACTGTACACGGCGCCGTCAAAGGAAGCTGGTTCGCAGCCCGTCGCCTTGGCCACTGCCATCCATGGAACGCCGGCGGAGTGGACCACGTCCCCGCCGGCGGCAGGGAATGGCCTGAAGGCCAGACCCCCACAATTGTTGTGCTTAACAACCCGGACAAGTTCCTGGTTGTTAAGACTGATGAAGAAGGCCGCAGTGCGGCCTGACGAATAGGGATAAGTATGGACTTCTTTGGAACAATCATGGCCCCGTTCAAGTGGCTGGTTTCCATCATCATGATTGGATTCCACGATGGCCTCAGTGCCATCGGGATGCCCGCCGCGAACGGCTGGACCTGGACTTTGTCCATCATCGGACTGGTGTTGGTGATCCGTGCCGCCCTGATCCCGGTATTCGTCAAGCAGATCAAGGCCCAGCGTGGCATGCAGCTGCTGCAGCCCGACCTGAAGAAGCTCCAGGACAAGTACAAGGGCAAAACCGACCAGCTGTCCCGCCAGGCCATGGCGCAGGAACAGATGGCCATGTACAAGAAGCACGGAACCAACCCGTTCTCCGCCTGCCTGCCCATGCTGATCCAGATGCCGTTCTTCTTCGCTCTGTTCCAGGTGCTGTCCGGTATTTCGGGGGCCAAGGAGCAGGGCCAGGGCATCGGTGCCATGAGCCACGAGCAGGTGGTGGAATTCGACGCCTCAAGCATTTTCGGGGCTCCGCTGTCCGCCTCCCTGCTGCATGGCGGGGGTGGCGGCGGTCAGGTTGCCGTGGTGGTGCTGTCGATCGTGATGATCCTGGCCATGACGGCCTCGCAGTTCATCACCCAGAAGCAGATCATGGCGAAGAACATGTCTGAAGAAGCCATGGCCAGCCCGTTCATGCGCCAGCAGAAGATGATGCTGTACATCCTGCCCCTCGTCTTCGGCGTAGGCGGCATCAACTTCCCCATCGGCGTGCTGATCTACTGGACCACCACCAACCTCTGGACCATGGGCCAGCAGTTCTTCGTCATCCGCCGCATGCCGACGCCGGGATCCCCCGCAGCCAAGGCCCTCGCCGAACGCCGCGCCGCCAAGGGTCTGCCGGCACTGTCCGTCCTGACCGGCAAGCGGGACGAAGCAGCCGACGACGCCGCGGCCGCCGCAGTTGAGATCAAGGGACAGCGCGTCCAGCCCCAGCGCAAGAACAGGAAGAAGAAGTAATGTCAGCTGAGAGCACCGAGCACGCCTTTTCTGAAGAGATCGAAGATCAGGACGATTCCGTGAACCAGGATGATTCCGCCGTCAAGGGTTCTGCCGCCAGCCGCCTCGAGGAAGAGGGGGACGTGGCTGCGGACTACCTGGAGGAGCTGCTGGACATCGCCGATATTGACGGCGACATCGACATCGAGGTCCGCAACGGCCGCACGTATATCTCCATTGTCTCCGACGAGGAAGTTGAAGGGCTTGAGGGCCTGGTTGGCGAAGACGGAGAGGTCCTCGAAGCACTTCAGGAATTGACGCGGCTGGCAGTACTGTCAGCCACGGAAAACCGTTCCCGGCTTGTCCTTGATATTAACGGTTACCGGCAGGAGCGCACCGGCCACCTGCAGAAGATCGCCGAAGATGCCGCAGCCTCTGTGAAGGAAACCGGCAAGTCTGTGGCGCTGGAACCTATGAGCGCCTACGAACGCAAGATTGTGCACGATGCTGTGGCCGACCTCGGCCTGGTCAGCGAGTCCGAGGGCGAAGGCGCCGGACGCCATATTGTTGTTTCCGCGGACTAGAGAATGCTGGCCCAATAACCATGGTTGACATCACGGCAGCAGAGCTACTCGCTGCTGAGAAAATCTTCGGCGACCGGCTGGACCTGGCCAAGCGCTACGTGGAGCACCTGGCCACGTCCGGAACTGAGCGGGGCCTCATTGGTCCGCGGGAGGTTCCCAGGCTGTGGAGCCGGCATGTCCTAAATTGTGCAGTCATCGAAAGCGAGATTGCCCCCGGAAGCCACGTGGCCGACGTCGGAAGCGGCGCCGGGCTGCCCGGCCTGTGCCTTGCCATCGCGCGCCCGGACCTTGAGCTGACCCTGATTGAACCGCTGGAGCGCAGGGTCATTTGGCTCCAGGAAGTAGTGGATGACCTCGGGTTGGATAACGTCACGGTGATGCGTACCCGGGCTGAGTTGGCTGTGGGGCACGTGGACGCCGACGTAGTAACGGCCCGGGCCGTATCTGCACTGACAAACCTCGCCGGCCTGACCATCCCGCTTCTGGGTGGGCGGGGTGAAGTGGTGGCTATCAAGGGCCGCAGTGCCGGTGAAGAGATTGAGAAGGCCGCCAAGACTATCCGTAAGCTGGGTGGTGTTGAGACGTCGGTGCTGACTGTAGGCGACAACCTCCTCGAGGAGCCCACCACGGTGGTCCGCATCGTGGTGAACAAGTCCCAAAAGAAGTCCTGACCCGGGCCCGCTGACGGCTGTCAGCAGACCGGAGCAGTTAGGCTAGACACGGCAGCAAAATTGGCTGAACGAGAGTGAGTGTGCCCCAGTGACCAGTAGTGAAGCCTCCGCACAACGGATCCCGCCGTTTGTGTCCTTGGGGTCGGCACGTTCTGTCGCTGGGTCCGGGCTTACCGGAACCGGCATGGCTCCTGCCCGAGGAGGAAACCACCCTAAAACGGTTTCCTCTCCAGCTCCCAGCAAAACAGTTTCACGTGAAACAACCTCCAATGGTCGATCCAACGTTATTGACGCCATCGACGACTCCAGCCCCATCGCACGCGAGCTCGCCCACGAGACGAAGCGCCGTGAGCGCCTGATGGGACGCCAGCTTCCACGCCCTGAAAAGACCCGGATCTTCACTGTGTCCAACCAGAAGGGCGGGGTGGGCAAGACCACCACCACGGTGAACATTGCGGCCGCCCTGGCAGCTGCCGGACTGAACGTACTGGTCATTGATATCGACCCGCAGGGCAACGCCTCCACCGCCCTGGGGATCGAACACCACGCGGATGTGGACAGCATCTACGATGTCCTGATCAACGACGTTCCGCTCGCTGACGTGGTGGCCCCGTGCCCGGATATTGGCAAGCTGATCTGTGCACCTGCCACGATCCACCTGGCAGGAGCCGAGATTGAGCTCGTGTCCCTCGTGGCCCGGGAACAGCGGCTGCGCCGCGCCATCGATGTGTATGCCAAGACGCGGGAGAAGAACGGCGAGGAGCGGCTGGACTACGTCTTTATTGACTGCCCGCCCAGCCTGGGCCTGCTGACTGTAAACGCGTTTTGCGCGGCCAGTGAAGTACTGATTCCCATCCAGTGCGAATACTACGCACTGGAGGGCCTCAGCCAGCTGCTCAAGAATATCGAGATGATCCAGAAACACCTCAACGCGGACCTCGTTGTGTCGACCATCCTGCTCACCATGTATGACGGCCGTACCAACCTTGCTGCCCAGGTTGCCGCGGAGGTACGCCAGCACTTCCCCGACCAGGTGCTCTCGGCCGTTGTCCCGCGGTCCGTGCGGATCTCCGAAGCCCCCAGCTACCAGCAGACTGTCATGACGTACGATCCGTCCTCAAGCGGTGCCCTGTCCTACCTGGAAGCCGCTGCCGAAATAGCGGAACGATAAAATCTTCAATACCGCAACGCACGGAGCAAGGCTTGGCCTCGCTCTACCACTGGAGGGATTTACCCATGAGCGATAAGCGACGAGGCCTAGGCCGCGGTCTTGGCGCGCTGATTCCAAGTTCCGCCGCAACCAATGGTTCCGGCAACAGTGGGGCGGTATCCCGGCCTGTGGATCTCTTCTTCCCAGAAGGGCGGAAGAAAACAGAATCGGCCGAGCAGCCCGCTGCGGTGGCAGCCGCCCGGTTGCAGGAGAAGGAAGCCGCAGCCCCGGCCGCCCGTCCTTCTACGGCTAAGACAGCTGCCTCCAAATCCGCTCCCGCGACGGGCAACAGGAAATCCGCGCCAGCACCCTCGGATCCGCCCATGCCGGCCAAAAGGACTCCTGCCACGAAGTCCCCCACCGCCGAGTCCAAGCCGGCAGCCGAGTCTGATGCCGCCGTAGGCGATCCAGCAGCAACGACGCCGACGGATACTGCAACTCCCGCTGGGAATGCCACGGCCAGCAAGACAGCTGACTCAGGCATCGAGCTCGTCGAGGTTCCCGGCGCCCGTTTCGCCGAGATTCCGGTGGCCGACATCCACCCGAACCGGAAGCAGCCCCGAAATGTCTTCGACGAAGACGACATGGCCGAGCTGGTCCACTCCGTACGCGAGATCGGGGTTCTTCAACCCATCGTCGTTCGGACATCAACCGAATCGGGTAGCGAGCCCTATGAGCTCGTCATGGGTGAACGCCGTTGGCGCGCTGTCCAGGCCGCGGGGCTCGAAACTGTCCCTGCCATCATTCGTGATACAGCGGACGACGACCTTCTCCGGGACGCGTTGCTTGAGAACCTCCACCGCAGCCAGCTTAATCCGCTTGAAGAGGCTGCGGCCTACCAGCAGCTCCTTGAAGACTTCGGGACCACCCACGAGCAGCTCGCGGACCGCATCGGCCGTTCAAGGCCCCAGGTATCCAACACTCTCCGCCTCCTGAAGCTTCCCCCGCTGGTACAGCGCCGCGTGGCCGCCGGTGTGCTCTCTGCAGGACATGCCCGGGCCCTTCTCTCGCTTCCTGATGCTGCAGCCATGGAGCGCCTTGCGCAGAAGATCGTGGCAGAGGGAATGTCCGTACGCGCCACAGAGGAGGCTGTGACCCTCTACCAGGACCCCGCAAAGCCTGCAAAGAACAACATTCCGCGCCCTGGGGCCCGACATGAACGTCTGGACTACCTGGCTTCCTCGCTCTCCGACCGCCTTGATACGAACGTCAAGATTTCCCTTGGCGTAAGGAAGGGGAAGGTAAGCATCGAATTTGCCAGCGTAGAGGACCTGAACCGAATCATGGATGTTTTAGCTCCCGGTTCGACGAACTGAAACGCCGAGAAGGCCCGATTCCTCGGAATCGGGCCTTTTTCTATGCAATATCGGTGTGGTAGCCGGTCGTTGCCGAGGATCGCTGGATGCCGTGAAGGACAAGGCCGTTTGCTCCCCCTTGGCGCTCTTCCGCTACAGCGGCGCAGCCTGTGCTTGCCACCTGCAACTTAGCAGCACCAGTAGAGGACATAAGTGCCCTTCAGGCAGCCGATATTGCAGCAGATTTTGCCCGACTCCATGCGGGCGGTACTTGATGGCGGGTATGTCGCCGTCCCCTCCAGTTGGCACCAGCTTCTTCGGTGGCCTACTGTTCGATTACTAGCTCCACGCTTTCGTCTCTTTAGTCCCAGCTCCCCGTCTCCATGTGCCTTCTTCATGGATCCCAGCAAATATCAGTTCGCGTTGATGGACGAGTAGGCGAACCGAGATTTGGGCTTTGTTCATTTCCAGGCTAGAGGAACGCACGTTTCACGTGAAACACGCCTGCCCCAGTAGCGGCGGCGCGGGCGAGTGGGGTACGCCACTCAGACGCCCACGCTCGTTTTGCCGTGTCCATGTCGGTGTCCTCCGTCTCTGCTGCTGAGCCTCGATGCGTAGATCTACAGTGATGGGCAACTTAGACAGCGTGGTGTTTACTCTCGAGTCACTTCCATTTCTGCCGACTGAAAGACGCCAGTTCAGTGGAACGGTACACGGGAGTCTACGGATGACACCCGCTCAGACTGACGTGTCGGCGCTGGCCTTCCTCTTGTGCGTCAGCGGCCGTACGATTCCTGCGCAATTAAGTGTATTCATGCGATTCCGTCGAGCACCTTTTCGGGTGGCCTGTCCCTTCAGCAGGATCTTGGCTTCGGAAGGGCCGGAGTAACCGCGGCGCATAGGCGTTTGCCATCCGTTCACCGATACCGTTAGCATGCCCGCGCGTTCTCTTGTCGCTTTGTGATACCTGCGCACTCGTTCTGTAGATGGATTGAGGGGGGCTAGCTCTCTACCTCGGATACTTCCGTGGTGACTGGCAGGCGGAAGGAGGAGCAGGCACGTTTCACGTGAAACAGCGCGGCCTGGGCCAAGGACCGCTCAACCGCTTGCCCCGTCTCGCAGCTTTGGATAGTGCACGCTCCCCTCGCATGCTCGGACAGGTTTCCTTCCATCTATGGCATCTGCTGTCTCCGCTGGGCTCGTTCTCTCGTCCAGCGTTGTGGATGCATCGCCATCGCCCCAGCATCCGCGCTTATCACCGGGGATGTTTCACGTGAAACTACTTCTCTCCCGCCTGCAGTCCTGATGCACGACGCCCAACATCTAAATCGCGATCAGCTCCTAAGGCCGTCGACGCGAGATGCTCGTGCAGGGATGAGCGCACGATCCGTTTGCGCGCCGCGCTGCTCTGTATACGGAGGTGTACCGACGTCTGCATGGGTGCTTATGAACCCGCGCGTATCCCGCTGGCGCTCATGATGTGCGTAGCGGTTAGGGCGAATGGCATGATGCACAGCTTTGCGCCGCTGTGAGGATGAGCTAAAGTACACGGCCCCTACCGGGGCCGTTCCTCCGAGGTCTGCAAGGCGCCGCTATCCCTACTCGACATGTAGCGGCGAGACCCGTTCGCACGTCCGTCCAGGACGGCCAGGCATCGAGCCAGTGACGGTGGACAGCCGTACGACTGCCATCTCAGGGCCACAGCACGCCAACGGACACCAGGTACCTCTGCACCATGGTTCGACTCGGGTTTGCAGGAAGAAGCTGCTTGCCGGCCCCTATCGCTGTGAGATCCGCCCGGGCGAGGACTAGTTGGAGATGCTGGTACCGCCTGAGCAAACCCACCGGATAGCGTCTTTCCTATTTGAGCTGTCTCCTTACGCCTATTATTAGGAACTAGCGGTACGCGGGCTTCGCCTCGCGTGGGAATCCAGGACCTGTGGATAACGAGGTGGATAACCGCGGCGGTCTGGGGATATCTCGGTGCATCCTCCATCCCCCTGCAGCGACACGAGCATCCCGTAAGAGCGCCCGTCGGGTGCAGCGGAGCGAAGCAACCGCGCTGTTTCACGTGAAACGATCGTCAGCGCCCAGCCGTGCCGCTGCTCTGCCTCGGAGTCGCCGCGGATCGGTTGCATTGACTGCTCCCTGCACGCCCCTTGTGGCTCCTGGGAGCTTCCGTACGCGACCGGTAATATCGGTGCTAGGGCGCACGCCGACGTACGCAGCTCCGACTGTTCAGGCGTTCGGCAATCCCGACTCGTGAAGGTTCATGGACGCTGTGGATAATCCTGTGGATGGCCGCGCGGCGACTGTGGATAAGATTGGGGACGACTGCGTTGCCAGGAGTGCGGTCGGTACCCCCAAGGGCGTCATCGTGGCCGAGGAAGACGCGTTGGCTCCGCTTCCCCACAGGGCCGTCACGTCTCCGCGTACGCTGAGCAGACCGCCATACCCACTGTGAGTACGACGGCCTTAGGCTGCGCCCTTCGAGACAGCCGCGACCAAACTGCTGATACTTTGACGTCCAATGTTCGCACGCGGATCACTCAGGGAGGCTTTCTACCATGCGGACGACATCGACTAGCCGAGGCTGCCGCAGGCTCCGACAGAGACCTTAAGATGCACGGGCAGGCGCCGGTGTTCGCGGCGATTCGTGGGACGCGACCACAAGCGCTACCCAGGCATGAGGTGCTGATACGGCGCCGGTGCGGTTACCGAACTCCGCACGCCACCACGGCTCATGTTCTGGCAGCGATTGCTCCTAAGTGGTTCGCCACGCCGGCCTGGTTCCTGACTCTCCTCATCGGAGGACGCTCTTCTGTTCACTGATACTGACGTCGCAACGCTCATTTTCGTTCCTTCTCTTGCAGTAGAGGGGCGACAGTTTCACGTGAAACATGTGTGCGGCAGGGTCTGTTCGTCCGCAGTGCGGCGTGGTGCCTAGGCACGGCGACGGAGGGCTCATTATCCCGGGGTCGCGGCAAGGCGCGGGCCCTGCCTTATGAGCAGGGCGCACGCCGCGCTCCATCACGCATCAGCAGTCGTTGCGCGCGTTATCGGACCTCATACATGCAGGTTGCCGGCACGGCACCAGTTTCACGTGGAACATCCGCGCAGTCGCAGCCGCCGCCTCGTGGGAACACACGGACCGAGTGAGAGGAGGGCTGGTGGCACCGCTGGAAGGGGCGGGGGGTCGCTGACTCCCCGTGGCGGCTGGCAACTCTGCCCTAGGAGTACCACGTCTGCGGACTGCTATAGGCGGCGTCGCTCTTGGGAATACGTTGATTCTTTGGTACTCCTTCAAGACCAGGTTCCATCATCGTGCAGCCCTGACGCAAGGGGCCTCATTGTGGCCTCATTGCTAACTGACCAGGTCAAGCTCCATGTGCAGGCGGTGGTGCCGATGGAAAGCTGATGGAGGATAACCTTGCGAGAGGGAGAGGCAGAGACATATCGGGTCTCCCACGGGCTGCGCCTACTGCTAGCCGCCGTGGTCTACATGTGGGTTTGTCCGCGCGGCCCGACTAGGTGCGTTCAGGGTGATGTCGTCCGTCTTCATCCGCACGGCAGAGCGGAGTCACGCTCAGTACTGTGGGTAGACAGTGTGGTGCAAGACGGCTGGCCTGCGTTTCGGCAGGTGGGATTCAACAGGAATGTGCAAAGGCAATTTCGGCTTGAGGCGCGTGTAAGCCGCAGTCAGGCGTACGGCGGCCCCGGTGTTACGAGCCTTCGGCCGGGCTGTGAAGCCCAGGGCTGCGGTGCAGGTCAGTACGCGATCGGCTTGTTCTAGACGAGACTGCACTGCGCGGGGTCAGTCCTCGTGCTTGGGGAGTGTGTGCTGGCCCTGGTGCGTTCGGTTGTCCGTTTGCCTAACTGCCTAGTGGGGCATCATCGAGCGGCTCCCAACATACGCAAGATAGTTGGATATGTTGCGAAGTAGGTTGCGTGCTTGCAGTGCGTCATGCCCTAACGCGGGTGGCTCGTACTGTTTCACGTGAAACGGCACCGCGATTAGGCGCGCCGGGTAGCATTGCGCGGCGAAGGAATAGACAGCGTCTTGTAACCCCGGGATGGAGGGCAAGCTCTTCGTACTGCAGCGCACAGTCGCCGAACCTCCTCATGCCCTGCTAGAACGCAGGATGTAGCGGCACGCGCTCCTATGCTCTGAACGCCGCACACCGCAGCAGTGGCACTCGTCCCGTTCCGACGACATGAGGCAAACATAGGAGCTCTACCTCCAGTCCCTCCCCCTCACTCGCGACCTGGGGCGGAAGCTGCCAGTGTTTCACGTGAAACAGCAGCCACGCGTCTGCCCAGAGTCGGCGCCGGAGTGTCAGCAGGTATAGACGTCGCGTTCCTGATTCGCAAAAAAAACAGTGGCCATCGCCTTCCGGCAACGGCCACTGCTTTACGAAACGCGCCCCAGAATCAGCCCGGGCGCTTGCGATTAGGAAAGAACGTCCGAGAATTCCTTCTCAAAGAACTGCTTCGGCTTGGCTCCGATAACGGTGCTCTTCACTTCGCCACCCTGGAAGAGGTACACGGCAGGGATGGAGGTGATGCCGTATTCCGAAGCGATAGCAGGGTTGTCGTCGACGTTCACCTTGACCACATCGACCTTTTCGCCGTACTCAACGGAGATTTCATCGAGGATGGGGCCCAGCTTGCGGCAGGGGCCGCACCATTCCGCCCAAAAGTCCACGATGACGGGCTTTTCGGCCGACAGGACGTCCGTGCTGAAACTCGCGTCAGTTACTTCTTTAGCGTTGCTCATAACCTTATCTTTCTCTTGGATAACAGTGCGCAGATTATGCCGGCAGGTCTGCCAGGTAGTGTTCGACGTCAATGGCTGCCACACACCCGGAGCCGGAGGCCGTAATGGCCTGGCGGTAGGTGGGGTCAACAACGTCCCCGGCCGCGAATACGCCGGGCACGCTGGTACGGGAGCTCCGCCCTTCCACTGCGATGGTTCCCTCCGTCGTCAGATCGAGTACGTCCTTGACGAGGTCGGTGCGCGGGTCATTGCCGATGGCTACGAACACACCTGTGACGGCGAGCTCTGATACCGTACCGTCCAGCAGGTTCTTCAGTCGAAGACCTGTCACCTTGTCTGTTCCCAATACGTCGTCAACAGTGCTGTTCCAGACAAAGTTGATCTTATCGTGGGCAAGCGCGCGGTCCGCCATGATTTTTGAGGCCTTCAGCGTATCGCGGCGGTGGACAACCGTTACCGACTTCGCAAACTTCGTGAGGAAGAGAGCCTCCTCCATGGCGGAGTCGCCTCCACCGATCACAGCGATGTCCTGATCCTTGAAAAAGAAACCGTCACAGGTTGCACACCAGCTAACACCGTGGCCTGACAGCCGCTTCTCGTTGGGCAACCCCAGTTCCCGGTATGCGGAACCGGTGGAGAGAATGACGGCCTTTGCCTTGAAGGTCTCCCCCGTGGCGATGGTGACGGTCTTGACCGGCCCTTCCAGTTCAAGCGCGGTTACATCCTCGAACTGGATCTCCGTCCCAAAGCGGGCAGCCTGCTTCTCGAAGTTTTCCATCAGGTCCGGCCCCATAATCCCTTCAGGGAAACCCGGATAATTCTCCACATCCGTGGTGTTCATCAGCTCACCGCCGGCAGTCACTGAGCCGGCCAACAGCAGCGGGTTGAGGTTTGCCCTGGCGGTGTAGACGGCTGCGGTATAGCCCGCAGGGCCCGAACCGACAATGATGACGTCGCGGACGTCGGACGCCGCCTTCTCTTCGATGGTCACTGGACCGTGAACCTCTTCCTTGTTCGACTCGCCTCCCCATGGAGGCCGGCCACATGGCACAACTGTGTCCGTGTGCTGAATATTCCAGCGCCCAGGCATGGTGGACAAAGGGTAAGGCAGACGACGAGCCGTCGCAGCGCCTGCCTTGGACCTACTGAACCTTGATCTCAGCCAGCCGGAGTCCGTAGCCATAGCGGGTCTTGGGGGCTGCGAGCTTGGGCAGCGAATTGATGGACACAATCACGTACTGTGTCTGCACCGGCTCCGGGAGGGGCACGTTCAGATCAGTCGAAGTGAAGCTGTTGGTTCCAACAACCTTGGCACCTTCAGTGGTGGGCCGGTCATTGGTGTACACGGTGATGTTGCCGCCCGAACCACCAAGCTGGGAAAGCGTGATGGAAGAGATGGTGGACTGGCTCTCCAGCTTCACCACCAGGGGAACACCCTGCGGGGCCAAACCGCCCCAGTTTTCCGTGGCGAACTCCATGTCGGACCAGTAGCTTGCGGCGTTGCCGTCATATGCCTTGATCAAGTCGCGGTCGAAGGTGGCGGCGAAATCGAAATTACCCTGCCGACTGACGCTTTCGATCACCGGCGGAACAACGGGGGGCTTCGAAGGAGCTGCCTGCGTTGCCGGCGCGGAGGCCTGCGGAGCATTGGTGCTGACCGGCGCGGCCGTCGGCTTGGCCTGCGGGTCCGAGCTGAACAGGCTGCCCAGGTTGGTCACGGCGAAGATGAGGCCGGCGATCAGCACGACAGCAAGCAGTCCCCCGACCAACCAGCGCATGGAACGCGGCTGGTTTTGGGACTCATCACGGTCATCGTCGGTGTCGTCCCGGTCGGCAAAGGTGACTCCGGCGGCAGCGGGTGCTGCTGCGCGTGGGAAGAGGCCCGGCTTGCCCTTGGCAGGCCGCGATTCCTGCTGAGCTACGTCCCTGTCCTCGTAATGGTCCTGGTCATCCACTTGCGCATAGTCGTCCTCGGACCATAGGGAAACCTTTGGCTTGCGCTGCTGCTGGGAGGCGGGCTGTGCCTGGGTGCTGCCCACAGCAGCCGTGTCGTTCGGGCCTGTGTCTGTATCTGCGGCAACTGCCCGTCCGGGAGCAGCAGGGGCACGGCCGGCTACTGGGTGGGCGGCAGTGGCATCCGGATCAACCCGGGAGGCGCCTGCCCCCGCCTTGGATGCCGCGGTACCGGAAGCACCTGAACCGGCAGCGGCGGCGCCCGCGGCTGCAGCAGCTCCAGCACCCGCAGCGGCCACGCCAGCACCAGCACCAGCACCGCGGTAACCGTTGGAAGAGGGTTGCTGCGAAGAGGGCTGTTGGGCAGCGGGACGAACGGGCGGCCGGGGCGGTACGGAGGGAGCGGAACGGTACGGATCAACCTGGCTGGGATGTGAATCGGCGTAGCTGATGTATCCGGCGTCGACGTGGTCTTCTTCGTCGTACGGTTCGGGCTCGTGGGACCGCGGCTGTCCGAAGATTTCGCTGCCAAGCGTGTCCGTGAAAAACGGCTCAACATAGGGCGGGCTGGGGGCCACCACCAGGTCCAGCAGGTCGGCGGCGGAGGTGTGGTTGGTAATCAGGTACGTGGCGTCCTCGGTTACGCCGAGGTCCAGGACCTGCACGCTGCCGGGACGTTCGCCCGTGGCCACCTCGCGGGCGCTCTGCGCAACCTGTTCCGTGTTCTCTGGGCCTGCAACCAGGATGCTGACCGGACGGTTTAGGACCTGGTCCACACCATCCAGCACCAGATCGTGGTCATGCGAGGCCAACACCGTGGCAGTCACTTTATAGCGGCCGCCCAGTACTGATCCGACATCGATCGGGTTGGACACGTGTTCCTCCTAGACTGTCCGGGTTTGCCGGCCTCGATGACGCAACCGCTGTTCAGGCGCCGCGCACGACCAAACCCTGACTGCAACTACCCCTGTACCTGTTCGATCCTAGCCGATCCGCCCCGGACGGCCGCGGAGAAGACAAGCCCCAAAGCATGCACGCGTCACTTTTTACGCTTGCGCCGGCTGCTGAAATACGGGTTCTCACCGGCTTTCCCCTGGTAGGTGCGGCGGCCGGGAAGTGGAATCTGTTCGCTGAGCAGGCCTCCGCGGGCCGTGCCCGGCTGGTCTTCGCCCGGCAGGTAGGTCGCTTCGGAGCCTGGGTCGGCACTGTGGCGGGTGCCGTCGTCGTGCGTTTCCTGGCGGCGGCCACCCCGCTCCGGGTCGGGCCCGGCGCGGAAGGAGACGGCGTCGAACTCACCAGAGATCCTGGGAATGAGGCCGGTGTCCACGGAGGTGGTGGCCCGTTCGGGGCGGGGCCTGGAGGGTTCGTCGGCAGGAGCGGACGACGGCGCGTCCCCGGCTTCCGGCGCAGGGGCCTGGCCGCCGCGGCCAAGCCGTCCGAGCAGGGGCCGGAGCATATCGCTGAGTTCGGAGACCCGGAACAGCTTGAGCAGCAGGAAGTAGACGGCCAGCATGACCGGGCCCGCCACGACGACCGTCACCAGTGCCTGAAGTCGCCCGCTCCATGCGAAGCCGTCGGGGTTGTAGCTGCCCATCAGCCACAGGGCGACGGCACCGGCGATGGCGGAGCCGAGGGCCGCGTACCCCATCCGGATGTATGCGTTGGCAATCCGGGGACCGTCGAGGCTGCCCAGCATGCGGCGCAGGAAGAACGCGCTGATGACCACCGACAGGATGTTGCCCACCATATAGAGGACGGCAATGGCGTAGATAATCTGGCCTACCGGCAGGAACTGGATGGCGAAGGCACCAGCCACGTACACCACCGCGAGGAGCAGCTGTACGTAGAACGGGGTGCGGGCGTCCTCGTTGGCGTAGAAGACGCGGGACATCATGAAATTGGCGCTCATGAACGGGGTGCTGAGGGCCAGGATGGTGAGCGTCTGGGCCAGCATGACGCCGTCCTGGCGCAGGCCGCCGGAGAAGAACATGCCCAGCGGACCTGCCAGGGCAAACAGGGCCAGGGCTCCGAAGACGGTGGCCACGGCCATGGTCCGCAGACCGTGCGAGAGCGCATCCCGCAGTTCCCCCCGGTTGCCCTCCTGGGAGGCGCGCGTCATGCGGTTGAACAGCACGGTGGCCAGGGACAGCGCGATGATTGAGTGCGGCAGCAGGTACAGCTGGCTGGCGACTTCCAGGACCGCGTTGCCGGGAAGGGTGGAGGCCGAGGGGTCCCCCGCCTGCTGCAGCCGGATGCGTTCCGCACCGGGAATGGTGGCGATACGCATGACATAGAGGAAGGCCAACTGCCCGACGGCGGCCGTCAGGAGCGTCCATACGCTCAGCCTGGCGGCGTGGCCCAGGCCCACGCCCCGCCAGCCGAAACGCGGCCGGAGTCCGAGCTTGAGGCGGAAGACCGGTACCAGCAGGATGGCGGTCTGGGACAGCACGCCGATGGTGGAGAACCCGGCCACCAGCAGGGTTTGGGTGGCACCCCAGTTGTCCAGCGTATGCGGGCTGAACTCGTTGGTGCCGAAGATCCAGATGAACATGCCCAGGCCGGCGATGGCCACCACGTTGTTCAGAATGGGCGCCCACATGGCGGGGCCGAACGCGCCGTTGGCGTTGAGGACCTGGGTGAGCAGGGCGTAGAGGCCGTAGAAGAAGATCTGCGGCAGGCACCAGAAGGCAAACGTGACCGCCAGGGCCTTCTGCTGGGGCGAGTAGCCTTGCGTGGTCAGCTCGATAACCGCCGGGGCGGCCAAGGTCACCAGCGCGGTCAGGCCCAACAAAAGCAGGACCGCCAGCGTGAGCAGCCGGCTGATGTAGTCGGCTCCCCTGTCCGGAGCCTTGCTGGCCTTGATGATCTGCGGGACCAGCACGGCATTGAACACGCCGCCGGCCACCAGGAGGAAGATCAAGTTGGGCAGGTTGTTGGCATTGATGAATGTGTCGTTGACCGTTGATCCCAGACCCAGTGCGGTGCCAAGCATCCAGGTTTTGCCGAAGCCCAGGAACCGTGAAACGAGCGTCCCGGCAGCCATGATGGCACTGGAGCGTGTCTCGCTGGCACCCGCTGCCGCTGGCTGGGCAATGTCCGGCGCCGCCGGCTCCGGAGGCACGCCGTCGGGTGCGGCGTCATCGGGCCGGCCGGACCGGTCGGAAGGAAAGTTGGTAGCTGACATCGACTTCATCGTCTCACCCGCGGGCACAGAACACCGCAATGGCGACGGCGGCGGGCTGGCTTAGAGGTGCCCGGGCAGGACCTCGCGGGCGAGGTCGGCGATGCGGCGTTCGTTGGGGAAGGACAGCTTCCGGGCCAGCTCGTGGATGGGTACCCACGCGACATCCACGGCTTCCTGGTCCGGATCGTTCTCGATGGTGAGCTCGCCGCCGGTGGCGCGCAGGAGGTAGTGGTGAACGGTCTTGTGGACCCGGTGGCCGCTGACGGTGAACCAGTAGTCGATGCTGCCAAGCGGGGCCAGGATGACGCCCTCGATCCCGGTTTCCTCGGCAATTTCCCGGACAGCGGCCTCTTCGTTGTTTTCCTTGCCTTCCGGGTGGCCCTTCGGCAGGCACCACTCGAGGCGTCCGCCCCTGTTAAGGCGGGCGATAATCGCCACCCTCAATTCGGCGTCGGACGTGTCCACTACAACGCCGCCGGCCGAGACTTCCTCAACCGTGGGCAGCGACGCCGGTGCCGACTGCTGGGCAGGGGCAACGTGCGCACCGATCGCCGACGGCAACGGTGCGTTTGTCCTCCTGCCTGGAGCGCTCGGTACTGGATGGGCCATGGAGTCCACTCTAACGACTGTTGCCCTCCGGTGATGACCGGAACATGACCCCAACATGGACGGGATGTGACGTACTTTCGGGAAGGGAACACCATTCAGCGCGGATCGTGACGCTTTTTTGGACTGCCGTGGCGCTGGTTTCTGCCAAGCTTAAGGAACTATGGCGCACGCACATCACAAGATTGATACCCACACTGTCGACTTCAAGGTGGATCCGGTGGTCCTGGAGCTCGGGCAGCGCTTCGTGGACGCCGGCCACGAGTTGTCCCTTGTGGGTGGTCCCGTGCGCGACCTGTTCCTTGGCCGGACCTCCCCAGACCTGGACTTCACCACTGACGCCACTCCCGACCAGACGGTGGCCCTGATCAAGAAGTGGGCGGACAACTTCTGGGAGATCGGCAAGGCCTTCGGCACCATCGGCATGCGCAAGGCCGGTTTCCAGATCGAGATCACCACCTACCGCGCGGAGGCCTACGATCCGGACTCCCGCAAACCGGTGGTGGCGTTCGGTTCCTCCCTGACCGATGACCTGCTGCGCCGCGACTTCACCATTAATGCCATGGCGCTGAAGCTGCCTTCCATGGAGCTGGTGGATCCTTTTGGCGGCGTGCGTGACCTTCACGCCTCCCTGCTGGCCACGCCCGGTTCGCCCGAGGCGTCCTTCTCGGATGACCCCCTGCGGATGATGCGTGCGGCCAGGTTCGCCGCCCAGCTGGGGGTCTCCGTCCGCGACGACGTCCGGGAGGCCATGACCAACATGGCGGACCGGATCAAGATCATCTCCGCGGAGCGGGTCCGGGACGAGCTGGTCAAGCTGATCTGCGGGGCACGGCCCCGCGTGGGCGTGGACCTGCTGGTGGACACGGGCCTGGCCGAGCACGTGCTGCCCGAGGTGTCCGCCCTTCGCCTGGAAGCCGACGAGCACCACCGGCACAAGGACGTCTACCAGCACTCCCTCCAGGTCCTGGAACAGGCTGCCGGTTTGGAAACCGGCGCAGAGGGCCCCGTGCCCGGGCCGGACTTCGTGTTGCGCTTCGCAGCATTAATGCACGACGTCGGGAAGCCGGCTACGCGCCGTTTCGAACCGGGCGGCGCGGTGAGCTTCCGGCACCATGACATGGTGGGTGCCAAGCTCACCACCAAGAGGATGAAGGCGCTGCGGTTCGACAACGACACCACCAAGGCCGTGGCACGCCTGGTGGAGCTCCATATGCGTTTCTATGGCTACGGCGACGCCGGCTGGAGCGACTCAGCCGTCCGGCGCTACGTCACTGACGCCGGCCCGCTGCTGGAACGGCTGCACCGGCTCACCCGCTCCGACGTGACCACCCGCAACCAGCGCAAGGCCGAACGGCTCGCCTTCGCCTACGACCACCTCGAATCCCGGATCGCCGCACTTCGCGAACAGGAATCCCTGGACGCGGTGCGCCCGGACCTGGACGGAGCGGCGATCATGGCCCTCCTGGGACTAAAACCGGGGCCGGTAGTGGGCCGCGCCTACAAATTCCTCCTCAACGAGCGCATGGAAGACGGACCGCTGCCCACGGAGGAAGCGGAGGCGCGCCTGCTCCGTTGGTGGGCCGAACAGCCTGAATCAGCACCTGCCGGACCCGGGGCAGATGCCTCTCCCGCCGTCGTCGAACCTTCACCCGCTGAGGAGTCCAAGTGACCAATCCCGCCTTTGCCCCGCGCCCCCAGCTCTGGATCCTCCGCCACGGCGAGACCGAATGGTCCAAGAGCGGGCAGTACACAGGCCTCACCGACCTTCCCCTGACTGTGGAAGGCGAACAGCAGGCCGTGGAGGCCCGCAAGGTGCTGGACGGCGTCGACTTTGACCTGGTGCTCACCTCACCGCTGCGGCGGGCACGGCGGACGGCCGAACTCGCCGGCTTCCCCGACGCACGGCACGAACCGCTCGCCGTCGAATGGAACTACGGCGACTATGAGGGCATCAGCTCCGACCTGATCCGCAAGGACAACCCCGATTACTTGATCTGGACGCACGGCGTGCCCAATGGCGAAACGCTGGACGAGGTGGCAGCGCGGGCGGACAAGATCATCGGCCGGGTCCTGGAATCCGGAATGGACAATGTACTGATCGTGGCGCACGGACATTTTTCCCGGATCCTCACCGCGCGCTGGTTGGAACTGCCGCCCACGGAGGGCCGGCACTTTATTTTGGGTACCGCCAAGGTTTGCACATTGGGGTGGGATAAAAAGACGCCCGCTATTGTCCGGTGGGGACTCTGAATCTTTTTTCCAAGAAGTTTTGCCTTTACCCCAGGAATTGCTGGCCTTCTGCTGATTCCTGGGGTAACTTTGTTCCTGACCCAAGGTGATCTGCCTGGGTCTTAGACCGCATCGCAATCAACGCAGCGGACAGCAGAAAAGGAGGTTGGGATAATGATGACTTTGACTGGCGAATGGAATGCCCCCGTCAATGCGTTCCCGGCCTTTGCTGATCACGCGCGCGTAGCCTCGGTCTACTCCGGTTCCCGCCGCACGGTTGCCTTCCCGGGCTCGCCGCGGCGCCGCTAACCGGCACCAGCATCAGCAGGCGGGCCGGAGCTTTGGCTCCCGCCCGGCTCCGGACCGCTGCGTTTCCCCGCTGACTCCCTGGAAAAGCTCCTGGCATAGCCCCTGCGCTGTACTCGAATAGTCCCTGCCCGAAAGAGTTCTGAGGCAATTCCCTTACGGCTTCTTTCCTGGGCAGCACCCATTAAATTGCGCTGCCTGCGTGCAATTTCCGCTAATTCCCTTTGTGGAGTCCCCGCGCCCGTATTTATGCGGTTTGTTGCGCCTAAAAGCCGGGCTAATTCAACGTGCCATTTTTCACTCAGTGATCAAAGAAAGGAGGTGGCTTCCTTGATGGAAAAGATCATGGGACTCCTGTCCCGCACCCTGCAGCGCCGCAGTTCCTTCAACAGCGCCCTGCTGGAGCACCATCGGAACGATGTCTTCGTGCTCCTGCACCAGCAGCTGGGCGGCCTGCGCTGACGGCCGGCCCCGTTCCTGCCAACACTGATCCGCCAGGACGGGGCCGGCGGTAAGCTCGATGCCATGCACGAGACCCAGCCGCCGGAGGATGCACGACGGCCCCGAATCGTGGTGCCCAGCCGCAGCGACAACCTGCTGCGGAATTTCACGGAGGTGGTCGGTGGCCCGTTGGGGACCAGGACGGAACCGGGCGTGGTCTCCCCCGGCCGCTTTACGGTGGAGAGGGTGCTCATCGTCCTTACGGCGCTGGCAGCCCTGCTGGGGATCCTGCTGAAGGGGTACTGCCGGGCCAACGGCTGGGAGACGCCCACACAGTTCTACGCCACCTGCTACTCGGACTTCCCTGAACTGTTCCGGAACCGTGGGATGGCGGATGGCATCTTCCCCATCCTGGGCAGCGGCAGCCAGTTCGAATACCCGGTGCTCATCGGACTGATCGCAGGCATCACTGCCTGGTTGGTGCCCGGCGGAGATATCAACGCCATGGCTCTGGCCTACTTCGATATCAACACCCTGCTGCTGGCGGCGGTGGCCATGGTCACCGTGGTGGTGGTGGCGCGCATGCCCGGCCGCCGGCCCTGGGATGCGGCCATGGTGGCGGTTGCACCGGGGATCGTGCTCGCCGGCACCATCAACTGGGATCTGTGGGCTGCCTGCCTGCTTGCCGTGGGCATGTATTTTTTCGCCAGGAGGCGGCCCGTACTTGCGGGCGTGCTGATCGGGCTGGCCACCGCCACCAAGCTGTATCCACTCCTGGTCCTGGGAGCCATACTGCTGCTCGCGGTCCGGACCGGTAAATGGCGGCCGTTCCTGGTCACTGCGGGCAGTGCGGCCGGGACGTGGCTGCTGGTTAATCTTCCGTTCGCGGCGGTAAACCCTTCCGGGTGGGGCTATTTCTTCCAGTACAGTGCCGACAGGGGCGCGGGATACAGCTCGGCCTGGTTTGCCTACAACCTGGTGGCGGGCAGGTTGGGCTGGTCCACGCTGGGGGCCGACGGTGTCAGCGTCCTGTCCGCGGGGTTCTTTGTGCTGGCCTGTGCCGGGATTGCGGTTGTCGCCCTGACGGCGCCCCGTCGTCCCCGTTTGGCCCAGCTCGCCTTCCTGATCGTCGCAGCGTTCATCTTCACCAGCAAGGTCTATTCACCCCAGTACGTGGTGTGGCTGATCCCGCTCCTGGCCCTGGCCCGGCCGCGGTGGCGCGACTTCATGGTCTGGCAGGGCATCGAAGCCCTGCATTGGGCTGCGGTCTGGATGTACCTTGGACAAGTGACCAGCGCAGGTTCCTCCCAGCACAACCTGGACATGCCGTACTACGTCCTGGCCGTTGCCGCGCACATGGCCGCGGTGGCGTACCTCATGGTGCGGGTCACCTGGGACATCTACAACCCCGCTTACGACCCCATCCGCCGGCACCACGTTGACGATCCTCATGGCGGTCCCTTCGCCGACGCCGCGGACCGTTCGCCTCTACCTTTGAAAGCAAGGTCCCATGCCTGATGTCACGGTAGTAGGCTCCGGTCCGAACGGGCTCTCGGCAGCGGCGGTCATGGCACGCGCCGGGCTCTCAGTGGAGGTCTTCGAGGCAGCATCAAAGATCGGTGGTGGCACACGGACCACCGAGTTGATGCAGCCCGGCCACTTCCACGACGTTTGCTCCGCCGTGCATCCGATGGCCGTGGCTTCCCCGTTCTTCCGCGCCTTCGAGCTGCCCCGAAGGGTTGACCTGATCACCCCGGAGATCTCCTTTGGGTCGCCGCTGGAGGGTGGCCGCGCAGCGCTGGCGTACAAGTCGCTGGACAGGACGGCGGAAGCACTTGGACAGGATGGCCCGGCCTACCGCCGGCTCATGGAACCGCTGGTCCGCCATATCGATGACGTCATGGACTTGACCCAGAACCAGCTCCTCCGGGTCCCCCGGAACCCGCTCATAGCGGGCATCTACGGGCTGCGGACCCTGGAACAAGGCACCGGTCTCTGGAACCTCCGGTTCCGGGAAGAGCTTGCACCGGCCCTCCTGAGCGGGGTGGCTGCCCACGCCATTTCACACCTGCCGTCCCTGGCAGCCTCCGGGGCGGGTCTCATGCTTGGTGCCCTGGGACATGCAGGGGGATGGCCCATCCCCCGCGGCGGTTCCGCCTCGATCGCGGCAGCACTGGCGGATGACATCCGCGCCCACGGCGGCGTGATCCACACTGAAACACCCATAGACAGGCTGGAGCAGCTCCCGGCCGCCCGGGCCACCCTGCTGGACGTGGCCCCCCGGGGACTTCTAAACATGGCAGGCAGCTCACTTCCGGGCCACTATCGGCGGGCTCTGGAGCGTTTCCGCTACGGCAACGGTTCCTGCAAGGTCGATTTCATCCTGTCCGGCCCGGTGCCCTGGCAAGGTGCGGGACTTTCCGACGCCGGTACCGTCCATGTCGGCGGTACGAGGGCTGAATTGGCACGCTCCGAAAACGAAGTCAGTGCCGGTCGCCATCCCGAGCGGCCTTACGTACTCGTGGCCCAGCCGTCCCGCTTTGACTCCAGCCGGGCCCCTGCAGGCAGGCACACGTTGTGGACCTACTGCCATGTCCCCTCCGGCTCCACCAAGGACATGACCAGCCAGGTGGTGGCCCAGCTGGAACGGTTCGCGCCCGGCTTCCGCGACCTGGTGGTGGAATCGCACGTCATCACAGCGGCGGAGTTGGCTGAGTACAACCGCAACTACGTCGGTGGCGACTTCAGCGCCGGCATCATGGACGTGCGCGGGCTGATCCAGAAGCCGGTGGTCTCCCCAGTTCCGTGGCGGACGCCGTTGCTGGGCGTCTACCTGTGCTCGTCCTCCACGCCGCCGGGCCCGGGGGTGACGGGCATGCCCGGGATGCATGCCGCCAGGTACGCCCTCAAGGACGTCTTCAAGCTGCCGCTCCCGGACCTGGGCTTTTAGGGTCCTGACCTGCTGCGCCGTGGCGCAGCAGGCGGCCGGGCCGGGGGATAATGGCGCGATGGGGAAATCAACAAAACTTTCGCTGGCCGTAGCTGCGCTCATCCTCGGAACCTCGCTGGTGGCCTGCGACGACGGAAAATCCGGGGCGGAAGCCGCCGCACAACAGTTGGCCGGCGCGGTCTCGGCACTGGATGTCGGGTCCGTGGCCTTTGACGGCAAGGACGCCGCAGCGGCCAACGACCAGCTCAAGCAGGTCTTCGCGGCCCTGGACCCGCAAAAACCAGAGGTCCAGGCAGGCGGACTCACGCTGGACGGGGACAAGGCATCCGCACCGCTGGACTACACCTGGAAGTTCGGCGATGCGGAGTGGAAGTACACCCTGGCGGCGAACTTCAAGAAGTCCGGCGACAAGTGGCTTACCGTCTGGGACCCGGCCATGCTGGCACCGGGCCTTGCGGACAGCGAGATTGTGACAAAGGGCTCCCAGTCACCCAAACGGGCAGACATCCTGGGTGCCGGTGATGTCCCGCTGGTGACCTACCGTCCGGTGGTGAACGTGGGGATCGACAAACCGCAGCTTGGCGGCGCAGATCCCGCGGATTCGGCAGGAAAGCTGGCAGCGTTGGTAGGCGTGGACCCCGCCGCTTACGTGCAGCAGGTCAAGGCAGCAGGTGCCCAGGCCTTCGTGTCCGCAATCACCCTGCGGGAAGAGGGCCGGACCATCTCCAATGAGCAGATCCAGGCCATCCCGGGTGCCCGTGGCATTCCAGCATCAATCCCGCTGGCCCCGAGCCGGACGTTCGCCCGTGCCGTGCTCGGCTCGGTGGGGGAAGCCTCCGCCGAGCAGATCGAGGCATCAAACGGCGCCCTGGTTGCCGGCGACGTCACCGGCATCGGCGGGCTCCAGCAGCAGTACGATGAACAGCTCCGCGGATCGGATGCCGTCGTGGTCCGTGCACAGCGTGCCGACCTGACCCGCGAACAGATCCAGTCCGCGGGCACCGACCCCCGCCGCGTCCTCTTCCAGGTGGACCCCAAGCCCGGGACCCCGCTGAAGACCACCCTCGATCCCCGGCTGCAGACGCTGGCCGAGAGCACCTTGGACAAAGTGGGGCCCGCGTCCGCCATCGTGGCGCTGCGTCCTTCCACGGGGGCCGTGCTGGCAGCGGCCTCCGGGCCGGGCAGCAACGGTTACAACACTGCGATGCTGGGGCAGTACGCCCCGGGCTCCATCTTCAAGATGGTTGATTCCCTTGCCATGTTCCGCAACGGCATGACGCCGGACTCCACCGTCCAGTGCACCCCCACCCTTACCGTGGACGGACGGACCTTCAAGAACTCCGAAGGCTATCCGGAATCCTCGCTGGGGGCGGTGACACTGCGGGATGCCTTCGCGCATTCCTGCAATACGGCCTTCATCTCGCAGCGCGATTCCGTCTCACAGGGCCAGCTCGAAGCCGCCGCCACGTCCATGGGAGTGGCGGTCGAGGCGCCCAAACTTGGTGCGGAAGCCTTCCTGGGTTCCGTCCCCGGTGAGGCCCAGGGCACCGAACACGCGGCATCCATGATCGGCCAGGGCAAGGTGCTGCTGTCCCCGCTGGCTGCGGCGATCATGGCCGGATCCGTCGCCAAGGGTGCCCCGGTTTCGGCTCAACTGGTCCTTAATCCCGACGCCGGTGCTCCCGCCGCCGGAACGACCGCAGGCTCGACCGCTCCAGCAGCCGAAGCGTCGGCCACCGCTACGGCTGAAGCGCCCTCAACGGCGTCGGACAAACCCATCACCGCAGCCGAAGCGGCCTCGCTGGCCGACATGATGCGCGCCGTCGTAACGTCCGGGCACGCAGGCTTCCTCTCCAGCGTCCCGGGGGCACCGGTGGGGGCCAAGACCGGAACCGCCGAATTCGGCACAGAGAACCCGCCCAAGACCCACGCCTGGATCGTTGCCGTCCACGGCGACCTGGCCGTGGCCGTCTTCGTGGAGGACGGCGGCCTGGGCGCCACCACCTCCGGCCCGCTGCTGAAGCAGTTCCTTACCGCCGCCGGCTAGGAACAGGCATGGGAGGATTGACGGCGTGGCCCATATTGACGTTTCCGGCATCGACTACTTCCTCTCCGACGGCACCCAGCTCCTGAACGGGGTGACCTTCAAGGTTCCGGACGGCACCAAGACCGCCCTGATCGGGCCCAACGGCACAGGTAAGACCACGCTGTTCCGCATCATCGCCGGGGATCTTGTTCCCGACGAGGGCGTGGTGGGACGCTCCGGAACCATGGGCATCATGCGCCAGTTCGTGGGCCAGGTCCGGGACGGCTCCTCCGTGCGGGACCTCCTGGTCTCTGCCGCTCCTCCGGCCCTCGCGGCCGCTGCCCGCGAGGTTGATGAGGCAGAACTGGCCATGATCGAACACGACGACGAGCCCACCCAGATGCGGTACGCCCAGGCGATCGTCGACTGGGGGGACGCGGGCGGCTACGACGTCGAAACCGTCTGGGACGAGGTCTGCACGGCCGCGCTGGGAATGCCCTTTGACCGTGCGCAGCACCGCCCGGCGTCGAGCCTTTCCGGCGGTGAGCAGAAGCGTCTGGTGCTGGAGGCACTGTTTGCCGGCCCGGACGACCTCCTGCTCCTGGACGAGCCGGACAACTACCTGGACGTCCCGGGGAAGCGCTGGCTTGAGGAAAAGCTGAACGACTCAAAGAAAACCGTCTTCTTCATCAGCCATGACCGGGAACTGCTGAACAACGCCGCCGGGCGCATCGTCACCCTGGAACCGAGCATCAACGGGGCAGGGGCCTGGATCCACGGCGGCGGCTTCGGCTCCTACGTGGAGGCGCGCGCAGACCGCAACGCGCGCTTTGAGGAACTGCGCAAACGCTGGGACGAGGAGCACATCAAGCTCAAGGAACTCGTCAACATGTACAAGAACAAGGCCGCCTTCCGTTCCGACATGGCCAACCGCTACCACGCTGCCCAGACGCGTCTGGCCAAGTTCCTGGAAGTGGGACCGCCCGAGGCCCTGCCCATCGAGCAGAACGTCCAGATGCGGCTCAAGGGCGGGCGGACCGCCAAACGCGCCATTGTGGCCGAGCGGCTCGAGCTGACGGGCCTCATGAAGCCGTTCTCAACCGAGGTGTGGTTCGGCGACCGGGTGGGCGTCCTGGGTTCCAACGGCTCCGGAAAGTCACACTTCCTGCGGCTGCTGGCCACCGGCGGCACGGACCCCGAACGCGAACACCTGCCCGTCTCGGACGTGGACATAGCCGAGGTGCCGCACGAAGGGACCGTGAAACTGGGTGCGCGGATCCGCCCCGGCTTCTTCGCCCAGACCCATGTTCGCCCCGATCTCCTGGGCAAAACCCTGCTGGAGATCCTGCACCGTGGCGACGAACACCGCTCCGGGCTGGGCCGCGAGGCCGCCGCGGGCGCCTTGGACGGCTACGGCCTGGCGGCGCAGTCGGAGCAGAAGTACGAGTCCCTTTCCGGCGGGCAGCAGGCACGGTTCCAGATCCTGCTCCTGCAGCTCAGCGGTGCCACACTGCTCCTGCTGGACGAGCCCACGGACAACCTGGACCTGCATTCGGCCGAAGCCCTGGAACGTGCCATCGACCACTTCGAGGGCACTGTGCTGGCTGTGACGCACGACCGGTGGTTCGCGCGGACGTTCGACAGGTTCCTGGTGTTCGGCTCGGACGGCAAAGTGTACGAGTCCACAGAACCCGTGTGGGATGAGCAGCGCGTACAGCGCACCCGCTGATAGAGCGCCCATTGTCTCAAGCGCAGGTGCCGTGGTTACGCCGTCTGCCGCTCGTGGCGGGCCTCGACCGGGCGGACCTCATCGTGACAGACCGGCAATTCAGCGTACAGGACCGCGCTGAACTCGACAAATACCCAGTGGAAGTAGTGAGTGTATGAGCAGCAATACCGGAACCGAAGAGCGGGCAGGATTAAAAGCAGCGGCCGCGGCCACGTTCGTGGTCTTCGGCGTCAACGGATTGGTCTTCGCCAGCTGGGCGGCCAGGATTCCCGCCGTTACGCAAACGCTGCAGATCACCTCCGGCCAAATGGGCACCCTGCTGCTGTGCACGGCCATCGGCTCGCTGCTTGCGCTTCCCACGGCTGGCCTGGTGGTCGGCCGGATCGGTACAGCCAACACCGTGCGCTTTGCGGGCGTGCTGGCGGCGGCAGCAGGCATGGGCATTGCCCTCTCCCTTTCGCTGACATCCATCCCCGGAACGGCGGTGTCGCTGTTCTTCTTCGGCATCGGGATCGGGCTATGGGACGTGGCGCAGAACATAGAAGGGGCCGACGTAGAGCACAAGCTCCGGCGGACCATCATGCCGCAGTTCCATGCGGCCTTCAGCGGCGGTGCCTTTGTGGGGGCGCTCATCGGGGCAGCGCTGTCCACTTTGGGTGTGGACCTTCCGCTGCATCTTCTGGTGATCGCAGCCGTGGTGGTGGTGGTGGCCCTGGTCGTGCCACGCCACTTCCTTCCCCACCTGTCAACGGCCGTCGCGGTGGGAGAGCCGAAACCTGCCAAGGGGCCTTCCGCGTGGCGGGACAGCAGGACGCTGCTGATCGGGGTGGTGGTTCTGGGCGCCACTCTCACGGAGGGGGCCGGAAACGACTGGATCGCCAAGGCGTCCGTGGACGGCATTGGCGCCTCCGAATCCACGGGTGCCCTCATGTTCGCCCTGTTCGTCCTGGCCATGACGGCGATGCGTTTCCTGGGCGGCCAGGTCATCGACAGGTACGGGCGTGTTGCGGTATTGCGGGCCAGCATGGCGGCAGCGGCTGCGGGCCTGGGACTCTTTGTACTGGCATCCAACATCTGGCTGGCTGGAATTGGTGCGGCGCTTTGGGGCGTGGGTGCCGCCCTCGCCTTTCCAATGGGGATGTCCGCGGCATCTGACGACCCGAAACATTCAGCGGCGCGGGTTTCCGTTGTATCCACGTTGGGGTATATTTCGTTCCTCGCCGGGCCGCCTCTGCTCGGCTACCTCGGTGACCTCACGGGGATCCACACGGCACTGCTGGCCATCATGGCGCCCATCCTGGTGGCACTGTTGCTCGCCGGAGCTGCGAGGCCCCTGCAAGTGGATCAGGAGCCCGGTGTGCTGGATCCGGGTCAGGAGTCGATGTCCGGGGACGCCGCGGCCCCGGAGTCCAGCAAGCGGGAGTAACCGTTGGGGTTAGGGTGATCACATGCACAGCAGCAGGCCGCGAGGCCGGACGTGGATCAGCCGGTTCGATAGATACCTTTTGGCGCATGTTTCCCGCTTGCCGGGCGGCAACCACGATGTCTTCTTCCGACGGCTTTCCGCCTCAGCCAACCAGGGCAAGCTGTGGATGGGGACTGCGGCGGTCCTGGCACTCTTTCCTGGCAGGACGCGGAGGGCGGCGCTGCACGGCCTGATTGCCCAAGGGGTGGCCTCGGCTGTGACCAACGTGGTGTTTAAGACGCTGCTCCCCCGAACCCGTCCGCTGCCTGAACATCTGCCGGTCTTCCGCTTCGTGCACCCGCAACCCACCAGTTCCTCAATGCCGTCCGGCCATTCAGCATCCGCCGTGGCGTTCGCTGTGGGTGCTGGCCTGGTCCGGCCTACCCTGGGAGCCGCGCTTGCCCCGGCGGCCCTGGGGGTGGCGTACTCGAGGGTGCACACCGGCGCGCACTGGCCCTCCGACGTCCTGTTCGGTTCAGCGCTGGGGGCCGGTGCCGCCCTGGTGACCCGCCACTGGTGGCCGGTCCGCCCGCCGACCCCGGCAACTACCCGCGCATGGACCACCGCGCCCGAGCTGCCTGGCGGTGAAGGCCTCAGCATCGTCGTGAACACGTTGGGTGGATCCTTCAAAGAGGAAACAGCCAGCGCACTCCAGGAAGTATTTCCCAAAGCGCATATAAACACGGTGCAGCCTGATGAAGACCTGGTGAAACGGATCGCGGACACCGCCGATTTCACCGGCACCCGCGCGCTTGGCGTGTGGGGTGGTGACGGGACCGTCGGCGCCGCGGCCGCTGCCGCCGTCGCACGATCCTTGCCCTTGCTGGTCCTGCCCGGCGGAACCCTCAACCACTTTGCCCGGGATGCGGGGACGGGCAGCCTGAAGGACGCGGTGCGGGCGGCAAGCAACGGTGAGGCGGCCTTGGCGGACATTGGGGTGGTATCCGCGGAACGCGGCCTTGCCGGGGATCCCGAAGTATCGGAAGTGGCAATGCTGAACACGTCCAGCATCGGCCTCTACCCAAACTTTGTCCGGCGCCGGGAGCACCTGCAGCCCGCACTCGGAAAGCCGCTGGCCGGTGTTGTTGCCATGTTCAGGACCTTTGCCGGGGGCACGCCCACCACGCTGACGGTGGACGGCGTCCGGCACAAGGTGTGGATTGCCTACCTGGGCCGGGGACGCTACTACCCACGCGACCACGCACCCCTGATCCGGCCCGTCATGGACGACGGAGTGCTGGATGTCCGGCTGATCACGGCTGACGAGTCCTTCGCCCGGCTCCGGCTGCTCTGGTCCGTGCTCACGGGAACAGTGGCAAGTTCCAGGATCACCCACCTCCGCGAGGCCAAGGAGGTCAGGGTTGACGCCGATGGCACACCCATGGCGCTGGCGGTGGACGGGGAGGCGCTGGCCGGAGTCCGAAGCGTCGCCTACCATGTCCGGCCGAGGGCACTGACGTACTACTCACCCCGTTCCTGACTCAGCGGCCACGGCGGACCCTGATTCTCCCCTGAATCATCCCTGATTCCGGCGAAAAGCCGCCTGGACCTCGGTAGCGTGGGCCATGAACACCCACCGAAACCCTCCGCGGCCCCGCGCTGCTGTTCAAAGGATGATTCATGATCGAGGCAAACGGGCTGACCAAGGTCTACGGCGCCAAAACCGCCGTGGCCGGCGTCAGCTTCACCGTCAGTGCAGGGCAGGTCACAGGCTTCCTGGGCCCCAACGGGGCAGGAAAGTCCACCACCATGCGCATGATCATGGGACTGGACCGGCCCACGTCCGGATCTGTAACGGTGAACGGCCTGCCATATGTCCGGCACAAAGCACCCCTGCGCCAGGTGGGTGCCCTGCTTGACGCCAAAGCGGTCCACACCAGCCGCAGTGCCTACAACCACCTGCTGGCCATGGCGGCAACGCACAGCATCCCCAAAGCCCGGGTGCACGAGGTAATCGAAATGACCGGCCTGGACGCTGTGGCACGCAAGAAGGCAGGTGGTTTCTCCCTGGGCATGGGCCAACGGCTGGGTATTGCGGCGGCCCTCCTGGGGGACCCGCAGACCCTGATCCTCGACGAACCGGTCAACGGACTGGACCCTGAGGGCGTGGTGTGGGTGCGGAACCTGGTCCGCTACCTCGCCGGACAGGGGCGCACCGTATTCCTCTCGAGCCACCTGATGAGCGAAATGGCACAGACCGCCGACCACCTCATCGTCATCGGCCGAGGCCGGGTCATTGCTGACGCCCCCATCCGGGACATCATCACCGGCAAGGGCCAGTCCCGCGTCCGCGTCCGCACCGATCAACCCGACCGGCTCCATCAGCTGCTGGCCGCAAGGGGTGCATTCATCAACGTCCCGGAACGGGAGCTGCTCGAAGTAACGGGCCTGGAGCCCAGGACAATCGCCTCGACGGCCTTGGAAAACCAGGTCATGGTCTACGAACTCACGCCCCTCGTTGCCAGCCTCGAGGAGGCATACATGGAACTGACCAAGGACGACGTCGAATACCATTCCCTGCCCGCTGCGGAGGTAAGCAAGTAATGAGCTCCCTGACCACTGAATCCACACCGTCCCGCGAACCGGCGGCCTCTCCCGCCGGCCCGGTCCACAGCAAGGCGGGACGGCCGCTTCCGGGCCCCACCTTTTTCCGGGTCCTCAACTCGGAAATCATCAAGTTCCGCAGCCTCCTTTCCACCCTGATCCTGCTTGCTTCCACCGCAGTGGTCATGGTGGGGTTCGGTGCGCTGTCCGCGTGGGGGACCGGCCAGTTCGCTGATGCGGCCACCCGCGATCCGCAGGCGGCCGCCAGGATGGCCAGCCAGGGCGGAGACCTTGCCGTCAGTGTGCCCACCTCGGGCATCGCCTTCGCCCAACTGATCCTGGGGTCCCTGGGCGTGCTCCTGATGAGCTCGGAATTCACCACCGGCATGGCACGGTCCACCTTCGCAGCCGTGCCCAAGCGGCTCCCCGCCTTCGCCGCGAAGCTCGTGGTGGTGATCGTGGCCTCCTTCGCCGTCACCGCCGTGTCCACCTGGATTGCCGGCCTGGTGGCTGTTCCCATCCTGGACAACTACGGCCTCACACTGGACCTGGCCAGCTCCCAGTCCGTGAAGCTGCTCCTGGTCAACAGCATCTACGTGGCAGCCGTCGCCGCGATCGGCATGGCACTGGGAACGTTGCTGAGGAATTCCGCGGGCGGCATCATGAGCCTTGTGGGCATCTTCTTCGTGGCACCGATCGCCTTCCAGCTCATCCCGGGGGACTTCTTCGAGGAAGCCCGCAAGTACCTGCCTGGCAACACCGTCGATCCCCTGACGGCTTCCCAGCACGTTCCGGACACCCTTGAGGCATGGCAGGCCGGGCTGGTCCTCGGCGCCTGGGTGGTCATTCCCCTCCTGCTGGCTGCCGTCCTGCTGAAGCGCCGGGACGTGTAGCTACCCCTGCTTCCGCCTCGCGCCTCGCGGCGTGCGCGTGGTTTCTGGCACATTACAAATATGCCTGCCAGGAAACTTTTCTTGCCGCTGATGGTTCTTGCTTGGAGAGCCGTCCTGTTCCGGGGAACCAGATCTGTTGGACTGCACAAAGCAAGGCGCATAATGGCGGATCTAGGGTGAAACGACGATGTGGTGCACCACACGGTCCGCCGGTGGTCCACCAAGGTACGTCGCTCAACCCATGCTATTTCCCAACAGGACGGCGCTTCCATGCATGCTGACCAGCAACTCTCAAAGTCCCTGAAACCCAGGCACCTGTCCATGATCGCCATCGCCGGCGTCATTGGTGCAGGCCTTTTCGTCGGCTCGGGGGCAGCCATCCAGCAGGCCGGCCCGGGCATCCTCGTGGCGTACGCAGCCGCCGGGTTGGTGGTCATCCTGGTGATGCGCATGCTGGGCGAGATGGCCGCAGCCAACCCCGAAACAGGCTCGTTCTCCACCTATGCGGACAAGGCACTGGGCCGCTGGGCCGGATTCAGCATCGGCTGGCTCTACGCCTGGTTCTGGATCATCGTCCTGGGAATCGAGGCCACGGCCGGCGCCGCCATCATGCACCGCTGGGTGCCTGGCATTGACCAGTGGGTCTGGGCATTGGTGCTCATGGTGCTGCTTACGCTTACCAACCTTGGTTCCGTGAAGTCCTACGGCGAGTTCGAATTCTGGTTCGCCTCCATCAAGGTGGCGGCAATCGTCCTCTTCCTGCTCTTCGGCGCCGCCGCCATCCTGGGCCTCATTCCCGGCGTCCCCGCTCCCGGACTGAGCAACCTGATCAATAACGGCGGGTTCATGCCCAACGGTCCGGGCGCGGTCCTGGCCGGCATCCTGGTGGTGGTCTTTTCCTTCTTTGGCGCTGAGATCGCCACCATCGCAGCCGGCGAATCCGAGAACCCCGTGGATGCCGTGAAGAAGGCCGTGAAGTCCACCGTGTGGCGCATCCTGGTCTTCTACATCGGCTCCATTGCCGTGGTGGTTACGCTGCTTCCGTGGAACTCTGCCTCCGTGGCAAAGAGCCCCTACGTCGCCGTCATCGAACTGTTCGGCATTCCCGGCGCCGGAACCATCATGGACGTCGTGGTGCTTACCTCCGTGCTCTCCTGCCTGAACTCTGGCCTCTACACTGCCAGTCGCATGCTCTTCTCGCTCTCCACCCGCGGTGACGCTCCGCGCTCATGGACCCGCATCTCCCGGCGCGGCGTCCCCGCTGCGGCTGTCCTTGCTTCAACGGTGGTCGGCTTCGTAACCGTGGGCCTGAACTACATTGCCCCGGACACCGTATTCCTCTTCCTGGTCAACACCTCAGGCGCCATCGCCCTGTTCGTGTGGCTGGTTATCTCGGCCTCGCAGTTGGTCCTCCGCCGCCGCATGGGGGCCGCGGCCAAGGACCTGCAGCTGAAGATGTGGCTGTTCCCGTACCTCACCTGGGCAGCGATCATCAGCATCGTGGCCCTGCTCATCGGCATGGTGATCGTGGAATCCACGCGGGAATCCCTGTTGCTGTCACTGGCGCTGGCGGCCGTGGTGGTGGTACTGGGCGTCCTTCGTTACCGGCGGAAGGGCGTTGCTGCCAGCCAGTCGGCCGTGCCGGCCGAGCCTGCAGCGGCACCCGCCGAGTAGGCGCGGCGCTAGACTCGGGACCATGCCTTTGCCTTCGTCTGCCGCAGACCACATCCAGGACCTTGGCGCCTATGTCAGCGCATCGCCGTCGAGCTTCCATGCCGCGCATGAGGGGGGCCGCCGGCTCGAGGAGGCTGGGTTCACCCGCCTGGATGAGCGGCAGCCGTGGGAGGGCGGGGCAGGTTCCTTCTTCATCATCAGGGACGGCGCCCTGACAGCGTGGTCGGTCCCCGAAGGTGCGGGACCGACCACCGGGTTCAACATCCTTGGGGCGCACACAGATTCGCCGTCCTTCAAACTCAAGCCCAAGCCCACCACCGGCGCCCACGGCTGGCTCCAGGCCGGGGTGGAAATCTACGGCGGACCGCTGCTGAATTCCTGGCTCGACCGCGAGCTCCGGCTTGCGGGCCGGCTGGTGATGCTCAATGGCACTGAGCACCTCACGGCCACGGGCCCGCTGCTCCGGTTCCCGCAGCTGGCCATCCACCTGGACCGGGCGGTGAACGAGGGGCTCACCCTGGACAAACAGCGGCACATGAATCCGGTGTGGGGGTTGGGGAATCCCTCGGAGGCTGACCTGCTGGGCGTCCTGGCGGACTCGGTTGCCGGCGCCTCCGTGGATCCGGGACAGATTGGCGGGTACGACGTCGTCATTGCGGACACGCAGGCGCCTGCGGTTTTCGGGGGCAAGGGGGAGTTCTTCGCGTCAGGGCGGCTGGACAACCTTTCAGCCACGCATGCAGGGCTGGCGGCGCTGGTTGCCCACGCCGGTTCCGCCGGCACCGGCGGCCCCATTGCGGTGCTCGCCGCCTTCGACCACGAGGAAATCGGCTCGAACTCCCGCTCCGGTGCGTGCGGACCCATCCTTGAGGACGTGCTGGTCCGCATCTCGGACAGCCTGGGCGCAACGTCGGGCCAGCGGCGGCAGGCCCTGTCGGCGTCGTTCTGCCTCTCCGCTGACGCCGGGCACGCAGTGCACCCTAACTACCCCGAGCGGCACGACCCCGCCAACCACCCCGTGCTGAACGGCGGCCCGCTGCTGAAGATCAATGCCAACCAGCGCTACGCCACGGACGCGTTCGGTGCTGCCTTCTGGGCACGGCTCTGCGGCGATGCCGGCGTGCCGTACCAGGAGTTCGTGTCCAACAACGTGGTTCCGTGCGGTTCCACGATCGGTCCGCTCACCGCCACCCGCCTGGGCATCAGGACCGTGGACGTGGGCGTGCCGCTCCTGTCCATGCACTCGGCCCGTGAGCTGTGCGGCGTCGAGGATCCGTACCGCCTGGCTGCCGTCACGGAGCTGTTCTACGGGACCGCCGCGTAGTTCCCGTACTTTGCGGCACCACAAAGGTCCTTGCGGGTAGCCACATGCCCTGGCAGACGCCCTAGTTCCTGCATTGCGCCCGCTTTACGGTAAGAGGGCAGACGCCGGCAGGGCGGACCCCGCTTTGCAGTTGCGCCTTGGCTGGCAGGGAAAGGCTGGAACTCATGGGGCTGTTCACCGAAGCTCTTTACCTTGGGTTGGGATTCGCTGCGGCCGCGCTGGGGGCGGTGGTTGCCCTCACGCATCCGGGCCGCCGGAATATTCTTGCGTTCCTTCTCGGCGTTTCCGCAGGGCTCGTTGGAGTCCAGATTTTCAAGGTCCATATCTTCACGCTCCTCGCCGTTGCCTGGGTCTTCCTACCCGGCCGGGCAAGGAACAGAGCCGCCTTCAAGCCGGTTGCGGCGTTACTGGCAGCCGCATTGCTGCTGGCCTCGACCACACTTCTCGGCGACCTGGTCAACAGCCCAACCCTTGGCCTTCAGCTTCTGGGACTCGCGGTGTCGGCGGCGCTCGTAGCCCTGACGTCCAACCGTAAGGATGTGACGGCCATGCTGTGGGGCCTGCTGGCCGTCTCCACCGTCGGCAGCGCCGTGGGAGTACTGCAGGTCTTCCAAGTCATCCCCTTGGATCTCTGGCACCTTCACGTCAGCTCCATCGGCCGGCCCACAGGGATCTACCCTGAACCTGACTGGCTTGGAATGTTCTCCGGCGTGGGCGTGCTTCTCAGCTGGCGGCTCTCGATGTCCCAGCCGGCAAAGGTGGCACTCTTCCTGCCGAATATCACCGTGTTTGTCCTGGCCATGGCCCGGGCTTCGTGGATTGCACTCCTGGTGTGCATAGCTGCCGCAACTGTGGCATCCGCGGTCCACAGGTACCGCGGATCGACCACTGCCGGAACGGGCCCAAGGCGGGGCCGACGCGCCGCCATAATTGTTGCCTCTGTCGCTGCCATCGTGGCCGTAGCGGCAGTTCCGCAATTGCAGGAGGATGTGGCTGCCCGGGCGTCCACGATGCTGGGGACGGTCCAGGAGGACGATATTTCCGGGCAGGCACGGATCAGGCAAAACGATTCGCTCTTCGAACTGGCCCGGTCCATCCCGGTGTATGGTCATGGCCTTAGCTCTGCGGGACGGGTAGGTGTTTGGGGCCAAATAGATACAGTGGGCGAGTCGCAGAACAACGTGGCCAGCAACTGGGTCTTGGGGATGTGGGTGGACGGCGCATTATTCGCCCTTCCCCTGATGGCCTTCCTGATAGGTCTTGCGTTGGTGCGGGTGCGCACTATACCGGGCCAACTCCTGCTGTTCACGCTCGTGTGCAGCTTGTTTTCCAACGCCGTATTCTTCCCCGTGACGTGGCTGTTTGTCGGACTCGCGATGATCGCTGCTCCCCCCAACCGGGGGCCCTTAGCGGGTCCCCGCCACCGCTTGGAAGACACCCTCGTCGGCAGGGAGTAAGCCCCTTGGTGATGGGGACAGGGCTACATCAGGGAGTGCGGGGAGCTGCCAGGCGCGCCCAATCACACGCTGCCTGATGGTGGAATGATTCGGCAGCCTTAGAGGCTTCTGCCCGTCCGTCGGTAACGGCGAATTCAATGGCCCGAAGCCAGGCGTGCACGTCGCCCGCGGAGCCGTTTTGTTCACTGACCAGCAGCCGTGACTCCGCTCCAAAGAGTTCCGCCAGGCTCGTTTCGGAGCGCCCTACCACCGGAACGGCGTGCTCAAGGGCCCGGATGGCAATCCCGCTCTGGAAGAACCGCTTATAGGGGATGAGTATGACGGTGCTGCCTGCAATCAGCTGGTCCAGCTCGTCTTCCGGAACGAATCGCGCATCCACCGACCATCCTTTGACTGCCGGCCACCCACGGCCAACGATCTCGCAGTCGTAGTCGGCTCCAAGGTGTTCGGCGAGCAATTCCAAAAGGTCCAGATCCCGGTCCCGCTTGTATTGCCCCAGCACGCGGATCCGCGGCCGAGGGGCTGGCCCGCGGCCGCCCATACGGGTTGCGGACTGCTCCGTTGAGAGTGGAAGAACGGGGTGGCGTACCAATGCCAACGTGTCGAGTCCCCTTGCCCGCATGGCTTTGGCACCCTCTTCACTGTGCACCAGCGTTCCAGGCCGGCTTTTCAGCCTCCGCATGAGGGCGGACGCGGCCCGGCCACTTCCGGCCGACCTGACCAGCGGGGTGGGGTCGTGGTAGACCACCCACGAGGTACTCCCGCACATCACCTTGACCAGGAGGATGTCCCAAAACCCTAAAACGGGCCACGTGACCAAAATCCTGGGTGGAGCGCTGCGACGCCGTGTCTGCCAACCGGCCCGCGCCAGCAGTTCCACGTATTCCAGCAGCCACGCGAGGCGGTGTTTGCCGGAGACAGAGGGCTCGTCAAGGGAGCGGACCTGCGCCGGAACTCCGGCGTCCACCAGATGCTGATGCAGCGCGTTGGTGTAATGCTTAAGGGCGCCCCCCAGGGGGTTTACGATGATCACCCCCTGCGGTTGCATGGCCCGGGCTCCGGCAGCCAGCGTGCTTCCCTCGCGAAGCCCGGACAGCAGGGGACGGAACGTGTCCAGGTGCTGGTGTTTGATGAGGTCCCGGGCCGTAGACCGCACCAAAAGATACGGTGCGGATGCCCGGGCCTGGAATCGTGACCCGTTCTTCGCATGGAAGAGTTGGATGTTCCGGGTCAGGTAGAACGGCGGAATTCCGTTTGAATGCTGCCAAGCTACAGCCTGCGGGCAGACCTTTACCTTCCACCCGTGGCGCTGGAGGGTTTGATGATGGTCCGTTTCCTCCATATAGAGGAAATAGGTTTCATCGATGGGGTAGTGGGCCAGTATGCCGCGCCGGAACATCAGGAAGGCGCCGTCAAGCCACGACACGGGGTGCGGGGGACCGGGAGACGTTTCAGGCCGTCGCGTCAGATGGCCGCGGTGGCGGGGCAGGCCCAGGACTTTGGTGAATTGTCCCCCCTCCGACCAGATGGTCTTCCCTTCCTCTCCCGTGACCAGGACCGGTCCAACCACGGCTGTCCCCTGATCTTCCACGAGGGCGCTGCGGAGGATGGGCAGGCATTCCGCCTCGGGCCGGGACTCATGGGTGGCGACCAGAAGGTACCGCCATCCGGGGGTGTTTTCCTCATGCCAGGATGCCCCACGGTTGACGGCCGCACCGTAACCCGCGTTCGCGCAGTAGATCACGTGCGCGCCCGGGGGCATGAGATTCTCCACCTCGGCCCGTTGGTCGGGCTCTTCACTGTTGTCCACCACGAGGATACGGTCCGGGGCTACGCCACCGGCGGCCAGGGCTGCGAGGGTGGGCCCCAGCGTTCCGTAGCTGCGGTGGTGCACCACCACGGCCGCCAGGTCCGGGATGGTCATGTGGCCTTCCCAACCGCCAACTGGTTTGCTGGTTTTCCCGACGGCTCCATCGCCGACACAAGCGCGCGTTCATAACGGCCGCAAACATCCGCCCAGTTGTAGTGGAGGATGGCGCGCTCCCTGTTTGCGTGCCTTGCCTTTAGCCGGAGGTCGTCATCCGACAACATGTGGCGCAGTGCGCCCGCGATGACGGCCGGATCCGCAGACACTAGATGCTCGGGGCTGTCGAGGACTTCGCTGTTGTACGCGGTGCGGCGCGCCACCACCGGTGCTCCACATGCCATTGCCTGCACCAGGGCAGGATTTGTCCCGCCCACGCTGTGGCCATGGAAGTAAACTCCTGCATGTTGCCACAGCGAGAGCAGCTTGTTGTCATCACTGAGGTGACCAAGCCAGGTGACATTCGGGTGCCGCGCGCCCAGTGCCTTCGCGTCCTCGTCGAAGGAACCTCCGTATCCGCTGGAGCCCACAATGACCACTGGATGTTCACCGGCTATGTCCTCTACAGCCTGAAAGAACTCCGACACCGTGTTTTCAGGGACGAACCGGGCCACCATGAGTACATACGAGTCGTGTGCGAGGCCCGGGACTACCTCCAACGGAGCCGGAACGTCACCCCCATATGGAATGAATACCGATTCCCGGCCAAAGTCCTCTTTCCAGCGCCGTTGAATTTCGACGGCGTCACTCACCAGAAGAGTCCCGAAACGGGCAGTAAGACGGGCACCCAGCTTGAAAACGAGCTTTGCAAAGCCGTTCCATTTGGCGCGTTCCCACTCAATTCCGTCAACGTTCACAACCGTAGGTATGCCACGCAGTTTCAGCAGTGGCAGCCAAAACCCGTTCGCCACATTCATCACCAGCGCGACGTCGGGCTTCTCCCGGAGGCAGTGCAGAACGGCGGTGAGCCCAAATGACAGGGTACTCAGTGACTTGCTTTCCAACCCCTGAGTTGTGGTGGTCCGGACACGGGGGTCGCGGGCGGCGTCATCATCCTTGGTCGAACCGGGCCGGCAATACACATTGACATCCCAGCCCTGGTCGGCGAGAAAGGGTGCGATCTTCCTGACGGCGGTTTCGAACCCCCCGTAATAGCTCGGATAACCACGTGTGCCGACGACTGCGACAGTTTTGGCCATCTTCCTTCTCCTGTTTCGCGTTGGAGCCACTCCAGAAACCTCCCGCTGGCGGCAGCTAGGACGCTTCCCGGATTTCCTTGGGAGCGCCTTTGTGAGAATCGGTGCTGTCCGGGTTTCCGGAGACTGACACATCCGGGGCTGCCAGGTAGGAGCCGTAATAGGCGTAGGAATCAACGCCCTTCGTGGGAACACAGTTGAAAATCACCCCGAGGACCGAGGCTTTGACTGTGTGAAGTGTCTTCAGCGACCTTTCAAGTTCGTCCCGGGTGGTTCCTCCGGCCTTGGCCACAACGATCACACCGTCGGCCGCGCGTGAGAGGACAGCAGCGTCCGTGACGGGAAGCAAAGGGGGAGCATCAATGAGCACCGTGGCCCCGGCGGCAAGGGTGGTGAGCAGCTGCTTCATGGCATTCGTGCCCAGCAGTTCGCTTGGGTTCGGCGGGGTTGGTCCGGAGCCCACAATGGAGAGGTTCGACAGGACGGTGGGGGCCTGGATCACATCGACCAATTGGGCCTGTCCGCTCAGTACATTGGTCACCCCGACCCCCGGAACAAGATTGAAGGCTCCGGCAATGCGGGGACGGCGGAGGTCCCCATCGACGAGAACGACGGGGTCGCCGGTGGCAGCCATTGTCACGGCCAGGTTTCCGGCGACCGTCGACTTGCCCTCGGAGGTCATTGGGCTTGTTACCAGGATGACGCGGGGACGGTGGTCAACGTCGAGGAACCTGAGGTTCGTCCTGAGTGCCCGAAGTGCCTCTATGAAGGCACGGTTCTGAACTTCTGTTTGCTGGAGTTCATGGCGCTCAGTGCCAAGTACCTTGAAGGTCCCGCTGATGTCCGGGTCATAGGGGAGCGTCCCGATCACCGGAACTTCGAAGAGGCGCTCGATTTCGCTGGAGCTTCGCAGCCGGCGGTCAAGGTGATGGCGGAGGAGGGCTGTGGCGTAGGCCAGGAGCAGACCCGCAGCCGCACCCAACAGGAGTGCCAGTTGGATGTTCGGGGAAATCGGTGCAACGGGACGGACCGCTTTATCGAGCGGAACCAGGCCTACCGGGAGTGCTGGCGAGGATGTCTGTCCGGCGGTAACGGAGCTTTCAAGTAGTTGGACCTGTTTGGCCAGCTCGCTGATCCACGCATCGGCTACCCGCTGGGCCATCACCGGATCCGGGGAAGTGGCGGTAATGCGGATTTCGGCCGTTTCAACAGGGACATTCACCGAAATCGTGGGGAGCAGGGCGTCAGCGGTGGTGTTTAGTCCCACCGACGCGATGACCTGGTCTGCGATCAGGCGGGATTCCGCAATCGACTCGTAATTCTTGATCTTGGACTTCGCCAGTGCATCGCCTGTCAGGAGCGTGTTCACATTCTCTGAACCGACGGTGAGGACAAGGGCGCTGGACTCGGCCGCATAAATTCGCGGCTGGAGGGCGCCCCAGAGCGTGACCAAGGCCGTGACCACAATTGCTATGACCGCGATGGACCGCCAGTAGAGCCTTGCCACCCGGACATAGCCGCGCACCCCCATTCCCGTTGTGGAGTCATCGCTGTTGACCTCATGCTTGCCTGTCACGATGTTCGTTCCTTTCCTCTTTCGGAGCGCCTGAAGGCGGGTGAACCCGTCGGCCTGGCTGCAAAACTAACGCGGCGTTGGTTGCCGCCGGGATGAACCGTTGACGCTTTGTGGACTGACTACTGCAACAGTGTGGAAACTGCGGGCCTCCGCGCCGGGTTTCGTCGGACAGCCTTCAGGCCGTCAGGAGAACTTTGTCTTCCATTTGGCGGCGGGCTTAACAAGGGCCTCGTGGGTGAGGACTGCCAGGACCGCACTTGCCGGTATGGCGTACCATCCGACGTCGATGAGCCGGTCGGTCCCTATGGCCAGCATGAACAGGATTGCCACGGGGTAGTGCCAGATGTATAACTCGTAACTGATCTTTCCCACGTAGACGACAGGCGGCACTGAGAGGACAGACTTCAGTGCCAAGGGGCTCCGGGTACCCGCCACTGGCTGCCAAGGCGACCTCGAACAGATGCTTGCTTCCCCTTATGAGCAAGCCGAAAGGAAGTATTGCCACGATGGCGACGAGCAGTGCGGGATACAAACGAACTGCCCTGCGCCAATAGAAAAGGCCTAACCTGATCCGGTGATTCCGGTTCAGTTCCGCGAGCAATATCGTCGTAATGAGGAACCCGGACAAGGCAAAGAAGATGTCAACGCCCAGGAATCCTGCGAACGGCAGCGGCTGGAGCCCGTGATGGATGAGGACAAGCAGGATGGCCACGGCGCGCAGGCCATCAAGGGCAGGAACATACTGCAGCCCCTGCGGAATAGACACGGGCTTCGATGACTTGGGTGAACTTATCGCTGGCGCCTCACCGATAAGAGCAGTCGAAAACCACGAGAAAGCATCGGGTATTCGCATCCGTAGTCTCCTTTGACACGTTCGAATTCGGTAATCGCTCCACCCGGGGTCAGTTGGAGCGCGTGGAGCAAAGCTCGCTTGTGGGTTGACCTACGAGTTCGTTGAACCGGGCTGCCCGGGCTGCCCAACTGTGGAGGGAAGCAAACTCCCTCCTCCTGCGGTCCAGCTCCTCGTCATCCTTTTCCGCGAGTGCAGCGATCACGGAGCTGACGAACTCCTTGGGGGTCGCACCGATGGCGACCAGATCGGTATTGAGCCACCTGGCAGAAGGTGTATCCGTCGAAACAGTGCCTACGCCGGCCGCGAGATACTCCAAAGTCTTGAGAGGAAAGCTGGCGCGATTAAACGGTGTATCGGCATATGGGGTTATTCCTACTCCCGCTATCTGCAGGTGCCCTTGAACCTCGTCCGACTCCAAGCGACCCAGCCACTGGACATTGTCCAAGGCCAGAAAAGCGTCAAGCTGCCGTCCGAAAGACGGGTCCCTGTCCGTTCGTGGCCCAATGACGACAAGAGAGACTCGGGCGGACTGTAAGGCCTTCAAAACGCCAAGGTCCAGACGCTCGTTCAGTTGGCCCACCAGGTATGCCGAAGAGGTCCGTTTTATCAATTTGACCGGAGCGGGAAACGGCGAACAACCATTGGGCAGCATCTCGAACGCGGGACTGTCCGGCGCTGTCGTCTTCCTGATGGTGGATTTGAGTGTCTGCAGTCGCATCACCAGCGAGTCGGAAACTGCTGCAACTGTGTCCGCTCGGGACATATTCTGTGTCAAGACCCGTCGCAGCTCCTGGCGCCTGATCCCTGTCAGCTTTGACCCTGCAAGCCAGTCGTCGGTCACAAAGTAAATCCTTTTCCCACTAATTGACCGGGGAAAGGTGGTACAAGCGTGGGAGACAACCACTGCCTCCGGCTCCCAACCGAGCTTCTTTAGAGCAGCCTTTGTAACTCGGTCCAGCAAGTACGCCTTTACATGCCGGATCACCGGCCGGGAGGCTCCTTTCATAGGAGGAACGCGCAGCCGCCAGACGTTCTTCTTGACCTCAGCAAACTCGTCATTCCACTTTGCGGTGCCGATAAGGGTTTTCCCATTGAGAGGACCAGGCGGGTCTACCCACAGTACTGAGCGGGATTCTGCAATTTCTGAAACGAGGCATTTGTCAGTCGCAGCTACTTCATCCCAGCTGGTTCCGGCTATCCAAACGATCGGGCCAAGTACCGTCATGACAGTGGTGTCCTCCGCACTGGTTTCTCCTGTGTTTCCTGCAGTCGAAACGTATCCGTGGCAGGTGGGGCCTCCTCCGCGTAATGCGGGCTGAGCAAGGGCCCGGTCAGGGGCCGAGCGTTGAAATCCTCTGCAATCGACCGTCCCATGATCCGGGAGGCGATCCGTCGGGTTTCATAGTTCATGAACCGACTGGCAGCGATGACATCTCCTTTGAGTTCCTTCGCCGGCTGCTGTCTATTTCTGACGGCATCGGAGTAGATAGCCAGCTGCACGTCCTTGGCCCGATGCAGCGAAAATCGGCTTTGAACCACCTGCAGGCCGAAGGTGCCGAGTTCCTTTCGGAGTTCTTCTGCCGGCAAGAGCCCTGTAAGAATCCGGCCCAGCTCGCGGCGGCCAGAGGTCGGATCGCTTCCGGCGCCGTACCAGCCCTGAAAAAGAAAGGTAGGCAGTGATGATGGCGTCAGCAATTCCCAGAAGCCACCCTCACCCTGCACCACCAGAGGCTTGGCAAAAGACAACGCCTTGAGAGCAGATCCCCCCATGCCCAGGCAGACATCTGCAACGTCGTAGACAGGTCGTGGGTCGCTAAGTTCACCCAACAGAATCACTGTCCTTCGCCCGCTCTGTTGATTGACCTGTGCTGCACGTTTCGCAACTTCAGCCTGTGCAGGGCCGTCGCCCGCAACAAGCAGGGTTACTTTGTGGAGGCGGGACAGGTCAGCCACAACTTCCATGGCTGTAAGGATGCCTTCCAGCTTCAACTGATGGGCCAGGCGGGACACCAGTGATACGACGTATGTATCCGGTTCGAGTTTCAGGTTCTTCTTGAACTCTGCCTGACCGAGAGCCAGACCCGGACGGTTAACCTCCGTGTCGACCGGGGGCTCCATGAGTGCGATGCGGGTCCGGCCCGAGCTTGATTCCGTATCAGCGATGAGCCGAGTGCCGACGGCAAGTGGAAGATGAGCAGGAATGAAAGGTGCCACCCGCATCGAAAGTACGGTGGAAACCGCCACCGTTCCGGCCAGTTGCCTTGCGGCAAGATAGCATTCCAACGCGGGGGGCCATTCGTAGCCGTGGAGGACGTCGAACTGGCGCCTTCGTGAGAGGGCTACCAGGTCCCGGATCGCGGCAACGGAGGGACGTCTCCGAAGTATGGGGGCGGGCACAAATTCCAGCCCCAAGTCAGAGATGATGTCCACCAAAGGCCCAGGCCGGCCAAAAATGACGGCCTCGTGCCCGTCACGTTGAAGTGCACCAGCCAGTTCTATGGCATTCAGTTGACTGCCCCCAACGCCGAGGTCATGAGCGTAAACGAGTATTTTCACCCAGCCGAACCTTTCGCGAGCATTTCTACCGGCTTTGCCGGCGTGGAGCGTCCAATTCTGCGCAGTGTGCCCAAATCCGAACGGCGAAGAAAGAGCAGCAGTCCGGTTACCGCGGCCGTGAGGACGCCCGCAAAGAGGAGCATGAGAAAATCGCCGGGAAGCCATAACGCCACGGTGAGGGACGCCCCGCCCACCGCCAACGACGCAAGCAATGACACCCACGTTGCGTAAAAAATCCCCCGCAGCGAAATGCCTTCGCGGGATAGACACCAGAAGTAAAGGGGGAGGACTACAAGCGCGGCCACCATGGCTTGTGCGCCTGCCAGTCCGGGCAGGCCGTACCAAGTTGCTCCGGCGACGAGCACGGGAATGAGGATCAGCATGCTTCCCGTCTGGATCATGAGTATCCGCCCCGACTTTCCGCGTACCACCAGGTAGTCGTACGAGAGATCGCTGAAGATCTTGCACATCGCTGCAACAACAAGCCAGGCGAGTGCAGCAGCAGCGGGCACCCAATCGCTTCCGTAGACAAACCTCACAAGAGGCGTTGCCACACCGGCCAGAAAGAAGACCCCAGGTAAAGCAGCGGCCGCCACCACCGCAATGATGGAAACCAGGGATGAATGCATGGCCTCTTTGTCCTGCTGCACTGAGGAGAGCACTGCGGGGGCCACCCGCCGCAGCGGTTGGGCAAAGATGCTCACGGGCCAGTTCGATAGGTTGAAGGCCATTGTGTAGAACGCGAGTGCTATCGGGCCAAGCAGAATGCCTGCGGAAAGTTGGTCAGCGTAACCAACAACAAAGAACACGATGCTGGTTCCTGCCAGTGGCAACCCGAATCGGAGGAGATGCCCAAAGTGGGCCGGATCCAGGCCGAACCGATAAGGAAGAGGTGACTTTGCCAGGAACATCGCCCCGGAGATAAGGCTGCCGACCAACCTCCCTACTGCCAGAGCCATGGCTCCCATACCCGCGAACGCCAGGACCAGTGAGAGTACTGCCCCCACCCAGACATTGACCTGATCGATACCGAGTCGGGTCTTTTCACGGAACTCACGCTGAAGAAGTGCGGCTGGTGATGCCACGATGCCATTGATTAAGACGCTGAGAATGAGAACCTGGACTACTACGGTGGCAGAGGGGTCGCCCATGGCTGACGTGAAATGCGGAGCTGCAAAGTATGCCGCAGCGCAGAAAAGAGCGCTGCTGCCAACCGAAATGGTGTTGACCGTGGGGACAATTCGGCTGGGGTCACCTGGCCAGCGGACGATTGCCAATGAAACGCCCAATTCGTTGAAGCTCAGGACGGCCACGAGTGCGACGAGGGCGATTGAAAAGGTACCAAAGGACTCCGGCCCCAAGACGCGGGCGAGGACAATGCCTATGCCGAGGGTTCCGAGCTTGGAAAGCATCGCGTTCAAAACACTCCAAAGGAAGGCGTGCGAGGCCCCGGGGCGCGCTGCCGCTGTCATGTTGCTTCCACCAGGACCTCAACCACCCGCTCTTGCTGTTGCTCCGTGATATGAGGGAACAGCGGCAGGGACAGGATTTGCCCGGCAGCCTCCTCCGCCACAGGAAACGAACCGGAAGAAGCACCGGCATAGGCACCGCTCATATGCACGGGCACCGGATAGTGGATCCCTGCCTGGATTCCCGCCCGGTGGAGAGCGGCAAGGACTTGATCCCGGTGCTGTACGCGCACCACATACAGGTGCCAGACGTCCACATTCCCCGGTGCCTCCAGGGGAAACTGAACCCCGGGAACGTCCGCCAGCAGGGCCGCATAACGCTCTGCCGCTGCCCGCCTGCGCAGGTTCCACGACAGCAACCTTGCCAGCTTGGCCTTGAGGACCACGGCCTGCACCGTATCCAGCCGCGAGTTGAATCCGACGGCTTCGTGCCGGTACTTCTCGGAGCTCCCGTGTGCACCCAACAGACGCACCTGGGCCGCAACTGCAGGATTGTCCGTGAGCACGGCGCCCGCGTCCCCGGCGGCGCCAAGATTCTTCCCGGGATAGAAGCTCGTCCCGGCGGCAAGACCCCACGTACCGGCATGCTTTCCAAAGCGGGTTGCACCCTGGGATTGCGCTGCGTCCTCGATAACCACAGCACCGCAGGCGTTCGCAACAGGAATCAATCGTTCCACGAATGCGGTCTGCCCAAACAGATGCACCGGTACGATTGCCTGGGTGCGGGACGTTGCCGCGGCGGCAACGGCATCAGGATCGATCAGCAAGTAGGCTGGGTCGATGTCCACCGGCACCGGAAGTGCTCCGATCCGGCTGATGGCCTCCGCAGTCGCGATGAAAGTATTCGCAGGAAGAATGACTTCCCCACCGGGACGTACCCCTCCTGCGCGCAAGGCAAGTTCCAGTGCGTCAGTTCCGTTGGCAACACCCACACAGTGCCGGGCGCCCACGAACGAGGCGTACGCCTCCTCGAAAGCTGAGACGGCAGGTCCACCGATAAAGGCAGCCGAGGACAAAACATCGGCCAGTTCCGCCATAACTTCCTCATGGATTTCAGCCTGCTGGGCCACTAGATCCACCAACGGCACTGGCTGCAAGTCGACATCGGGATTCATGACATCCCTCCCACCCGGAAGACGTCCCCGTCGATTTCGTGGGCCGGCACGCCTACCCAGGTCTGCCCGTCGGGGACGTTGCTGAGTACCGCCGCTCCCATCCCCACGGTGGCGTAGGCCCCCACGGAGGTCCGTTCGCGCACGCTGGCGTTCATGCCCAGGTAGGCTGCCCGGCCAACGCGGACTCCGCCGCCCAGCGACACTCCCGCAGCGAACGTGGCGAAGTCCGCCACGTCGTCGTCGTGCGTGAACGTCACTGACGGCATGGCAACCACGTGCGAACCCAGCGTGACGGAGGCGGTCAGGGTGACGTTCCGGAGCAGGATGCTGCCCCTGCCCACCCGGCACCCCTCGGGGTACTGGACCGAAGGGTCAACGGCGGTGGCATAGCGGGCCTCGGTGAGGCCCAGCGCCGTCAGCCGCTCCACCACTGATTCGCGTGCCCGCCCGGAGCCGATGCACACCAGCACGAACGCGTGCGTGTACCTGGCAGCGTCATCGATGGTTCCCAGCACGGGTGCACCGTCCACGCTGACTCCCGCCATTTCTTTGTCGTCATCAAGCAGGCCGACGACGTCGTACTGGCCGCTGCTGCGCACCATCGCCAGGACTTCGCGGGCCAGGCCGCTGGCAGCTATCAGGATCAGCTCACTCATGTGCGCGTCCCGGCTGCCGCCCGGATGGTGCTGATGATCCTGTCCAGCCCGTCGTCGTCCAGCTCGTGGTACACCGGCAGGATCAGCGTCCTGTCGTTGAGCCGTTCCGTGTGCTGCAGCAGGGTTCCACCCGAGTCGCGCCACCGGTATGCGGGCTGGCGGTGCGCCGCCATGATGCCACGGCGGGCTGAGATCCCGGCCTCGGCCAGCTCTTCCATCAACCCGTCCCGCGTGGTCCCAAAGCTGGGGAGCACCTCAACCCAGAACGACTGGAAGTTGGTGGTGCCGTAGGGCGGGTCAGACACCAGCCGCAGGCCTGGCACCCGGGCGAGGCCGGCCACGTACCGTGCCGCAATTTCCCGGCGCCGTGCAAGAACCTCGGGCAACCGTCCCAGCTGGACGATTCCGACGGCGGCCTGCAGGTCCGTCATCCGGTAGTTGAACCCCACCTCCAGGTACGACTCCGGCGGGGCCAGCAGCGAACCATGCCGGTCTGCGGCGGACATACTCATTGAGTGCTCCCGCAAAGTCCTGGCCCTCGCTGCCCAGTCGGCCCGGTTGGTGGTCAACATGCCCCCTTCACCGGTGGTGAGGATCTTGCGCGGATGGAACGACCACACCGCAACATCGGCGCCCACACCGACAGGCCGACCCTTGTATGTTGACCCCACGGCGCACGCCGCGTCTTCGATCACGGTGATCTCGTGGCGGTCGCACAGCTCACGGATGGGGTCCAGGTCCAGCGGAACGCCGCCTTGGTCCACGACGATCACGGCGCGGGTATCCAAAGTGAGTGCCGCGTGGATGGTTTCCGCGGTCACGTTCCCGGTGGCCGGGTCCACATCACAGAACACCGGCCGGGCACCGACGTATGTCACCGCATTCGCCGTGGCAATGAAGGACAGCGAAGGAACCACTACGTCGTCCCCGGGCCCGATCCCCGCTACCACCAGCGCCAGGTGAAGGGCGGTGGTGCAACTGGACGTGGCCACCGCGTGGCGGACGCCCTGGTATTCGGCAAAGCGGGACTCGAACTCCTTCACCTTGGGTCCCTGCGCCACCCACCCCGAGGCCACCACTTCAGCCAGGGCGCGGGCTTCCTCGTCACCAAGCCACGGCTTCATGACGTTGATCCTGTTCAGGAATGTTTCAGCAGTCATGGCGCACCCACCTTCCGTGCAGCGGCAATCTCGTCGCGCAGCGGCATCCACCAGCTGACTAGTTGCCGGAGTCCTTCTTCGAGTTCCACCTCGGCTTTGAAACCGAGATCACGTGCGGCGGCGGACGTATCGGCAAGCCGCCGCACCACGCCGTTGACCTGGCGTGCAGGCCCGTGCTCCACCTCAAGCCCCGACCCCATGGCCCGCAGCAGCGCCTGCGCCATTTCCAGCAGGCTGGTTTCCGTGCCGCTGGCCACGTTGTAGATCCCCTCGGTGATGCTGCTTGCGGCCGCCAGCACGTTGGCGCGGGCCACGTCGGCGGTATGCACAAAGTCCATGGTCTGCAGGCCGTCCCCAAAAATCAGCGGCGGCTGACCGTCCATGATCCGCTCCATCCACCGCACCAGGACCTCGGTGTACAGGCCGTGGACGTCCATCCGGGGCCCATAAACGTTGAAGTAGCGGAGCATCACGTAGTCCAGTCCGGTCATGGCGCGGAAGCTGCGGGCCATGCCCTCGTTGAAGGACTTGGCGGCACCGTAAAAGGTGTCGTTGTTGGCGTGATGGTGCCGTTCCGGGGTGGGGAACTCCTCAGCCATCCCGTACACGGAGGCACTGGAGGCTGCCACCAGCTTGCCCACCTTGTGCTCCGCGGCGGCCTCCAAAACGTTGAAGGTTCCGGCCACTAGCACCTCTAGGGCCAGCCGCGGCTCCTCGGCGCACTGGGTGATGCGGATGGCGGCCTGGTGGAACACCAGGTCCTTCCCCTTGGTGAGGTCATGCACCAGGTCCCGGTCCTGGATGTTGCCGCGCACCAGGTCCACCTGACCGGTTGCCAGGGCACCGGAAAGGTTGCCGAGGCGGCCGCGGACCAGGTTGTCCAGGACGTCGATGTGTTGCACGCCGGCGTCAAGCAGGTCGTCAACCAGGGTTGATCCGATGGTCCCCGCACCACCAGTGACCAGGACGCGGGCCCCCTCCAAGGCGCTCACAGTGCCCCCTCCAGATCCGGTCCGGTTCCGGCCATGGCGCTACCAGCCACCGGGGCCGCTTGCCCGTCCATGCCAAGGCTGCGCGAAACCGCCTCCAGGACAGACAGCACCCTGAGCCCGGAGGCGCCCCCGGTCCTGGCCTCCTGGCCGCTGCGGATGCAGGATGCCAGTTCCTGTACCACCAGGCCCAGGGCCTCCCGTTCAGGAAGTGCGGGGGACCAGGTATCGCCCAAGCGGTAGGAAACTGCAGTTGATGCTTTTTCCCCTACGGATTTCGGCTGCCGGTCAAGGCTTACGCCACGGTCGTAGACGCTCAGCCGCTGTTGTGGGTTGAGGTCGTCCCACACCAGGGTCCGGAGGGATCCGCCGATGACCATCTGGCGGATCTTGGTGGGGCTCAGCCAGTTCACATGCACGTGGGCGGTTGCATCGTTGGGCAGCCGGAAGTTCAGGTGTCCCACGCAGTCGCGCCCTGTTCCCAGCGGATCCGCGCCGAACGCCGAGACCTCCGCCGGGTTGAGTCCGCCGGGCAGGACAAAATCCAGGATGGCGAGGTCATGTGGAGCCAGGTCCCAGAAAACGTCCACGTCAGGTTGTACGAGCCCCAGGTTGATCCTGGTGGAATCAACGAACAGGATTTCTCCGAGGGAGCCGGACTGCACCAACTCCTGCATCTTCAGGACGGCAGGGGTGTAGCAGTAGGTGTGGTCAGCCATCAGCACCAGCCCGTTGGCTTCGGCCTCGGCCACCATTTCCAGCCCGTGAACCCTGCTGTCCGCCAGCGGTTTTTCCACCAGGACGTGCTTTCCGGCGCGGAGTGCCGTCATGACAGTCCCGTGGTGGGTACGGGCTGGCGTCGCAATGGCCACGGCGTCCACATCGCAAAAGTCCAGCAGCTCATCCATGGACTCGACACAGGGAATATCCCCGAGAGTGGCAGCCAGTTTCCGCGCCCGTTCGAGGTCCAGGTCGCAGATAGCCACCAGGTCCCAGTCAGGGCTTGCCTGGAGGTTTCGCGCCAGGTTTGGTCCCCAATAGCCGGCACCGACGACGGCGATGCGGAGTTTGCGCGCAGGCTTCGGCTGCTGGGGGACGTGCGTTCGATTCGTAAATGACCTCATGTGTCTTCTTCCCATTTCTTGAATTTGCTAGTAGGCCCCGGACGGCCGGGCGACGGCCCTGAACGTCCGCCAGAGAATCAGCAGGTCGCCTGCAAGGGACCAGTTTTCGACGTAGTAGAGGTCAAGCCGGACCGCTTCCTCCCAGGAAAGGTCGGACCGTCCGTTGATCTGCCAAAGCCCGGTGATTCCAGGCTTGATCAGGAGCCGACGGTGGGTGTGCCGCTCGTAGCCGCTGACTTCACGGTCCAGCGGCGGCCGCGGCCCCACCATGCTCATATCGCCCAGCACCACGTTCCAGAGCTGGGGAAGCTCGTCCAGGGAGTACTTACGCATCCAGCGTCCGCAGCGGGTAACCCTGGGGTCATCCTTCATCTTGAAAAGCACCCCGGCCCCCTGATTCTGCTGGTTCAGGGCAGCCAGCCGCGCCTCGGCGTCGACAACCATGGAGCGGAACTTGTACATCCCGAACACCTGTCCGCCCTTGCCGATCCGGTCCTGCCTGAAAAGGATCGGGCCGGGCCTGTCCAGCCGGACTACTGCGGCAAGCACCAGAAGCACTGGAGAGAGCACCAGGAGCGCAGCCAGCGCAGCAATGACGTCCATGATCCGCTTCAGGGCGTGCTTTGCGCCGCCGTACTGCGGAATGTCCACATGCATCAGGGGGAGGCCCTCCACCGGACGCCAGTGGATCCGCGGACCGGCAACGTTGGTCAGGGTGGCCGCCAGGATCAGCTCCGTGGAGGACTCCTCGAGTTTCCACCCCAGCTCCCGGATGAACCTGTTTCCGCCGGGGAGGGGCCCGGCAACGATTACCGAGTCCGCGTCAACCAGGCGGACGGTCCGGGAGATGGCGTCCGTGGACGAAAGGACCGGGACAGTCCGCCCGTCCACCCGAAGGCCCGCTCCCCGCCGCGCGCCCGGGAGGCAGGCCCCAAGGATCTCGTACACGGCTCCCGACTTCCGGGACACCTGCTGTATCACGTATCTGACGTCCTCCGGTTCGCCGACCACAACAGCCCGCGAGAGGTGCCTGCCCCGCAGTTTTTCCGCGGCCAGCCGCCTACGGAACGCCCAGCGGTTGGCAGTGAGGGCCACGAGGCCCGCCGGCAACGACACCGTGACGAACGCCGTGGCGCCGTGGACGGAGAAAACCACAGCCGCGAGGGCCATCAGGCCAAAGATGCGCAGGGTAGCTGATGCCACCCGCTTGTATTCGTCGGCACCAATGCCCAGCACCTTGGGGTCTCGCGTGCGATAAGCCTCCAGCGCCCCCAGCCAGATGACTGCTAATGCTGCGGCGGCTACTGCTGCCCCGCCGTCCCTGGGCCCCTCCGGTGCGAAACCGGCTTCCGAGAGGATGAAGCCGGTGTAAACGGCTGCCGTCACCATGATGGCGTCAGCTCCGCGGAGAAGATTGACATGTCGGGAGATCCAGGCTGCGGACGCTCTTCGGTTCCGGGCTTTTGATTCCGTGGCGGTCCGGACAAGCGGTGACACAGGCCAGTCGAATGCAGCGGGCCGTGCTTCAGCCAGTGGTATTTCAGCCATGGTGTGCCCCTTTCCGGCGTAGCGTGCCGTCTGTCCTTGGCCGTGTAGCAAAACTAGCCTCGGACCGGCGCGTTTGACGGGGATCGGGAAGGCCTATGTGGCTACCGCGGAGCAAGGATGTGGAAACTGCGGGGACCTGCAAATTGCAGGACTTTTGGCCTATGGAACGGGCAGGAGGTACGGCTCGGCGGCCGTAGTTCCCTTGCCGGCTGCGAGGGCCGTCAGCTGCGCCCGGGACTCAACACCGAGCTTGCGGTAGATGGCGGTGAGGCGTACTTCCACCGTGCGCACAGAGACGTACAAGGTGGCTGCGATTTCCTTGTTGCGCATGCCGCGCGCCACCATTTTGGCCAGCGCCCGCTCGTGGTCGGCGAGCAGGAGCATCGCCGGGTTGCCTTGGGGACGGACTGGCTCCATGCGGTCATCCAGGAGGAGGGCGTCCACATGCTGCGTCCAGGCATCCGCCCCGGCCTCGTCAAACATGACCTTGGCCCGGAGCAGCGCGTCCCGCGCGTCGCGGAGCCGGCCAAAGGCATGCAACCGCTCCGCGTAGCACTGGAGGGTCCTTGCCCGTTCAAGTGTGTGCCCGTTCCTGCCTTCGAGAGCCTGGCTGAAAAGCTGCAGGGACTGTTCCCCGTCGGCAAGCATGGCGCGGCTGCGGGCTACAGCCATCATCAGCCATGGCGACCGCAGTCCCACGGAGCGGCTCTCGAGGCGCAGGAGCGCCTGCGTGGCCTCGTGGTGACGGCCCAGGCGGATGAGTACCTCCACGAGGTCCGCCTCGCATCGCAGGAGGGTGGGGTTGCCGAACCGCATCCCGAGCTCGGCGGCCCGGGACAACTGGGCTGCGGACTCCGCCAGGTCGCCCCGCAGCAGCGCAAAGTGTCCCTGGCAGGCGGCAAGCTGCGCGGTGAGGGCAGGGTGGCTGTCGGCGCCGGCAGACCGGAGTGCTTCGGCTGAATAGGCACGGGCCTGCGCATCGTCGCCGAGGGAGTGTGCGCGCCATGCCCGGAAGAGGAGACGTGTCCCGCGGTGGTACTTGAGCTCAGGATCGGAAAGTTCCAGTTCGTCGATCAGCCTGATTGCCGCCCGCACGTTGCCGGCGCGAATTTCATTGTCCACGGCCATGAAGGCTGCGGTTTCCTGCCAGTTGATGTGGCCTGGTTCAGCCGAACCCTGGAGCATGGCAAAGGCCTCATGGGCGTTTTCGTAGTGCTCGGCATAAGTGAGGGCGCGGCCGTGCATCAGTAGGCCGGTGACCCTTGCAGTTCCGGCCTGTTCGTACTTCCGCCCAAGGTTGGCCGTGTCACCGCTGATTGCTTCGATCAGCTGTTTGGCCCGCTCGGCAATGCCAAGGCACTGCGCGGACGCGGACCCACGGAAGGCGCCGGCATGGCGCAGGAGGTCCGAGGCTTCCTGCACTTCCCACCGCTCTGCATAGTAAAGGGCGCCGATGGCCAACAGGCTGGCGGAATAGGCGGGATCGTGCTGGCCGAACTCTTTGACCAGGCGAAGCACCATGCTGGGACGTACGGCAGCCCCTTGGGCGAACTGGATTTCGAACGACAGCCCGGTCAGCCGGAGGATGAGTGCGGGGTTGCGGGTTACCCGCTGTGCCCATTCAAGGTAGCGGCGTGCGTAGACGAACTCACCGCGGTTGAACAGCAGTTCTGCCACGCTGGTAAGGCGCGCTGCCGTTTCCGCTTCCCAAGGGTTGATGGTGAGCGCCCGCTCGATGTACTCCACGGCGAAAGGCACTTCACCGCCCCGGATCAGGTCCACGGCGTGCCGGAGCAGCTGGAAAGGGGTTTGCCGTTCAAGAGCCGTAAAGCTCAGGTGCCACCTGCGGGCGTAGGGATCTGTGTCCGTCGCCGCTTCTGCGAGGGACCGGTGGTTTGCGGTTCGGACCGCTGGTGTCATGGCGGTGAACACATATCCCCGAAGCAGTTGGTCGCCGATCCCCAGATGGGGTCCGGAACGCTTCACCAAGCCTGCGGCCAACAACTCATCCACGCTGGTCCACACGTCACGGTCGATTTTCTCGATGGTGGAAATGTCGCTGCGAAACGAAAGGGCCAGCTGGTTCAGGACGGTCTGTGCGCCGGGAGTCAGTGCCGCAACGGAAGAGGCGTAGTCTGCGTCAAAGCTGCCCTTGGAGGGCAGCGGGACGGGCAGCGCGTACTTGCCTTCGGCGTGCCGCTCCATCAGCCGTTCGTAAAGGTTGACGGCGGCAAGCGGCTTGCCGCCGGTCGCTGCGGCAACCGCGTGGGCCGCCGCCGTCGTAGTCCTTTTGGCGGGGAGGCTCTCCAGCATCCGCACAGTGTCGCTGTAGCTGAGCGGGCCAAGCCGCAGGGCCGACAGGCCGCTGAAGGGGCTCTCGGGAAAGTCCTCCCGTACCCCTACAATCAGGACGATGTCCGTTCCTGTTAATCGCCTGGCTATGAAGCCGATCACCGCCTGGCTGCTGGGATCCATTTGGTCCACGTCGTCAATCACGATCACGGTGCGGGAAGACGACCGCCGGTGAAGACCGTTCAACAGCATGCTGGAAACAGCCGGCACGCTCATTGCCCCGGCCGTGTCCCGCAGGAGTTCATCCACGATGCGGTTCAGGACAGGATCGTCCATGTCATTCAGGAGCGCGGTGAGCCCGGACAACGGCCATTCCGACTCGGCAGCAGTGGCGGCCAGCAACACTGTCCGGTAATCGGAGAGCGTGGGTATTTCCGACAACAGCGCCGATTTACCGATGCCCCTGCAACCAATCACTGCAAGCGCGGTATCTTTGGGTCCGCGGATGACAGACAGTATGCGGTCCAGTTCTTTGTTTCTGCCGATCAGTGCCATCGGGTCCCCAATTCGTCGAAGAAAGAGACCGCATTCTTGCACTACCAGTTCACGTTGCGGCATCCGCTCCCCAGTGCGGATTCAGCCGGTACATGCGAATATAACGCCGTAACCGGCAGCGACACCACAATGTAACCGCTGGATTCCATCAAGATTGGATCCTGTCCTTGATCAAGACCCGGGTTTGTGGCAGGTGCGGGAGACCGCTCGTCATCGGGCCTATGTGGCCGTTATGCTCTAGAAATCCCGGGTTTGGGAATGGTTCTACCGACGGAATTGTCATGAGTACTGGTGGCTGGCGCATCGGCACCGCCGTCCTTTTGGGTGCACTTGGGATGAGCCTTTCGGCCTGCCAGGAGCGGCCGGTTCCTGACGCCGGGTCTGTGCACTTCACAGCGGCGGGGGACCTGGGCATGGGGTCGGGGGCGCGGCAGGTCCTGGACGTTGTGGCCCGCCTCAAACCGGACTTCAACGTGGCCTTGGGCGACTTCTCCTACAAGGCAGGTGCTGAGAAGGAATTCTGCCGGATGGTGACCAGCAAGCTCGGCTCGGACTTTCCCTTCCAGCTGATTACAGGCAACCACGAAAGTGACGGCCATGATGGCCTGATCGGCAACTTTGCCCAGTGCCTCCCCAGCCGGCTGCCCGGCCTCCAGGGCGAGTACGGCGTCCAGTGGTACGTGGACGTGCCGCAGGACCGGCCGCTGGCCCGGATCATCCTGATTTCACCCGGGCTGGAGTTCCAGGACGGCAAGGAGCTGGACTATTCGCGCGGCAGCGATCGCTGGACCTGGACCGAAGACGCAATCGACGGCGCCCGGGGCGCGGGCATCCGCTGGACGCTGGTGGCCATGCACGCGCCCTGTTTCAGCCTGGGCAAGTACGGCTGCGTTGCGGGGCAGGACATCACCAACCTCCTGCTCAGTAAGAAGGTTGACCTCGTCCTGACCGCGCATGAGCACGTGTACCAGCGCAGCCACCAGCTGGCGGTGGGCGGCGACTGCGGCTGGATCACTCCCGGCCGCGTGGAGGAGGCCTGCATTTCCGACGACGGCAGCCCGGCAACGCAGGGAAAGGGAACAGTCTTTGCGGGGGTCGGCACCGGCGGGCTGGGAGGGCATAAAGTCCGGGCCGACGACCCGGAGGCGGGCTATTTTGCTGCATGGTCCGGGGCCAACACGGACCCGGCGCTGGGGACGCTGGACGTGACGATTACCGACGCCCGGCTGGATGCCCGTTTCGTACCCGCGGCCGGGTATTCGTTCACAGACCAGTTTTCCATCGTTCGATGAGGAACCGGCTGCGTTAAGTGGGAGGGGCTCCGGTCCGCCGTGGATGGCGGACAGGAGCCCCTCCCTATTCAGTTATCTGTTCAGTTGTGTATTCAGTTATGAGTTATTAGCCGGCAGGCTTGAGGGCGGCCCGCCAGGCGGCCACGGCCCGTGAGGCACTCAGGGTCCAGGTGGCAGTTCCGCTGGCTCCCGCCGTCGCCTGCGGCTTGTCCGCCTGCTCGGCGATCTGCCCGGCAGCAGCCTCCCAGCGTTCTGTCCACCCTGAGGGGGCAGTGACAACTGGGCTGCTGCAATCGCACGCCACTCCGCCGATCAGCATCGCACCGTTCGTCGCAGTGGTGATGCTGCCAACCGTGATGCTGGTGGCCGAGTAACTGGTGTCAGCCGCGGTGACAACGGAGCTGTCCAGCGGCGTGGTGTTGTTTACGCCGCGGTAGGCCGTGATGCCGCCGCCCCACTTGGCGGCGGAGCTGAGGGTCCAGCTGTAGGTTGCCGGATCCGAAGCACCCACCACCTTGTAGTAGGCGAACGCCCGCGCCCCGGACGTTGACGTGCTGTTGATTGACTTCGCATTCACCATGGCCGTCCAGCCCGCCGGCGCCGTCAGGTTGGGGTTGAGGTCCGTGGTGATGGAGGCAACCAGGACATCACCTGCCGCGGTGCCTGCGGGAACCGGCAGCGACGCCGTGGTAACGGCCGTCCCGGAGTTTGCGGTGCTGGAATTCACCACGGTGATGCCACCGGAGGCGGGCGGCGGTGCAGAGCCGACCGTGATGGTGGTGCTTGCAGACGACGATCCACTGCTGTTGCTGGCCGTCAACTTAGCCGTGTACGTCCCGGCCGCCGCATACGAATGGGTTGGATTCTGCGCGGTGGACGTGCCGCCGTCGCCGAAGTTCCACGCCCAGGAGGTTGGTGTGTTGGTGGACGTATCCGTGAAGGTGACGTTCAGTGGCGCCGCACCGGAGGTCGGGTTGGCGGTAAATGAGGCAACCGGTGCCTGGCCCGCGGGCGGCGGCGTGCTGCCCAGGGAGCGGTCCGAGAACCAGTAGCGCTTGGCCACGTTGTCGCTGGCCATGACCACCAGGCCGGTGGTGTTGTTCACGCTCTGCTTGCTGGTGGTCACGTCGTTGATGTTCGACGACGACGCCGCCTGCATGATGGGCGTCCCGCGGCCTGAGCCGAAAACAGGATTGTCCATGGACGCGGTCTTCTCATAGATGCTGCCCGCGACGCCGGAGTAGGCACAGCCCGAAACTGAGGTGGGCGGAGCCGTGTGGAACGCCCGCACCAGGTTGTTCTGCGTGTCCAGGATGATCTGGGGGCGGGACACACAGTCGCCGGTCTTGGCGATCGTGGACTGTGTGAAGGCTCCCGTGCCCGGCTTGAAGACCAGGAGGATCTCCTGCGGCAGGGTCTTGTCGCTCGAGATGTCGTTGAGGCTCGTCTTGACGGCGGCGAACACCCGGCCGGTGGTATCGGCCTGCAGGGTCTTGAGGTTCAGGTGGTCGTCAGACTGGCCGTTGCCGCGCAGTGCCGGCTGAAGCTTCCAGGATGCGTTGGCAGCGTCCGAGTCTTTATGGGTAGCCCACCAGACGGTGTTTGCCTTGTGGTCGCTCCACATCACCCCGATCTGCCCGTTGCCGAAGGCGACTATTGCCGAGATGTCGTCCGGTGCGGGGTTTGGGTTGCTGACGGGAAGGACGAAGGGTGTTCCCCAGGACGCGCCGCTGTTGGTGGCAGCGTTCATGTACACGGTGTTGGTGTATCCCGACGTCGAGTTGCCGCCCACCTGCGTCCAGGTCGCCCAGACCCGGCCGGTGGTGTCCTTGTCGATTGTCATGGATTCACTGGAATTGTTGGTGATGGTGGTGGGGAAGCCGCTGTCCAGCGTGTACTTGCCGCCGGCGTAGCTGTACCGGTAGAGCTTGGCCGGCGAGTTCGAAAGTGACGGCTTGGGGGTGCCATCGCCGGTGATGGTCACAACATGGGAAGCGATGTAGAGGTGGGATCCGTCCCACAACGTATCCGCCAGGGTGCTGGCCCTGGTGTCGTTGACCACCCCGGTGTCCACCCACGTGCTGGAGGCCCGGTCCAGCCGGTAAATGCTCCACCCGGAGCCGGACTTCCACATGTCCGCCCACCAGGAGCCATCGTTCCACCACAGCTTGCTTTGCGGCTTGTCGGATGTTGGCGGATTGGAAACCCCCGAGTAGGCGATGCTTTGCGTGCCGTAAACCGGGTCGGCCACGGCGGTACCGGGTACGCCGAGGATGGTGCCTGCAAGAACCAGTGCGACGGCCAGGGCCTGTCCCGTCCGGCCGATAATTTGTCTGCGTCTGAGCTTCATAAGGGAACTCCTGGGGCATAGGTAAGAATCGGGGAACGTCCGCCCGTTGGTCCAGTCACAATGAGCTCTCAGCCCCCAAGTACCGAGAAGCGTATGCCCGGACTCCTACCAGGGCAATGCAGTTGCCGTACCTAATTAGGGGTATTCCATCGCCCCCTACCTAATCTTTTTCGGCCGCATCAAATCCCCTATACCTAACCAAATGCGCCGCAACGGACCCCTTTACTTGCCTAACAGGGGGTAAACCCTAGGTGAAAAGCGAGTACCTACTACTCGTGATACCCGCATTAGGTAGGGGGTACTGTTTCGGAACGGCCAGAGGATTGGCGATGGTTTGCTGGGGGACAGCGACCAGACCATGACCGGATTAAAGCGTTGATGCCGCTGCCATTACGGCCGGCGGCATTGTCAAGAAAATCCGAACTGTCATGAAGTGGTGAGGCAATTGTCGATTTCGCCCCAACTTCCAGCTCTTTTTTCCGAGCCTGGACTTTTATCTTCACAAGCCTCAATCAGCGTTGTCATCCCGACGCTGAACGAGGAAAAGAACATCCCCTGGGTTCTGCGCCGGATGCCCTCCTACGTCGATGAGGTGATCATCGTTGACGGGCGCTCGCAGGACAAAACTGTTGAAGTGGCCAAGGCACTGCGGGCTGACGTGGTGATAGTTAACGAAGCCCGTAAAGGCAAGGGTGTGGCCCTTCGGGCGGGCTTTGCCGCCGCAACCGGGGACATCATCGTGATGCTGGACGCGGACGGGAGCATGGACCCCCAGGAGATCGGGTGGTTCGTTGCGCCACTGCAGCATGATTTCGATTTCGTGAAAGGCTCCCGCCACGTGACCGGTGGCGGGTCGGAAGACCTGACCCGGCTGCGGAAGGCCGGCAACAGGGCGCTGACCGGACTCGCGAACGCTGTGCTTCACAGCAACTACTCCGATCTTTGCTACGGGTACATCGCCTTCCGGCGGGAATGCCTGGAGGTGCTGGAGCTGGAGTCCGACGGTTTCGAGATCGAAACCGAGCTCATTGTGAGGGCGGCCAAGGCAGGCCTGCGGATCGCCGAGGTTCCCAGCCTTGAGCTGGACCGGATCTCGGGGGCCTCCAACCTCCAGACGTTCCGCGACGGCTGGCGGGTCCTGCACACGCTGGCCCGGGAATGCGCACTTTGGGAGGCGCCCACTGCAGGTGCCCGTCCCGAGGCCCTCCGCCGCGTGAAGTACACCTACTCCAACGTCCGCTTCCCCAGGCTCCCCGTGGATCCGCACAGCGTCCTGACCCCGGCCGTGAAACCGCAGGAATCCCTTGTCGCAGCGGCGGTGGGTCAGCATGCTTGACCGCATCAAACCGCTGTCCGTGACAGTGGTGATCTGCGCCTACACGTCCGAGCGGTGGGGAATGCTGCTGGACGTCATCGAATCGGTCCGCAACCAGACACTTGTTCCCGACCAAATCCTGGTGGTCATCGACCACAACGAAGACCTGTACGAGCGGCTTATCGAGATCGTCGACGACGTCACGGTAGTCGAGAGCACAGGCCTCCCCGGGTTGTCCGGGGCCCGCAATACGGGGGTGGGGCTCGCCGAATCGGACATCGTCGCCTTCCTTGACGACGACGCCGAGGCGGCGCCGGATTGGCTCGAACGCCTGGTTGCGCTCTATGACGATCCAGACGTCCTGGCCGTAGGCGGGAAGGTGGTCCCACTCTGGGAATCCGGCCGGCCGGGGTACTTCGCCGAGGAGCTTGACTGGATTGTTGGATGCAGCCACCGCGGCTTGCCCCGCGTGGCGTCGGAAGTCCGCAACGTCATCGGTGCCAACATGTCGTTCCGGCTGGAAGTGCTGCTGCAAGTGGGCGGCTTCAACCAGTCGCTTGGCCGCAAGGGCACTTTGCCGCTGGGATGCGAGGAGACCGAGATCTGCATCCGCTCCAGGATGGGCTCACCCGGGTCGCGCATTGTTTACGAGCCGGCGGCACTGGTCCGCCACCACGTTCCCGCATCCAGGGGAACCTGGCGCTACATGATGTCCAGGTCCTGGTCCGAGGGATTGTCCAAAGCCCAGGTCAGCCAGCTGGTGGGCCACAAACGGGCACTCGGACCTGAGCGCCGCTATGTACGCAGCGTGCTCCCGCGCGCAGTATTCACGGGCCTCAAGTCGTGGGGGCGGGAGGGCAGCGCCGACGGGTTGGGCCGCGCCGGGGCCGTCATCGCGGTCCTGGCCTGCACCGCCGCCGGGTACTTCCGGGGGCGCCGGCTCCAGCATTGGACCGGACCGGAGGAAGAGAACCAGGACCAGGTGCTGGTGGTGGCCGGCGGGCAGTGGAGGGAAGTGCAATGAGCGAGGGCGCCAGCCAAGTGCTTGAGGAACTCCGGGGCGAGGCACTGATCCTTGTGCCCGCCATGGAGTCCCGGTTGCCGCCGGCCTGGCCGGGGGCGAGGTGGATCGGGTCCGTGGACTTGGAAGACCTCGCGGACTGTTCGCGCTTTGAACTGGAGAACCATGCTGGATACGAACGGGCACGGCTGCTGGTGCGCGCGTCGGGGGCTGTGCGGGGATTTGTCGATGTGCCATCGCCGGCGGGAATCGTGGATCGGGCTGTCTTCGAGGACGCCCTGGCGGCCCTGCCGCCAGTCCCATCGTTCCCGCCGGCTGTGACAGCGCCGCACATCACCGTGGTGGTGTGCACCAGGGACCGCACACAGCAGTTGCGCAGCGCCTTGATGACGATATTGGCCCTGGATTACCCGCGCTTCGACGTGGTGGTGGTGGACAATGCCCCGGCAACGCGCGCCACCGAGGAACTGGTGCGCCAGGAGTTCCGGGACCAGCGCGTTCGGCTGGTGACGGAACCCGTTCCGGGCCTCTCCCATGCAAGGAATACCGGCCTCCGGCATGCCAAGGGGGACCTGGTGGCCTTCACCGATGACGACGTGGTGGTGGACAGGTCCTGGCTCCGGGAGATCGCATCCGCGTTCGAGGCCGTTCCGGGCGCGGCCTGCGTGACGGGGCTGGTGCCGGCCGGGGAGCTCCGTACCCCGGCCCAGGGCTACTTTGATTCGAAGGTCAGCTGGTCCAGGAGCCTGGTCCCGCAGGTCTACTCGCTGGCGGACCCGCCGGCTGCACTGCCCAAATTCCCTTTCAGCCCCGGTGCTTTCGGAACAGGCGCCAACTTTGCCCTCAGGCGCCAGGCTGCACTCCGTCTCGGGGGCTTCGATCCCGCGCTGGGTGTTGGCACGCCCACGGGCGGCGGTGAGGACATCGATATGTTCACCCGCGTAATCCTCGAGGGGCACGCGTTGGTGGTCCAGCCGGCCGCCATTGTGTGGCACCGCCACAGGGATGGGCTGGAAGACCTGCGGGTACAAGCGCGGGGCTACGGCAACGGGCTTGGTGCGTGGATGACCAAGGTGATGATGGACCCGCGCACGGCACGGCTGGCACTGGCCAGGAGCTGGGGGGTAGGACTTGAGTTCCTGAACCGCCGCCCGCAGGCCGCCCAGCCCGCGGTCCAGGTGTCCCCGGTGCACAGTTCCCTCGAGGCCCAGGTCTCCAGGCTGGTCTGGCTGCAGCTGCTGGCTGTGGCCTTCGGACCCTACAAATATCTGCAGTCGCGCAGGGCTGCAGGCGGCTAAGGCAAGCAGCCAAGACAACAGTCCACAGGTGCTGATCGCGGAGGCTTGCTCCGCCAGCGGCAAGCAATATCCAGGAGTTGAAACAATATGGCGCTTCTCATCAGGGGTGACGTGTCCGGCCCGATGAACTCACGCACTTCACGCCGGCGCAGGCCAGGCTATCCGGATTACGTCCCGGCCCTGCTCGGTGCCGTGACGGCGGTCCTGATCCTGTTCGACGCCGGCGGCGAGGCCCTGGCCGGAGCCAAACTCCTGGCGTGCCTGGCCATCCCTGGATGGGCACTGGTGCGGTGGCTGCGCCATGTGGATCCGGTCGCCCGCTTCGTCTTCACTATCGTCGCCGGCGCAACCGCCTTCGCCCTCACTGCCTCGGTCATGGGGTGGTTCCAGCTTTGGAATCCCCGCCCCGCCGCCGTCGGCATCCTGCTGGTGTCCGTGGCCGCCCTGCTGGTTCCCGGGCCGCAGGACGGAGGCCAAGGCAATACCCGGCAGGCCCCTGTCCGGCTGCCGCGTCCGCAGCTCATCACCCTTGTGCCCTGGCTGGTTCTCCTGGCAGCCATGGTCATGTGGGCAGCCACACTCGAGTCCACAAACCCGCGTCTGGGGGACTTTGGCCTCCTGACTGCCTTCCCGGCCACCTGGTACATTTCGCTGGCCCTGGTTGTTGCACTGTGCATCTGGAGCGTTATCCGGCAGGGCGTGCACTCGGGGTGGCTCGCCGGAGCTTCGATTACCGGGCTGGTGGTCATCCTCTACTCTTCCGCCGGCCTCTTGACCGACGTTCCCCGGCTGCCCTGGACGTACAAGCACATTGCAGTAACGGACCTGATCCAGACCACCGGCCAGTTCGATCCCAACATTGACATCTACAACCGCTGGCCCGGGTTCTTTCTGTTCAGCGCGTTCCTCGGCGAGTCCAGCGGCTACAACGACGCCCTGTCCTACGCCGGCTGGGCAGAGCCTGTGTTTGCCCTCATGAACGTGGCCCTGGTGCTTGCGATTGCCAAGACCCTGACGAAGAATCCCCGGATTTACTGGACAAGTGCCGTTATTTTCGCACTCTCCAACTGGCTTAACCAGAACTACTACTCACCGCAGGCATTTGCCTACACGCTGCACCTGACCATGTGCCTGGTAATCCTCACGTTCCTTCGCGGCACCCCGGCCGGCTGGATGCTAAGGCTCGAGGACAAGCTCGCCAACCGGTTTTCCAGGTCCGCGCCGGAGCCCGAAGAGGTCAGGACCTACAGCGGGCGCCAGCAGGGACTGGCAATTGCCGCCGTGCTGGTCCTCCAGGCCATGATCGTCATGAGCCACCAGCTGACCCCCTACCTGGCCATCCTGGGACTTTTCCCCCTTTTCCTGGCGCGCTACTTCAAGCCCGCGTGGCTGGCGCCGGCACTGCTCATGATGGCCTTGCTCTATCTCCTCCCCAACGCCCAGTTCGTGGATGACAAGTACGGCCTGCTCAACAGCTTCGATATCTTTGCCAATGCCGGTTACAAACCCGCGGACGGAGCGGCGGGTCCATCCCTGCTCGCCGGCCGGTGGCTGGCACGGGAGGCCCTGGCATTGTCCCTGTTCACCGCCTTGCTTGCGGGGTTGGGGTTCCTCCGCAACTTCCTCCGCGGCAACGTCCGCACCACCCTGATCGTGGGCACGCTGGCGGCAAGCCCCATCGTCGGACTGTTTGGAACGTCCTACGGTGGCGAGGGCCGGCTCCGCGTCTTTATGTTTGCCCTTCCGTGGCTTGCCATCGGCGCAGCCTGGCTGTTCTGGTCGGGGAAGCTCCCGGGCAGGAAGGCCGTGGTGGGGGCCGCGTCCGCGATCTCGGTCATGGCCGTCATGTTCACCACCGTGTACTTCCAAAACGAAGCCAACGTCCGGGTGCCGGCGTCGGACGTATCGGCCAGCCGCTGGCTTGACTCGAACGTCCGGAAGGGCGACGCGGTGGTGGAGACGAACTACCACCTTCCGCTGCTGGTCGGCTCGCACTATTCCTTCTACCTGCGCAGCGGCCAACTTGTTTCGGTCGCATCAAAGTTGCACAACAGTGGCCAGCCATTCACGGGTGACGACATGCTCGCCTACGTCGACAAGACCAGGGCAGCGGCGAAGATGCGGCCCTCCGACCGGGTCTTCGTGGTGGTATCGGACCTGCAGCAGCGGAGCTCCACGGGCGTTCCCCGCGAATTCCCCAAGGATGTCCTGGTGCCGCTTGAGCACGACTTGAACGTGGCACGGGGCACCGAGTTGGTGTTTGAAAACAAGTCGGTGAGGATCTACGAGGTCACCCGTGCTGACTGGGGAAAATAGCGGGCGGGTGTGCCAGGTGTCGCTCATCACCGTAACGTCGTTGTCCATTGTCGGGGCCGCGTTGCTGGTCCTTCATGGCGACTCCTCAAGGGTCACCGGAGCGCCCCGGGGGGATCTGCCTTCCTGGCGGCAAACCATGGTCAAGGACTTCGACGTCCCGGCAGCGCTGGGGGCCGTGGGCCAGGTGTACGGGCCGGACATGAGGGGTTATTCCGGGTTCACCGATTCCTCGGGCTACGGGACGTACACGCCGGACGATGTCCTTTCGGTCCACGATGGCTACCTCGATTTCTACCTCCATCACTCAAACAGCAAGCCCCGGGTGGCGAGCGTTATTCCCTTCGGCTACACGGGCCAGACGTACGGAAGGTACTCGGTGCGGTTCCGGTATGACTCCATCCCGGGTTACAAAATCGCCTTCCTCCTGTGGCCGGCAAGCGATGACTGGAATGAAGGGGAAATCGACTGGCCGGAAGGGGCCCTGGACGGCTCCCTCTACGGCAACTCCGCCATTAAGGGGACCCGCACCTCCAACGGCATGCAGTTTGATCCCGCCGATAAGAAATACTCGGAGGCCCGCCCCGGCCAGTGGCACGTTGCCACCATCGAATGGAGGCCCGGTCTGGTCCGGTGGTTCCTGGACGACGAGTTGGTGGACCAGACAACCAAACCCAAGGGTGTGCCGAACACGCCGATGCGCTGGACACTCCAGGCAGAGACGGCCGACGACGCCACAGACACTTTTCCCGCCACCGATGTCTCCGGGCACCTGCAGGTCGACTGGGTGGCGCAGTATGCCTACACGCCGTAAACGAAGCAATGGCCGTGACCGCGGCCCAGAACAACTTGGGGGATTCGACCATGGATATCGCCAGTGACCTTCCCGTTCCGGAAGAGCTGGGGGCCATCGGCCGCCCAGTAGGGCAACCCATCCCCGGAAGCCAACAAATCCACCCCCGGGTGGCCGCAGTATTCCACGACCTTGACGGGGCGGGACTGCCCTGGCTCCTGCTTCGCGGGGAGGACGATTTGGCCCTGCCGTCAGGGGACGTGGACATTTTGGTGGACAGGCAGCTCCTGCCCAGCCTGGACGGATTGATGGCGGATGCAGGGTTCTGCCGGGTCCTGGCATGGGGCCACGGCAGCCACCGGTTCTACTTCTGCTATTCCGTGGATGAAGGCGCCTGGATCAAGCTTGACGTTGTGTCGGAACTGGCTTTCGGGCCTTACCAGCAGTGGCGGACCTCGTGGGCGGCGCGGTGCCTGCGGCGCCGGATCCGCAACAGCTCCTACTGGCTTCCGGATGCGACGGACCAGGCCTGGCTCCTGCTGCTGCACCTTTTCATGGACAAGGGTGACGTGGCGCAGGAACGGCAGGCACTGGCCCGGGCGGCTGCCAGGGTGGCGGCCGACGGCGGCAGGATCGCGGAATCGGTCCGGCGGCGGGTGGGTGCCGGGCTGGCAACGGACATGCTGAACCTGGTCCTGGCCGAACGGTTCAGCGACGCGCCCGCCATCGCTGCCCGGATGCGGGGGTCCTGGAGCGGCGGCGCAAACGCCCGGCTCATTGCCGCAGCCAACCGGTCGCTGAGGCGATCGGGTGCCCGGCTGCAGGGGCATACCCCTTTGCTGGGCGTCATGGCTCCGGATGGGGCCGGCAAGACGACTCTTCTAAACGGGCTGCACGCCGACGTGCCGTTGCCCACCAAATACGTCTACATGGGCCTGTGGGGGGCCGGGCCCTGGGACAAGGCGCTCAACCGGATTCCAGGAGGCCGGACGGCCAAGAAGGTATACCGCCTGGTGCGCGGTGGCATCCTGGCCAGGTTCTACCGGCGCATCGGCAAGGTGGTGCTGATGGACCGGGTGGCGTATGACGCTTTGCTTGGAGGCCCAGGGGACGGTGTGCTGGCCCGGGTGAGCAATGCGCTGGCCCTGGCAGTGATTCCTGCCCCGGATGTGCTCCTTGTGCTGGATGTTCCCGGCGCAGTCATGTTTGCGCGGAAGGGGGAACACAGCCCCGAGCTCCTGGAATCGTGGCGGAACGACTACCTGAAGCTTGCCGCCCGGCTCCATGGCAGCAGGGTGGTGGATGCCGCGCAACCGGCAGAGGCTGTGCAGCGCCTGGCCACCGGCATCATCTGGGACTCGTTCTCGCCTCCTGCCAGTGCGGGAACCGGCCATCGCCCTCCCCACCCGGATTCCGCCGTCGAGCCCCCATCCCAGGGTGGCACTGCCGCTGAAGCCGGTGCGGGAGAGGCTTTGTCCCTGCATCTCTGGCGGCTCCTGGACTGGCGGTTCCTTCTTCCCGTCCTGCAGCCACGCACTCTCGGCTTCGCAGGACAGGTGAGCCCGGAGGCAGAGTCAGCACTGCGGCTGCTGGACCCGGCAGCTGCGCGGCTGCCTGAACCGGGAACCGGGGCCGGCGGGACCTGTGACGTGGTGCTGCTGGCCTCACCCGACGGCGGCCAGCTGGAAAGCGCCGGACTGGCGCTGGAACCGGGCGGCTGGATCTGCGTGGAAGCCGACCGGTCCCTGCTTCGGCGCTCCGGCCCCCGCACCCTGAGAGGCTGGAAACGGACCTTGGAGCGCCGGGGATACCAGGACGTTGCCTTGTACTGGAATGCGCCCAACCGGGAACGGACCGCCAGGCTGGTTCCGATGGAGTCCGGCGCGTCCATCCGGGACACCCTGGCCCTGCGGAAGGACGTGCGGTTCGGGGCACTGAAAGCGGCTGCGGTGCGCATGGCACTGGCGTTGCGGGTCTTCGACCTCCTGGTCCCCGAGGGCACGGTCACAGGCCGGCGGCCGGAAAGGAATGAGCAGCCATGAACTTCGTGGACCAGTTCCTGCAGGACCACTTTGAAGAGTTCACCCTTGACCGGTATGGCCTCGGGAAAAACTGGGAGACGCTCCTGCTGACCCCGCGCTTCGCCACCTCCCGGCATGTGGTGGCCCTGGTGTTTCCTTCCAGGGGGAGCGAACCCGCCCTGGTAGTGAAGGTGCCCCGCCAACCCGGCGACAACAGCGGCGTCCGCCGGGAAGCTGCCATGCTGGACCAACTGTCGGCCGCCGTCGACAGCACCGGTGGCGGGGTTCCGCGCCTGGTGGGCATCAAGGATGCGGGGCCCTTCACGGTCCTCGTCGAAACCGCATTGACCGGCACGCCCCTCGACCCCCGGACGGTGGCAGCAGACCTGCCCTCCGCCGTCGCCACCGGGACCGAATTCGTCGCTGCCCTTCCCTGCACCCGGGCAGCAGCCGATAACGCGGACTGGTACCGGCGCGCCGTCGCCGCGCCGCTGGCGGCGCTCGAGGGCCTGGCGGGACCGGACGCCCAAACCTGCGAACTGGTTGAGCGGACGCACCAACTCCTGGGACCCCTGAGCCAGGCGCAACTCCCGGCTGTGATCGAACACGGCGACCTCAGCCACCCGAATTTGCTCGTCAAGCCCGGCGGCGCCCTGCAGGTCATGGATTGGGAACGGTCGCTCACCGACGGCGTGCCCGGGCACGACCTGGTCTTCTACCTCCAGTACCTGAGCGAGTCCAGCGAACAGGCGTTCGACAGGGAGGCCCAGTTGGCTGCCTTTGATAAGGCCTTCGGCCAGGGCGGCTGGGCATTGGACCCCCTGTCCCGCCACCTTGGCATGAGGGGAGTGGACCAGGCGCTCCTACCCCTGCTTGTCATCGCAACCTGGGCACGGTCCACCGCCACGCTCGCCGACCGACTGGCGCAGGAAGCCGAAGCGGACCCGTCACAGGGCCGCGGGAAAGTCCGCGCCGCACTCCAGGCCGACAGGGACTTCTGGCTGTGGCGGCACGTCGTGGAAGCGGCGTAGGACGGACCAGCCGCCAGGAGGTCCGGAGCTAGGAGGTCCGGCTCTCAGTCGCCCCTGAGTCTTCATGATTGCGCTTGAAAAGCCGCAGGATCTCGTCGTGCAGGTCCCGGTAGCCGAACCGCAGCACTGTGTACACCAGGCCCACACCGGCAAGCACCATGATTGCCAGTGTGGGGACGGGTCCCAGCGCAGGCCGGGCGAGGTTCAGCAGGCCCACCAGGCCCACTGCGGCACCGCACACCAGGCCAGGCGCCGCGGCGCGGATCATCCGGCGCATCCTGGTGCCCATCACCTTAACGGCCACCACCTGCATGCCGAACGCGAAGACCACGGCCACCACCATCTGGGCGCACGCGACGCCCACAATGCCCCAACGGGTGGCGAAGATCAGGGCGGGGATGAGGACCACCAGGCGGACCACGGAGATCCAGATGGAGAGCCCGGGCCTGCCCAGGGCCTTGTAAACGTCGTTCGCCCCGGCACCAAGGGACCGGGCGGCCGCGTACAGGGCAAGGAATACCAGCGGCGTGACTGACCCCTCCCACTGCGGCCCGAAAAGGACCGGCACCAGGACGGGGGCCACTACTGCCAGTCCCACACCGGCCGTAATGCCATACAGCGCCTGCACCGTGACGCTCTTCAGGTACCCGTCCCGCAGCCGCTGCCGGTCGCCGCGGACCTGCGTGTACAGCGGGAACAGGACGGTGGAAAGCACGAAGAAGACATTCAGGATCAAGGCCTCGGGCAGCCGGAAGGCCAGGGTGTAGAGGCCCAGTGCCTGGGCGCCCAGCACCACGCCGATGACCAGGTAGTCGACATCGAAAACCGCCCTGGCGAGCAGGGTGCTGCCGGCAACGGGGGCACCGAAGCGGACGTTCTCGCCGATGGCGCTGCGGCTGACCCGCCAAAGCTGCCAGGGTGCTTCATGGCGGATCAGGAACCAACAGGTGGCGGCGTAGGCCACGGATCCGGCAGCTGTTCCGACGGCGAGCGACCAGGCGCCGTGGCCGGTGAAGGCCAGGTACAGCGTTACCGTGCCCATGGTTGCGGCTCGCAGCACGGGCGCCGCGGTCAGCTGCCTGAACTTCAGGTCCCGGCGCATGATGGCCTCCGGGACGGCGCCGCACGCGGTGGCCAGCACCGAAACCCCAAGGACCTGCACCAGGGGGGCCACGCCGTCGAGCCCCACAAGGTCCTCGACCGCGTCGGCGCCAAGCACCGCCGCCACGGCAAGCGCCGCGCCCAGGGCAACCGAAAGCAGCAGCGCCGAGCGCGCTATGACCGGTGTCTTTGGGAGGTAGACCAATGCCTGGCCCACGCCGGCATCGGCGATGGTTTCTGCATACGCCATAAGCACCAGTGCCAGGGCAACGAGACCGTATTCCCCGGGGGACAGCAGCCGCGCCAGCACCACTGTGGTGACCAGCACGATCACCCTGCCGGACGCGAAAGCCAGGCCCTGCCACAGGGCGCCCCGGACCCCCTTGCGTTCCAATTCCCCCGGCGCGTACGTCACGGTTGCCTGTTCGGTTGGGGGAGCTCCCATGCCTGGGGAGACGCAGCCGCTGCCGCACGGATTTCTTCCAGGTATTCCGCTGCCACCGTTTCCCAGGACCGGACGGCGGCAGAGGGCCCTCCTGTGGTTCGGGTTTCCGGTGGTCCTTCCGGTGGCCTTGGGAGGGTGAGCTGCTCCACCACTTTTCGCACAAGTTCGTCCATGTTGCCTTCAACGGTCAACAGCGGGTGTGCGGGCAGTTCCCTGGCAGCCACCGGCGTTGCCACCACGGGCAGCCCGGCCGCGAGGGCTTCCAGCACGGAGTTACGGATGCCAACGCCGTGTTCGTCAGGGAAAACTGCCACATCAGCCCCATGGAAAACGTCCAGGATGGAGGGGACGTTGGCCAGGATATCCACCCGGGGGCCGGCCAGTGCCTGCACCGCCGGCGTTGGCCGGCGCCCCGCGATGACGAAGCGGGCGTCCGGCACCTTCCGCCACACCTGCGGTGCCACCCTTTCAACCAAAACGGTGGCGCTGTCCACATTCGGGGCATAGTTGAGGCTGCCCGCGAAGCACACCACCGGTACATCCCGCTGCCTGCGGGGACCTGACGCCACTTCCGTTCCGTTCGGGATGCTCCTGACCGGCCTGCCAAGCCTGGCGGACCATGCTGCAGCATCCTGCGCCCCGACGGTCAGCAGGCGGGCCCTGGACGGCAGCTGCCGTTCAGCCCGGGCCGCCACTTCTTCACGCAGCCGGTAGGCGGGCCGGAACGTGCGTGCGATGGCCGTGTCCATCCCGGCCCGGATGGACCAGGGGTCCACGGTCTGCAGCGCCAAGGGCCCGGTTACGTGGTGGGACAGGAAGAGGGCGTGCGGTCCGTGGATGAGGGTCGCGTCCTTGCCCGCGGAGAGCCGGGCGGCTGCGGCTCGGGCGGATGGTGTGGCACGCCGCTGTTTCCCGAGACCGGTGAGGCCGCCCACGGAGCGCACGAAAGCGGAAAGTTCTTCCCTCGGGGCCAGCTCGTACACGGTCTCACAACGCTCCCGAATTTCTGCCGGGACCGGAACGGGGCCCGAGAACGTCAGCAGCGTGACGGCAACGTCAGCAGGAAGGTGCAGGATCACCTCGTACGGGATCATGGAGCTTCCATCCCCGAGTTCGGGGTCCCGGTTGGGCACGCTTTCGGTCACGTACAGGAGCTTCATTGCAAGAGTGTAATGGATCACACCACGCCTGGCAGGGTTGCTTTGGGCAACCTTGAGCGAAACCAGAGGAAAGATGAAAGAACGACGGCGGGAGGTCCCGCCGTCGTCCTTTCTTGGCGTGGGGCGTGGTTGGCTACCGCCAGGCGCGCACGTAGTCCACCATCATCTGGGACTGCGGGCCGTATGCCGGGTTCGTGGACGACGCGCCCACGTTCAGGACGATGTACTGCGGGGCGTTTCCGTCGCTCGTGGGGTAGGACTTGACCTTGACGCCGTCGAAGTACACATCCGAGGAGTTGGCCATCCGGTGCAGGCCGAACGTGTGGTATTCGTTGGCCCAGTTCCCGCCGACGCCACCCTGGTTCTGTGAGCCTGAACTTGAGTGGTAATTAACGGTCATCCTGGCCTGGAGCACTTCGGCGATGTCGTTCTCGCCCGTGGCCGGCCAGGACTGGCCCGTGGTCCAGAAGGCGGGCCAGTTGTAGAGGCCGTTCGCGTTACCCGCGAACTTGATGCGGGCCTCGACGTAGCCGGTGGTGAACTGGAAGCCGGTGCCTGCTCCGCCCTTCGGGTTGGTCGACACCAACGCACCCGACGTGGACGATGCGAGGCCCAGGGCAAGGTTTCCATCCGCCACCGAGACGTTGGCGGGGCTGGTGGAGACTTTGTTCATGGTTCCGCAGCCTGGGGAGAACCAGCAGTTCGACCACTTGGCGGTATCCAGGCCGGCGCCGTTGAAGTCATCAGCGAAGGCAAGTGACCAGTTGCCGGGCACTCCCGCGGGCATCGGCGTGCCGCTGCTGGCCAGCTGGGCCGCGGCGGCGGGTGCATGGGCGCTGGGGGCCTGCGGGGGAGCCGGGGCGGCGGGCGCCGGCGGCACTGCGGCGGGGGCAGGTGCCTCGGGAAGAGGAAGGCTTGCGGCAGGAACGTCGGCCGGGGAAGGTGCCGGAGCAGGCGTGGCGGGGGCAGCAGCAACTGAAGGTTCCTGCGTGCGGACATCGTTTACAGGGACATCGCTGCCAGTATCGGAGGCGCTCGCCACCCGGGCCACAGCTGTGGGCTGCGTGCTGTGGGTCAGGCCGAGGCCCAGGGTTGCCGCACCGAGGAGTGCTGCGGCAACGCCGGCAGCGAGCGGCCAGGGCCGCCGTACGTGGCTTTGTTTCGCCTTTGAGGAAGGAGGGAGCGGAGCGCCGGAAGTTGTCTCGTCTTGATAACGGGGTGCCGGGTTTGCAGTGTGGCTGCGGTCTGCAGGCATGGGGAAGTGACCTCTCAACGCCTGCGGAGTTAGCTGTCGGGTTCGAATGAGGCATCCGGCCGCGCGTGCGGCTTCACCCCCAGGGCAGGCGCAAGCCAAGCCCGTGACACGTGGGTCCCCCGCCTCTGCCTGGAACTTGATGGATCGCCGGAAGCGGCAGAGTTGGGCGACATCCGGGATTAGGGCCGGCTGGGGGCGGCCCCCGCACGACCGTACACGAACTCCGGCGTAAAATCACAATTAGGTAACGGGACTCACGCCGCAGGCCCGCGGGAATGCCTCGACTTGATGGCGTCCCTGCCCTGGCCGGGTTTTCCACATGGCAGCACCGGCGCTGTCCGCTCCGGGCATCACCCGCCTAGCCTTGAGTCAAGCGCGAATCGCCTATCGGGCCCAAATGCACTAAGATATTGAAGTCTGTGCTGCGTCCTGCCTCCGTTCCGGTGGCATGCCACTGCATGGAATCGCAAATGAACCTCCTGTTACGGAAATGCCGTAACCGCTTAGCCCAAAGGAGGTGGGTTCACATATGCGTCCTTACGAATTGATGGTAATCATCGACCCCGAGGTCGAAGAGCGTACCGTTGAGCCGTCGCTTCAGAAGTTCCTGAACGTCATCACCAACGATGGTGGAACCATCGAGAAGGTTGACATCTGGGGCCGTCGCCGCCTGGCTTACGAAATCAAGAAGAAGTCCGAAGGTATCTACGCCGTGGTGAACTTCACCGCCAAGCCGGAAACCGCCAAGGAACTTGACCGCCAGCTGTCTCTTAACGAGACCATCATGCGCACCAAGATCACCCGCCCCGAAGAGCAGAAGGTTGTTGCTGAGTAATTCAGCCGTCTTCATTCTTTACCCCGCAGGAAACGCACTCTTCACCCAGGATCGAACAAGGAGGCAGTAGATGGCAGGCGAGACCACCATTACGGTCATCGGTAACCTCACCAATGACCCGGAATTGCGGTTCACACCGTCAGGTTCGGCAGTAGCGAACTTCACCATCGCTTCCACCCCCCGTACCTTTGATCGCCAGTCCAACGAGTGGAAGGACGGGGAGACCCTGTTCCTCCGCGCCGCTGTGTGGCGTGAAGCAGCCGAAAACGTTGCCGAGTCCCTGACCAAGGGAATGCGCGTCATCGTGACCGGCCGCCTGAAGAGCCGCTCCTACGAAACAAAAGAAGGCGAAAAGCGCACCGTTATCGAGCTTGAGGTCGACGAAATCGGCCCCAGCCTGCGCTACGCCAACGCCAAGGTCAACCGCACCCAGCGCTCCGGCGGCCAGGGTGGCGGCGGCTTCGGCGGCGGCAACAGCGGCGGTGGCTTCGGAGGCGGCAACTCTGGTGGAAACCAGGGCGGCAACTCCGGTGGAGGCTGGGGCGGCGGCAACCAGCAGGCTGCACAGGACGATCCCTGGGCCACGCCCGGTGTGTCCAATGCAGGCGGCTGGGGCAACGGCCCCGATTCCGAACCTCCCTTCTAAAACCCAAACAACGGCCCGGCGCGGGACTGTCAGGGTGCGCAATGCACCCAAAGCAGCTGCCGCCGTCGGACCACCACCATCCCGTGGATCAATATCCACGGGCTCCCTAGAATAGGAGCTCCACGATGGCTAAGGCTGAACTCCGTAAGCCCAAACCAAAGTCCAACCCCTTGAAGGCCGCTGACATCACTGTCATCGACTACAAGGACGTAGCATTGCTGCGCAAGTTCATCTCCGACCGCGGCAAGATCCGCGCCCGTCGCGTCACTGGCGTCACGGTGCAGGAACAGCGCAAGATCGCCCAGGCAATCAAGAACGCCCGCGAAGTTGCTCTGCTGCCTTACTCCGGCGCTGGCCGCGGCTAAGGAAGGGATTAACTAACATGGCAAAGCTCATTCTGACCCACGAAGTCACCGGTCTCGGTGCTGCTGGCGATGTTGTCGAGGTCAAGGACGGTTACGCACGTAACTACCTGCTGCCCCGCAACTTTGCCCTGACCTGGTCCAAGGGTGGCGAGAAGCAGGTTGAGTCCATCAAGGCTGCCCGCGCCGCCCGCGAGCACGCTTCCCTGGAAGATGCTCAGAAGCAGGCCGCTGCACTGTCTGCCAAGCCGGTCAAGCTGGTTGTCAAGGCCGGCGAGTCCGGCCGCCTGTTCGGCACCGTCAAGCAGGGCGACGTTGCTGACGCTGTTGAGGCCGCTGGCCTTGGCAAGATCGACAAGCGCAAGGTTGAACTGCCCGCACACATCAAGTCGGTTGGTTCCTACCAGGCCAACGTCCGCCTCCACGCTGACGTTGCCGCTGTGATCGAACTCGACGTGGTTGCCGGGAAGTAATTTCCCGAGTGCGTCAAGACCCCCGCTGCCGGATTCCGGCGGCGGGGGTCTTTCGTTTTGGCGGTGGTAGCCTGCTCCGGTGAACCTGACACCCCGCAGCCGTCCTTTCCACCAGGTGGATGTATTCGCCAGCCAGCCCTACCGCGGCAACCCGCTCGCCGTCGTCCTTGAAGCCCAAGGCCTGGATGCTGCCGCGATGCAGCGCTTCGCCAACTGGACCAACCTTTCGGAAACCACCTTCCTCCTGCCGCCCGAGGATTCCCGGGCTGACTATAAAGTCCGCATCTTCACCGGCTCGGAGGAGTTCCCCTTCGCAGGCCATCCCACGCTCGGCTCTGCCCATGCCTGGCTGGACGCCGGGGGAGTGCCGAAGGCGGAAGGCTACGTAGTGCAGGAGTGTGCCGCTGGGCTGGTCCGGGTGAAGCGTGACGGCGGGAGGCTGGCTTTCGCCGCACCTCCCATGACGCGCTTCGGCCCGGTGGAAGCGCCGGTGCGCCGGCACTTGGCGGAGGCGCTGCGGGTGCCCGCGACCGATGTTCTGGACGCCGCCTGGCTGGTGAACGGCCCCGAATGGATCGGTGTCCTCCTGGGATCCGCCGAGCAGGTGCTGGCCCTTAAACCGGACTTCGCGGGTATGGGCGACCTGAAGATCGGTGTAATCGGGCCGCACGCCCCGGGCGCCGGCAGCGACTTTGAGGTCCGCACGTTCCTTCCGGGTGACGCCGTGACGGAGGACCCCGTCACGGGCAGCTTCAACGCCGGTGCCGCACGGTGGCTGATGGGAAGCGGGAGGGCGCCGGAGCAATACCTGGCCACCCAGGGGACCGTTCTGGGCCGTGCGGGGCGCATCCACGTCAGTGCCGAAGACGGGGAAATCTGGGTGGGCGGTGATTCCACCACCTGCATCAGCGGGGCCGTGCTGCTCTGACCCGGGTCTGATCAGGGAATCGCAATCCGGCCGGGAATACTTCGGTGCAGGCAGCAGTTCAGGAGTATAGATGCAAATACATGTATGATGAAATGAACGAGCACCAGGAGAATGCCATGGAAATCCGCCGCATCACCGTCCTTTCCGCAGGGCTCGGCGTGCCCTCATCGAGCAGGCTGCTGGCCGACCAGCTCGCAGCATCCGCCCAGCGTCAGCTCACGGCAGCCGGCTACGACGTGGCCGTGGACGTCATCGAACTCCGGGACCTTGCCGTAGACATCGCCAACAATTTCGTCACCGGCTACGCCCCACTACGCCTGGCGGAAGTCATCGCCGGAGTGGAGGCATCCGACGGGATCATCGCGGTGACGCCCGTCTTCAGCGCCTCCTACAGCGGGTTATTCAAGTCCTTTATCGACGTCCTGGACCCGAAGTCGCTGGACGGCAAGGCGGTGCTGCTCGGCGCTACCGGCGGCACCGACAGGCACCAGATGGTTCTGGACTACGCCCTGCGCCCGCTCTTCACATATCTCCGCACCCGCATCGCTGCAACCGGCGTGTTCGCAGGACCCCAGGACTGGGGAACTGCGGAAGAGGGCGGCGGGTCTCTCGCGGACCGCATTGACCGCGCCGCCGCCGAGTTTATGCGGCTGCTTGAAGGGCCGCAGCCAGGCCGGAAGCCGGCCCCGCTGGAGTCCCTGCCGTTCGAACAGCTGCTCGCCGGTATCTCAGGGTCCCGCTAGTCCCACGGCAGCTTGCCGTCCTGCCTGATTCGTCCTGCATTGGCCGTCCCGCGGTCAGTCGTCCAGTAAGGCAATGAACTCCCGAGCCTGCGTAAGCGAGATATCGGAGTGCCGGGTCAAGGCGTTGGCCGCGGCCTCCGTGTCGCCGCTTCGGGCCAGGGTTCGGATCCTGCCGTAAATCTCGTCATTGAGCATGTTGCTGCTCACCTCGCGCGTGACGTCTCCCTTGCTGGCGATGGCACGGTAACGGTAAGGGAACCGCTGCGGCTCGTCGTCGTCCTCTTCGACGGCCTGTGCGGGCTCCTGGCGCCGGAAGGGCTGGGGGTGGGCCGCCAGGGCGCCCACTGCGTCGCGCGAGGCCCGCAGGCCCTCCCCGGTGATCTCGTAATACAGCTTGATGGCGGCCATGGCCTGGCCCTGCGCGATCAAGGCGTAAACGCGCCGGTGTTCGTCTTCCGACAACCGGTCGGCTGCTGCCCGGGCCAGCTCCTGTGGTGCCTTCGCCGGTTCGGCCTGGCTAGCAGGGCGTCCCGTCTTGCGTTTCCGGGCGGCACGGTACGCCACCGTCACCCCCGCAACCACCGCGAGCAGGATAAGGACCGGGACCACAAGGGATTCCATTTTCACGAGCCGTTCTGTTTACTTTCTGGCCTCGCCAGGGGATGTTGCTTCGCTGGCGATACGTCCAGCGACCCTGTTGCTGCCGACCGTCCAGCTGCATGGTCTGGCTACCTAGATCTTAATCCAGATCATGGTTATCCACAGCAATATGCACGGGTCCACATACAGTGTCGGCCCCTGCCCGTCAAACTCCCGAAGGGGAATATGAGGAGTATCGCAGCGTCGACCCGGAACCGTTCCGGCGCGCCCGGTACGCGCTCCTCCGGCGACAGTGGGTTGTGCGGCCTGTGGATGAAATTCCGTCAAAGAAATATTTACTCCACATGCCTAATCTCGAGTTTCCGCAGGTCAAAGGCTTGTTTGGGGATAAAAAATTTTTGTATCCACAGGCTTCCCCACAGGCTGTGCACAAGCTATGCCCCTTACTGCACAGGTTATCCACAGGGGTTCGAGCATGCTGGCTTTGCTCCTGACACGACCGCCGTTAGCGTAGCGGGGTACCTGTCCTCCGCGTCCCAAACTGGGCCATCATCCTTTCGGTGGCGACCCAGCGTGCCGCTCCCCAGGCGACCCTGTGGAAAAGCTGTGGATACTGGGGATAACTCCCAGGCGGAGGTCACGTGGGAGCAGTCGGGGCTTGATTGTCAGAGCCAGCGGGTAGACCTGGACAGGTGGCGGGAGCCGGTTTACCGGAGGCCGCCGGGCAGGATGGATCACCGGGCACGCGCCCGGTACAAATGGAGGACGGCAGTTTTGTCAATCGCGCATCTGGACCCTGTCGAGGCGACCCGTGGATCGGATACCAGCCGAAAGCCCCCACAGGACATCGCCGCTGAACAGTCTGTGCTGGGCGGCATGATGCTCTCCAAGGACGCCATTGCGGACGTCGTGGAAATCCTCCGCGGACAGGACTTTTACCGGCCCGCCCACGAGACCATTTACGAAGCCATCATCGATCTCTACGGCCGCGGCGAACCCGCAGATGCCGTCACCGTCTCGGATGAGCTGACCAAGCGTGCCGAGATCAACAGAATCGGCGGTCCGGCCTACCTGCACGAACTGATCCAGACCGTCCCCACCGCGGCCAACGCCGGCTACTACGCCGAGATCGTGGCCGAACGGGCGGTACTTCGCCGGCTCGTGAACGCCGGCACCAAAATCGTCCAGTTGGGCTACGGCTCGGACGGCGAGGTTGAAGACCTGGTCAACCAGGCCCAGGCAGAGGTCTATGCAGTGGCCGAACGCCGCACCGCGGAAGACTACGTGGTCCTGAAGGACGTCATGGAGTCCACGGTGGACGAAATTGAGGCGTCCGGCCACCGCGGGGAAGGGATGGTGGGTGTCCCCACAGGCTTCTACGAACTTGATGAACTGACCCACGGACTCCACCCGGGCCAGATGATCGTCATCGCCGCACGTCCCGCCGTGGGCAAGTCAACCTTCGCCCTCGACTTCGCCCGCTCCGCAGCCATCAAGCACAACCTGGCCACCGTCATGTTCTCCCTCGAAATGGGGCGCAACGAGATCGCCATGCGCCTGCTGTCCGCCGAGGCCACCATCAGCCTCCAGGATCTCCGCAAGGGCACCATCAAGGACGAGCAGTGGTCCAAGATCGCCACCACCATGGGGCGGATGAACGATGCCCCGCTGTTCATCGACGACAGTCCCAACATGTCCCTCATGGAGATCCGGGCCAAATGCCGCCGCCTCAAGCAGCAGCATGACCTCAAACTCGTCATCCTGGACTACCTCCAGCTGATGAGTTCCGGCAAGAAAGTCGAGTCCCGCCAGCAGGAAGTCTCCGAGTTTTCCCGTGCACTGAAGCTCCTGGCCAAGGAACTCCAGGTCCCCGTGATCGCCCTTTCGCAGCTGAACCGCGGATCCGAACAGCGCCAGGACAAGCGGCCCATGGTCTCGGACCTCCGTGAGTCCGGCTCGATTGAGCAGGACGCCGACATGGTGATCCTGCTCCACCGCGAGGATGTCTACGACAAGGAGTCCCCGCGTGCCGGCGAAGCCGACATCCTGGTGGCCAAGCACCGTAACGGACCCACCAAGGACATCGTCGTCGCGTTCCAGGGCCACTACTCCCGCTTCGCCAACATGGCGGGTGACGCCGGCGGCGGCGGTGGCTTCTAGGCGCCCTGCCCGAGCAGGTGGTTGGGGAGCCGGTTGCCCGGAGCGGTGCCCCTGATCTCCAGCAGTTCGCGGGCGTGGGCGTGGAGCCGTTTGTCCTCATCGCTGACCGGCACCCAGGCGGGCACGGGCACGGAGGTGCCTTCGTCGTCGCGCGCCACCATGACGGTGAGGCAATAGGTGGTGAAGTTAAGCTCCCGGCCCTTGGGGTCGCCGGAACGGACGTGGACCGCGATATGCATGCCCTTGGTCCCGGTGTACACCAGCCGGGCTTCCACCTCCACCACATGGCCGATCAGCAGCGGCCGGTAGAAGCGTACGCCGCCGGAGAATACCGCCACGGTATCCCTGCCGCAGTAGCGTGAGGCACACACGTAGGCGGCCTCGTCGATCCACTTCATGACAATGCCACCGTGGACCTTTCCGCCCCAGTTCACGTCGGTGGGCGCAGCCATGAACCGCAGCGTTACGCGCTCGGCCGTACCGGCGTCGGTATATTCCTGTCGGTTCATAGCTTCCACGATCTGCTCGCGGACCTTGATTCTGGCCAGCGCGTGATCCCGCTGTTCGATCTCGGCGGGAGTTGTTGGTTCAAACTGCTGCACGGGCACCGGCCTGCCGTCCGCCCCTACGGCAACGAAGATCACCATGCACGTGCTGCGCATTGTGGCGGGGCCGCCTTTCGGGTCGCCGGAGGAGACCACGGTGCGGATGTGCATGGATGAGCGGCCGGTGTAGACGATGGTTGCCTCGACCTCCACCATGTCGCCGCTGTTCACAGGATCGGCGAAGTGGATGTTGCCGACATAGGCGGTCACGCAGTAGGACTTGGCCCAACCCACCGCGGCGGCATAGGCGGCCTTGTCCACCCACTCGAGTACCGTGCCGGCATCCACCGATCCGCTGTGCCCCACGTCCATGGGCGCGGCGAGGAAGCGAAGGGTCACGGAGTTGGGCCTGCCGGTCTCAGTCATGCTGCGATCTTACTGACGGCCCCGGTTACCGGCCGGTTGGGTCCTGCAACAAACTGCCCCGCCCGCCGGAAGGGCGGACGGGGCAGTATAGGGCGGTTGCGTTAGTGGCGGGTGTAGACGATATCAGGCTGGGCCGGCAGGTCCATGCCTTCACCGATAAAGAAGCCCGGGTGCGGCGGTTGGTTGTATGCCACGTTTTCGCGGGCCACGGACTGCCGGTACACCGGATCGTGCATCAGCGTCCGGAGCCGAACGTCCGTGGCAGCTGTTGTGGTGTAGATCCGCAACTCTGTGCTGTCCGCGGACGGCCAGGCAATTTCTTCCCGCCAGTCACCAAGGAGGTCGGCCTGGATGGCTGGCGTGCCCTTGGTGCCGTTGTTGGACTTGGCACCGGTTGCCGTCACCAGCCTGTCGGTGGACCCGGTTTCCCAGTTCCATTTGCCGATGCTCGGGGTTCCGGTGTTCGTTGTGGCATTCCAGTCGTGGTCCACGATCTCACGTAGCAGGTCACCGTCCCACCAGGCCAGGAAGTTGGCCGCAGGAATCTTTTCGGAGATCAGCTCGCCCTTGACGGAACGGAGTTGGCCAACCGGGGAATTCCAGGCGGCATCCCCGCCGATGGCCCAGCCTTCGGCCCCGGCGTAGCGGGGGTCGATGTCGTCCATCGCGGCCCGGCCGGTGTCCTTGACAGCAGGAATGCTCCACAGCACCTCTCCCGTTCTTGAATCCCGGAAGGTGGCGCCCAGGTTTCCGCTGGCACCCATTTCTTCGTGTGCGGCGAAGGTCTCCAGGCCTGGGCGTGAGGGGTCGAAGTCGCTGGTGTGGATCGCATCCCCATGTCCCAGGCCTGTGGTGTAGAGCGCCTTGCCGTTGTCGTCGATGGTCATGGAGCCGAAGATGAACTCGTCCTTGCCGTCGGCGTCGACATCGGCCACGGACATGTTGTGGTTGCCCTGCCCGCGGTACTGGGTTCCGGCGATATCGGAATCGAACGTCCAGCGCTTGGTGATCTTTCCCGCCACCAGGTCGTACGTTGCCAGCACTGCCCGGGTGTAGTAACCGCGGCTGAACATCATGGACGGGTGCTCGCCGTCCAGGTATGCCACGGCACCGAGGAACCGGTCCACGCGGTTGCCGTAGGTGTCTCCCCAGGCCCCGACATCCCCGCGGGGCGGATCGTAGGCAACAGTGTCCATGATGGTGCCTGTTGCGCCGTGGAATACGGTGAGGAACTCCGGACCACTGAGGACATAGCCGCTGCTGTTGCGGTAGTCCGCTCCGGCGTTGCCGATCACCGTCCCGGCGGCGTCACGCGTTCCGTCAGCAGTCTTCATGGCTACCTCAGCCTTGCCGTCGCCGTCGAAATCGTAGGCAAGCAGCTGGGTGTAGTGTGCTCCGGCGCGGATGTTCGGCCCCATGTTGATCCGCCAGAGCCTTGTTCCGTCCATCCGGTACGCATCCACGTACACGGTGCCCGTGTAGCCGGCCTGGGAGTTGTCCTTGGCATTGGACGGGGACCACATCTGCAGGATTTCGTAGGTGCCGTCGCCGTCCAGGTCGGCCACGCTGGCGTCCCCGGCGGAATAGCTGTAGGGCTGGCCGTCCTTGGTGTAGTCGTCTGCCGGTTTGTCCAGCTTGATGGCCAGGTAGTCCTGCGCCAGGGGCGTGAATTCAGCGGTCAGCTGATCACCGCCGTTGCCCACGCTCTTGATGACGTATCTGGACGCGGCGGTTCCGGCCGGATCCAGGAAGGTGGTGCTGTTGCGGATCGGTTCATCGGTGAGCTGGACGCCGTCGCGGATGACGTGGAAGCCGATCTGTTCCGGGTCGAGGCCCAGCATGCGCCAGCCTACCCGGACACCCTGGCTGGTGAGCAGTGCCACGGGCGCGCGGTCGATGGCTTCCATCTGCCGGTTGACGACGGTGACCTTTTCGGTGCCCACTACTGCCGACGGCAGTGACTCGCCGCCCTTGTTCACCGCGGTGAGCCGGTAGTAGTTCTTGATGGTGGTCAGCACGGTGTAGTCCGTGTAATTCACCTCCGCTGCGCGGCCCACGTACTCGAAGGGACCGTCCGGTGAGGTGGACCGGTAGACCTGGTAGGCGGCAGCCTCCTTCACCTTCTGCCATTTCAGCGTCACGCTGGTCTTCTCCACGGCCTTGACATCCACCTTGCCGGGGGCTGCAGGAACCGCGGTGGCCGGGTCCACCAAGGCGGTGTCGACAGTGTTGGAAGGAACCGATTCCAGCCCGGTGTTGTCCACAGCGGTGACGTAGTACTGGTACTTCAGCCCTGGGAAGGCTGTGGTGTCCTGGAAGGCGGGCGCCGTGACGTGATCCGCAATGAGCTCCGGCCCGGATTCGAAAGACGCCTTGCGGAACACCTTGTAGGAGGCGGCGTCAGGCACCCCGTCCCAGGCCAGGTCCACAGTGGGAGGTTCGACTGAGGCGTTCACCGACGTGGTGTGCAGGTTGGTGGGCCCCACCAGCAGCGGCGTGACTTCCAGCCCGTTGAGCCGCTGGCCGGAGCCGCTGATGGTCAGGTTCAGCTGTCCGTCGGATACCAGGACCTGGTTGATGATTTTGGTGGCGGAAGATGCCTTGCCGGAGGAAACCTGCCCGAATGGAACGCCTTCCGCCGCTACATCGGTCCTGGTGGAGCCGATCCAGTCGCTGTGGTGCGTCTTCAGGGCGTAGGTGCCGTTGGGAACGTCGAGCTGGAACTCGAAGCTGGAGCCGCTGAGGACAAAATCGCGCAGCAGGTTGGACGTTACGGCGCCGCGGTCCCGGTCACTCAGGACGGAGATGTCCTTGAAGCCGAAAGTGCGGCCGGGCGTGTAGGCCATGGTCCGGTTCACCTCGGTGTAGCCGGGCTCCACGGGAGCGCCCACCGGGCCGAAATCGAACTTGTACTTGGCCTTCTTGGTGGTCAGGCTGAGGGCGTCGCTTGGTTCGGAGAGTCCCTTGCCGTTCAGGGCGGCAACACGGACGCTGTAGGCGGTCCCCTCCTCGAGGCCGGTCAGGTTGGCTGTGGGCACGGTGGCGGTGGTGGTGAGCTTGAAGGCGCTGTCCGGTTCGGAGGCCAGCTTGCGGTAGACCTTGTAGATGTCCGTGCCTTCCACGGCCTGCCACTTCAGGAGTGCGCCGGCGTTGGAGATGCTGCCTGCCACGAGGCCCTGCGGCGTGGCAGGAACGGTCGACGGCGGGGCCACCTCCTTCACGCGCGCAGCCAGCGGAAGGTTGAGCTGCTTGAGGTCCCCAGCCACCAGCCGGGCGATCTGGATGGCCCCGTACTCCTGGAAGTGGGTGTTGTCCACGGTCCCGGTGGGCCGGTTCGGGTAGACGCCGGCGTCGACGTGAAGGAAGACGGACTTTGTGTCCTCGGGGCCGATGGCGTCGTAGTAGGCGCGGCTGGAGGCGGAGAGGTCCACGAGCGCAACTTTTTCTTCGGCTGAAAGTTCCTGCATCTTGGCCACATATTCCGGGAAACTGACGTTGAATTTGCCTGTTGCCTCGTCATAGTCCCGGCGCCCCACGGGTGTCACCAGGATGGGGATGGCCCCGCGCTGGCGTGCACCGTTGACATAGGTGCGCAGGTACTCCTTGTAGTCGGCGGGGGACGCGTAACGGTCATCGACGCCAATGGTGGCATCGTTGTGGCCGAACTGGACCATCAGGTAGTCGCCGGGGTTGATCACGCGCAGGATCTCATCCAGGCGTCCTTGGCTGATGAAGTTCTTGGAGCTGCCCCCGCCGATGGCATGGTTGTGGACGGATACGGCGCTGTCGAGGTAGCGGTCGATCATTTGACCCCACCCCGCCTGGGGAACGTAGCCTTCGTCATAGGTCTGGACCGTGGAGTCGCCGGCGAGGTAGACGCCGGGATCTATGGTGGCAGTTCGCGGGGCCCGTGCGGCGATGACCAGGGAGTTGATCTTCGCTGCGGTCCCGGTGAAGTCGAGGTTGAGCTGGCCATCCACGAGTGAGATGGGGAATTCCATCTCCAGGTATTGCCCGGCAGGCTTGTCCGTCAGCTGGACCTTTGCCATCTTTTCCGCGGTGATCGCGATGTTGGTGGCTTCCGTGGCGTCGCCGGCGACGAGCTTTACGGTGTAGTCGCCGTTGGGCAGGTCGACCAGAAACGTGCTCCCTTGGGCCTGGACGAAGTCGGAGCGGAGCGCATCCCCGGTGCCACGGTCAGCGCCGGAGGTGGCGGTGGTATCGGTAAAACCGAACTTGGCTCCTGCCGAATACTGATCACCGGCATCCACAGCGGTATAGCCATCGGCAGTTGCGCCGGGGCCGAAGTCGAATTTGAAGCCGCTTCCCACTGCCGGCAGCGTTGTGTCGGCGTGTACTGCGGGCAGTCCGGTGAGTGCGATGGCGGCGGAGACTGCGGCAGCAGTGACAGCTTTGGCGCCGGCGAGCCGCACACGCGGCGGCCTGGGCGGCGGACTCTCCTGCTGTTGAGGTGTGGGGCGCTCGGAATGATTCACTGGCATCTCCTTCGATGAGTGTGCTAGGGCGTGTCTCCTAAATCCGGAACCTCTTACCCGGGATGCTTGATGTGTGTCTCGTACTTCTGTTTTGACTGACGGGCAGTGGGCCCGGATTCAGTCGTTGCTGCCGTCTTCTGTTGGCCGCCGGGGTCGTCCTTTCCGGGATGATCGCCGTGTAGTCGAGGGCATCATCTACCGGTATCGGTGCGGGATCGCCTGGCGGGATGTGCCGGCGGAGTTTGGTCCCTGGCAGACCATCTGGAAGCGTCACCGCCGCTATAGCGGTGACGGGACCTGGGACAGGATCCTGGCGGCCCTGCTGACGACCGCGGATGCCCGCGGTGAGGTGGATTGGTCGGTTTCAGTGGACTCGACGGTGAATCGTGCCCACCAGCACGGCACCAACCTTCCGCGCACCACAGGGGGCCTGCTCGAATTACATGAATCTGTTTGCTGAGCCCACCGATCACGCGATTGGGCGTTCCCGCGGCGGATTAAGCACCAAGATCCACGCCTTGGTCGATGGTAAAGGCAGACCCCTGGTGCTGCTCGTTGCCCCCGGCCAGGGCGGGGATGCGCCCATGTTCACTCATTTGATGAACCAGTTGAAGATCAACCGGACGGGTCCGGGCAGGCCGCGCACCCGCCCGGACCGTGTTCGCGGTGACAAGGCATACTCGTCCAGAGCGATCAGGACCCACCTTCGCGACCGCGGCATCGCCGCTGTTATCCCGCAACCATCCGACCAGATCGGCCACCGGAAACGACGCGGATCCACCGGCGGCCGACCCCCGGCCTTCGACAAGGAGGACTACAAAGGCCGCAACGTCGTCGAACGCAACTTCAACATCTTCAAGCAGTGGCGGGCCCTGGCGACCCGCTACGACAAACTGGCCTTCACCTACCGCGGCGGAGCAGTCCTCCGCGCGATCAGCATCTGGCTGACAGCTTTAGGAGACACGCCCTAGTGGTCCCAGCGCTTTTGGAACGATTCAAAACACGCCGGCAGTGGACTCCAAGTGCGTGGTGCGGCCGTACGTGGGGGAGACCGATGAAGATGGCTGAGACCAGGGGTGCGGTGATGCAGCTCTCACTGCAACAAACAAAGGTCTATCAGGAGTGCCATTTAGCTGGCAAGCGTTTTCCCAATCTTTCCCGTGCGCGAGGCTGAGCGGCAAGTGGGATGCGGAGGCCAGGCCGTAGAAAAACGACGGCGGCCGCGCACCGTGGTGCGTAGCCGCCGTCCGGCATTTGTTGTTTCAGGCCGGGCTAGGCCAGGACCGCCAGTTTCGAATTGCGGCGGGCGAAGAGTGCGCGGTCCAGGGAGAAGCGGCCGGGGCCGGTAAGTGCCAGCGCGAACGAGGCTGCGGCCAGGAGCAGGACGAGTTCATACCCTCCGTTTGCGGCAAAGATGCCGGCGGGGGCATGAACCAGGAAGAGGGCGCCGAGCATGTCAAGGACCAGGAGTGCGGCCACGACGCGGGTGAGGATGCCCAGGATCAGGGCAACGCCGCCCGCCAGTTCCAGGACGGCGATGGCCGGAGCCATGATCTCGGCCGCCGGGACGCCCATTTTGGCGAAGGAAGCCTGGGTGCCGGCGAGGGTCCATTCATTGAACTTCTGCCAGCCGTGGGCGGCAAAGAGGAAACCGAGGATCAGGCGGAGGGCGGTGAGGGCTGTGGTGGTCAGGCGTGGCTGGTTCATGTCTCCACCTTCTCTCGCAGATAGTTGAAGTGTCAACTAAAAGGGTGTGATTGTGGGCTTTCTCATGCCGGGCTGCCCCGTATCGACTGGCGACGTTAAGCTGTCACCGTGCCCCGTCAACCTGCCCCTGCGTCTCCGGCTGCCACCCGCGGTCCGGCCCGGGAGATACTCCGCCTTGCCGTCCCCGCCTTCGGCGCGCTGGTGGCCGAGCCACTCTTCCTGCTGGCGGACTCCGCCATCGTGGGGCATCTCGGCGTCGCCCAGCTGGCGGGGGTGGGGCTGGCCTCAGCTGTGCTGCAGACCGCCGTCGGACTCATGGTCTTCCTGGCGTACTCCACTACGCCCGCCGTGGCCCGTGCAATAGGTGACGGACGGTTGGGCAAGGCGCTGGCGGCAGGGCGGGATGGTGTTTGGCTCGCAGGAATCCTCGGCGTGCTCCTCGCCGTGGCCGGGTTCGCCGCGGCCGAACCGCTGATTGACCTTCTGGGCGCCGAGGGAAGTGTCCGGACCTTCGCCGTCGACTACTTCCGCTGGTCCATGCCGGGGCTGGTGGCAATGCTGCTGATCTTTGCCGGCACCGGGGTACTGCGCGGCCTGCAGGATACCCGCACCCCGCTGGTGGTGGCCACCGTGGGATTCGGTGTCAACATCGTCCTGAACCTGTGGCTTGTCTACGGCCTGGGCCTGTCCGTCGTGGGTTCAGCGCTGGGGACCAGCCTGGCCCAATGGGGCATGGCTGCTGTCTATGTGGTGATGGTGCGCCGGAACGCCGTGCACCACGGCGTAAGCCTCTTGCCCAGCTGGCGGGGGATCCGCAGCATGACCCGTGTGGGGTCCTGGCTCATGCTGCGAACGCTCAGCCTGCGCGCCGCGATCCTGGCCACCGTGCTGGTTGCCACTGCCCAGGGCGACGTGAACCTTGCAGCCCACCAGCTGGCCATGACTATTTTTTCTTTCCTCGCGTTCGCCCTGGATGCCCTGGCTATCGCTGCCCAGGCGCTGATCGGCAAGGAGTTCGGTGCATCGAACGCAGCCAGGGCCAGGCTGTTGACGGGGACCATGATCCGCTGGGGCGCGGGCTTCGGCGTGGTGACCGGCCTGTTGCTGGCAGCGGCGGCACCTTGGGCCGGGGCGCTGTTTACCCCTGACCGCCAGGTGCAGCAGGCGCTTGCCGTTGCCCTCTGGGTCCTGGCCGCAGGGCAGCCCATCGCCGGTTACGTCTTTGTCCTCGACGGTGTGTTGATCGGCGCGGGGGACGCACGGTACCTCGCCGTGGCGGGTCTGGTTAACCTCGCGGTCTACGTGCCGCTGCTGGCATGGGTCGCACTGTCCGGCGCCGCCGGTACATCGGGGCTTGGCTGGCTTTGGGTGGCTTTTGCGCTGGGCTACATGGCGGCCCGCGCCGTAACCCTGGGTCTGCGTTCACGCTCCGACCGCTGGATGGTGCTCGGCTCTGCCTGACTCCAACCCGGCTGGACCTCCCAGCCGCCCCCACTAAACTGGACCGGTGACGCAACCATCCACCCCCGCGGGCGCAGCCCCCGGAACAACCCCCCGTAATGGCCTCTGGAAGCCCGTCCTGCTCCGTTCGGCCGCTGCGCTGGTCTTCGGCGCCGTCACGGTCTTCTGGACTTCCCCTTCCGTGGAGGTCATGGGCTGGGCCGGCGGACTCTACCTCCTGGCCGCCGGCGTGGTGTCCCTTCGGACCGTCCCCGCAGCGGGCTTCGCCCAGAACTCTGCCCCCGGCAAGCTGCTGTCCGCCGGCGGTGCGGTCCTGGCCGGCGCCGGCTTTGCCGTGCTGCTCCTGCACAGCGACCTGCTGTTCGGTGTGATCGCGGCCCTGGGACTCGGCGTGGCCGGCGCCCTCGAGCTTGCCTGCGGTCTGCAGCACAGGGGCCGTCACGTGCTTGCCAGGGACTGGATTGCCTCGGGGGTTATCGGTATCGGAACGGCGGTGCTGCTGCCGTTCTTCATCAACCTCGGTGCCCACGCGCTGCTGGGCGTGGCCGGTGGCGGGGCGATTATTTCCGGCGTCCTGTGGGCACTCTCCGGCCTGACGCTGCGGCACGATGCCCTCGCCGGGGCGGGAAAGCCGTAAACTAGGTAGAGCGCCCTTCTACTTTCCGTAGAAAACGGCCGCGACACCGCAAAGACAAACCAGGTCGGCCATGCGCCGCCTGCAGGGAGGAACCACGTGGCTGACCAGCATCAAGGAAAACCGCGCAAGATGCGGACCTCGGTGAAGGGGCCGCTGATGTTCTCGGCATTCTGGGCCGTCGTCGCCTTCGTTGCAGTGTTGATCTTCGCTTCCGGGGGAAGCGCCCGCGCGCCCCGCTTCGACCTCGCTTTCACCGCGGCCGGTATCGCCTTCATCGTCACCCTGGTGATCGCCGCAATGCTGTCCATGAGCTACAAGGAGAACGCGGAACACCTGGGCAAGGGGTCGGGTGTGAACCTGAGCTCGGCGCCCAAAACATCTCCTCACGGCGGCTCCCGCGGCTTTGGTGCTCCCGGCACCCAGAACCCGCCAGCGTCCGGCGACGGCACGGACGGCACGCCCCAGCGCTAGGGGTTCAGTTCGCCCGCGCTGTGCCGCGGGGATAACCCGCTCCGGTTAGCCTGCCGCCGCCTGCCTCGCGCGGTAGGCGGCAACGTGGGCCCGGTTGGCACAGTTGCCGGTGTCGCAGTACCGCTTGGACCGGTTGCGGCTCAGGTCCAGTACGGCTGCATCGCAGTCCTCGGCATCGCAGGTGCGCAGCCGGTCCATTTCCTTGCTGCGGATGACGTCGGCAAGCGCCATGGCTGCCTCAGTGCTCATCCGGTCCGCCAGCGGGGCCTCCGGTGCGGTGGCATGCAGGTGCCAGTCCCACCCGTCGTGCTTCATCAGCTGAGGCAGGGCACTCGCGTCCCGCAGCAGCCGGTTAACCGTATCAACGGCGGCATCCTCATCCGCTGTCCACACCGCCGCCAGCTCACCACGCAGCTGCAGCACGCTTTCCAGCTCGACGGCATCATGGGTTCGGGCTCCCGAAAATCCTTCAGCCGCCAGGAAGGCATCAAGGTCTGCGACGGAGGCCAACCCGTCCCTGCCGTTCGCGGCCGAGTTGATAAGGTTCACCACCGTGCGCAACGCCACTTCAGTGTCAGGGGCGAAAACCATGTTGACTCCTTACAGCATCGAGGCGTAGTGTCATGAGCATTACCCCACTTTACTCCTGACAGGAGGCGACGGTGCCTGCCGCCAAAAATCACAACCAAACCCCGGAGCTGCCCACCACGCGGACCAGCTTCCTTGCATCCGGGCTAGGCATCGCATTGTTCTCCTCGGCCGTCTTCGGCCTGTCGGGATCGTTCGCCAAGTCGTTGCTGGAGACCGGCTGGTCCCCTGGCGCCGCCGTCTCGGCCCGCCTCACCGGCGCCGCCCTGCTCCTTGCCCTTCCCGCCGCGACGGCATTGAGGGGCCGCTGGCACCAGTTGCGCGACAACTGGCTGACCATCGTGCTGTTCGGGCTCATCGGCGTGGCGGCATGCCAGCTGTTCTACTTCAACGCGGTGGCCCGGCTCTCCGTGGGAGTCGCACTCCTGCTGGAGTACCTGGCACCCGTGATTATCGTGCTGTGGCTCTGGGCAGCCAGCCGCCGCCGCCCGCGGGTATTGACCGCCGGCGGGACGCTGCTCTCCCTCGCCGGACTGGTGCTGGTCCTCGACCTCACCGGAGCTGTAAAAGTTGACCTCGTGGGGGTCCTGTGGGGCATGGCCGCAGCGGTCTGCCTGGCCATCTACTTCTTCATTACGGCCAAGGAAAACGACACCCTGCCGCCCATCGTGCTGGCCTCCGGCGGACTCATGACCGGCGCCGCTGTCATGTGGCTGGCTGCCGCCACAGGCCTGCTGCCCATGGCCTTCAGCACCGCGGACACCACATTGGGTCCATGGACCACGCCCTGGTGGGTTTCCCTTGCTGGGCTGGTGGTGCTGGCCACCGTGCTGGCCTACGTCTCGGGCATCATGGCGGCCAGGGCCCTGGGGTCCAAGGTGGCATCCTTCGTGTCCCTCACCGAGGTCCTCTTTGCCGTGCTGTGGGCGTGGCTGCTGCTCGGTGAACTTCCGGGCCCCATCCAGCTCCTTGGCGGTGTCCTTATCGTCGGCGGAGTCATCCTGGTGCGGCTCGACGAGCTGCGTGCCACGGCTCCCGGCGCCGGCAAAGACGCGCCAGTAGCGGTCTCGCCGCTGGAACACGCGAACGACGTCGAACCCGTCCCCTAAGCCCGGGCCTATGCCCAGGTGCGCCGGGCCATCAAAGCGAGGTGCCGCCGTCGTAAGCCAACAGCCTCCGGAAGCCGACAACGGGTGGTGACAACAAAAGGGCAGGGACACCGCATGGTGTCCCTGCCCCCGCCAGCTTGTGGCGTAAGCCTAGTGAGAGGCCTGGCTCTGCTCTTCGGCGTTGCGCTTGGCCTGTGCGCCGGCTTCCTTCAGCGCCTCGGCAACCTTGGTCAGCATCGTGGTGTGGGTACCGGACCACTCGTTGCGGAACTTGGTGGCGTCCGGGCCTTCCCAGTTGGTGCTGCTCAGAACCTTGGTGAGAGTGGACTTCTGCGTCTCGATCTCGGACGCCCCAGCCTGAAGCTTGCTGCCGAGCTGGCGAAGCTGCTCAACGTCTGCACCCCAAATAGCCATCAGTTTCTCCTTGTTAGGTCGTGGATCCGAACCAGATCGGCATCCCCAGCGGCCCCCCGGCTCATCCGGAAGATCCATTGCCTAAAACCTATCCCGGCCCCCAAACAGTGTCGATGGGCAGCCCTGCCCATGCCGGGCTCCCCATGGACGCCGGGTGGAGACCATGAAAAAGGGGGTCGATCCCAGGCGTTGGAAGAGCCTAGCATGGCCTTATGTGCCGGAATATCCGAACCCTCCACAACTTCGAGCCGCACGCCACGTCCGAGGAAGTGCACGCGGCGGCGCTGCAGTACGTCCGCAAGATCAGTGGGAGCACCAAACCGTCCAAGGCCAACCAGGAAGCTTTTGACGAGGCCGTGCACCAGATCGCGCACATTACGCAGCACCTGCTGGATTCGCTGGTGACGCAGGCGCCGCCCAAGGACCGGGAGTCCGAGGCCGCCAAGGCCAGGGCGCGCGCCGCAGTACGGTACGGCGCCGCCTGAGCCCTCGCCCGCACCCGCCGGGACTGCGGCTACTTGCCGAAGCCTCGCAGCCGCAGGGAGTTGGCCACCACCAGCACCGAGCTGGCAGCCATGGCGCCCCCGGCAATCATCGGGTTGAGCAGCCCCAGGGCTGCCACCGGGATCCCCACCGCGTTGTAGAAGAACGCCCAGAACAGGTTGGTCTTGATGGTGCCCAGGGTCCTCCGGGACAGCTCGATGGCCTGCGCCACCTGGGCGAGGTCGTTCCCCATCACGGTCAGGTCCGCAGCTTCGATGGCCACGTCCGTCCCGGATCCCATGGCGATGCCCAGGTCCGCCTGCGCCAGCGCCGCGGCGTCATTGACGCCATCCCCGGCCATGGCCACCGTGGCGCCGCCGGCCTGCAGCTTCCGTACTGCCTCAACCTTCCCCTCCGGCAGGACACCGGCGTAGACATCGTCCGGAGCGATCCCGACGGCGGCAGCCACCTGGGCGGCGACAGCGGCGTTGTCCCCGGTCAGCAGGATGGGCCGCAGGCCCAGCGCCTTCAACCGGGCGACGGCGGCGGCGGATCCCTCCTTGACGGTGTCCCGCAGGCTGATGATGCTGGCAGGTTGGCCGTCCACTGCCACGCAGATGGCGGTGGCGCCACCTTCCTCGGCAGCCGCCAACCGGGCCTGCTGGCCGGCATCCAGGGCAATTCCGTTCTGCTGCAGCCAGCCGCTCCGTCCGGCCAGCACGCGCCTGCCCTCAACGGTGCCGGAGACTCCGCCGCCGGGGGCGGAACTGAAGCCCTGCACTGGGGGCAGCGTGCCGGCGTCGTTCGCGTGCTTCAAAGCTGCGGCCGATGCTGCCGCCACGGCGATGGCCCGGGCCACGGGGTGCTCTGAGGCGGCCTCCAGGGCGCCGGCGAGCCGGAGGACTTCGTGTTCTGCAAAGCCGGGAAACGCGGATGTGGTGTCGACGGACAGGATGCCCGTGGTGACCGTGCCTGTCTTGTCCAGCAGGATGGTGTCCACGGTGCGGGTGTCCTCGAGCACCTGGGGGCCTTTGATCAGGATGCCAAGCTGGGCACCCCGGCCGGTGCCGGTGAGGAGGCCCACCGGGGTGGCCAGGCCCAGGGCGCAGGGGCAGGCGATCACCAGGACGGCGACGGCGGCGGTGAAAGCCTGGCGCAGATGGCCGCCATCAACGTCGGGTCCGGCCAGGAGCAGCCAGAGCACGAAGGTCAGGACAGCAATGCCCAGGACCACCGGCACGAAAACCGAGCTGATGCGGTCGGCGAGCCGCGCGATGGGAGCCTTGCCCGTCTGGGCCTGCGACACCAGCCGGGCCATCTGGGCAAGGGTAGTCTCGGACCCGACCCTCGTCGCCCTCACCAGCAGCCGGCCGGACGTGTTGATGGTGGCTCCTGTGACGCGGCTGTCCGGCCCCACTTCGACCGGGACCGACTCGCCCGTGACCAGCGAAGTGTCAACGGCAGAAGCACCGTCCACCACCACGCCGTCGGTGGCGATCTTCTCGCCCGGGCGTACCACCAGGACGTCGCCCACCTGCAGCCGGTCGGCCGAAATTTTCTCTTCGCTGCCGTTTCGCAAAACCGTGGCATCCTTTGCGCCCAGGTTCAGCAGGGCCTGCAGGGCGTCGCCGGCCTTTTGCTTGGCGTTGGCTTCCAGGTACCGGCCCAGCAGCAGGAAGGTGGTGACCACGGAGGCCACCTCGAAGTACAAGCCGCCGGGCATGCCCTCCATCCCGGGGTGCTCGGTCATCCGGGGGTCGGCCAGCAGCTGCCAGGCCGAGAACAGGTAGGCCGCAGAAACCCCCAGCGACACCAGGGTGTCCATGGTGGAGGCGAGGTGCCGGGCATTGATTGCCGCCGCCCGGTGGAACGGCCAGGCTGCCCACGTGACCACCGGCAGTGCCAGCACGGCCGCCGCCCAGCCCCAGTTGGGGAACTGGAAGGCGGGGACCATGCTGACAAGGAAGACCGGTACGGTCAGGATCGCCGCCAGGATGAGCCGCGGGCGGAGCCGGGAAGCCGGGATCGCAGCCGAATGGTCCGCGGGCACCGCACCTTCGGCGCTGCCTTGAGTTTCCGCATCGACGGCTGAGTAATGCTGCTGCCGGACCCGTGCCTTGTAGCCGGCAGCTTCCACTGTCGATGTGAGCTGTTCGTCGGTTACGCCCTCCGGGACCGTGACGTACGCGGACTCCAGCGGCAGGTTGACTGTTGCAGCCACGCCGTCGAGCTTGCCGAGTTTCTTTTCCACCCGGTTAACACAGGATGCGCAGGTCATCCCTTCGATGTCGAGTTCGACGACGCGGGTGCCGGGCGGGTGCAGCAGTTCCTGGTGGCTCATTGTCAGCTTTCCGGTGCGGGAGTGTGTTTAGGCTTCGTTTGCGACCACCAGGTAGCCGGCCTCGGCGACGGCTTCCCCGATGTCCGAGGGCGGCAATTCCCTGTTTGCGGTGATGGTTACGGTGGAGATGCCGCCGGCGTTCAGGTCGACTTTTACTTCCTCTACGCCGTCGATGGCTTCGAGTTCTTCGCTGACGGCCGATACGCAGTGCCCGCAGGTCATGCCGGAGACGCTGACGGTTGTGGTGGTGGGGGAGGTGGTGCTCATGGCTTGCTCCTTCGTTAAGTCCCGGCGGTGGCCGGGGGTGGATTGGGGGGTGGCGTCAACGGAGCAGCCGGCCGATGGCGTCGGCAGCTTCCTTCACCTTGGCGTCGATGGCTTCAGCGCGGGCTTCCGGGTCGGGCTCGGAGGCTGCACCCACCACGCAGTGGCCGATGTGTTCCTCGACCAGACCAAGGCTGACTGCGTGCAGCGCCTTGGTGACGGCTGCGACCTGCGTAAGGATGTCGATGCAGTACTTGTCCTCATCCACCATCCGGGCAATGCCGCGCACCTGGCCCTCGATGCGCTTCAGGCGGCGAAGGTAGGCATCTTTGTTTCCGGTGTAACCGTGTGGCGGGGGAGTGCCATCCTGCGCAGCAGGCTGTTCAGCCGCCGCGATGGTTCCTTCGATAGCATTCATGCAGCCAAGGTATACCCGGGAGGGGTATAAGCGCAAGTACCCCGGTGGGGTATTTTCCGGGCCCCCGCGTGTCGGCGGGCCCAGCTGGGAAGGCACAAAAAAGCTCCGGAGTGCGTTATTGGGGGATACGCACTCCGGAGCAGCTTTTGGGCAATTCCGGATCCACCTGCGTGGATCGTCCTTGCTTGAATTAGCTTACGGGCTGGTATGGGCACTGCGCTAGCATCCCGAATAACTACTTTCGCTTTACTTTAAGCGCCCCACCTATGGCCAGGATTTCCCCGTGCTCATGTCCTCTACGGATGGTCCTCGTGGGCGGGCATCCTGTAGGGGACCACCAGCACCGGCCGGCTTTGGTGGTGGCTGAGCCAGGTGCCGACGGATCCGTTCAGGGCCTCCGAAAGCCGGTGCGAGAATCCGCGTTCCGGGGTGCCCACAATGATGATGGGGGCGCCGAGTTCCGCCGCGACCTGGCCCAGGGCACGGGCGGGATCCCCGGTGAGGGTACGGAAGGACCAGTCCAGGGCGCTGCCGGTGGAACCCAGTTCGTCCACGGTGGATTGAACCTGGGCTTTCAGCTCTGTTGTCAGGGCCAGCATGTCGTCATTAACGTCCGGGTGCCGGGAAAGGCGGTGCGCAGAGCGGGCCGGATCCCATTCCACCAGATAGCTGGCTTCATCCACGTATGCGCAGACCAAAGGTGTGGCCAGCCGTGCGGCCAGGGCGGCTGCAGTTTGAAGGACTTCCGGGTGCTGTTTGGGCATGATGCCCACCAGGAGCGGAGCGCCGTTGAAGAGTTCCCCTGTCATGGCGCCCATTGTCCGCCCCGCTCAAGAGCGTGAACAGGTACGTTTGGCCCGTAAAGACGGGGAACCTAAGGGGCTCGGGTGCCAGTCGTGGAACCGCTAGGAAGCAGCAGGGTACGCGGTGACCACAACGTTTTTACCCCAGGGGTCTTCTGTGTAGCAGCTGATGAGGACCAGGCGGTTGGGCACCATGTCCCACACGGGACTGTCCTTGAGGCCTGACTTCACGTACGTCGTGACGCTTTCCACCTGGTAGCTGATGGTTCCGGCACTGGTTTCCACGTCAAAGCGGTCACCAATGGCCGCGGCTGAGCTGAGGTGGTTGAAGGGGGCGTCGGCGCCTTCCCAGCTGTGGCCGATGATGTAGGTGGTGTTGGTGGAACCACTGCCCGGAATTCCGAAAGGCGTCAGCCAGTATCCGTCTTTGGTGGCGGGGGGTTCAATGGTCCTGCTGGCCTCAGCTTCACCATCGAGGCCCAGTGGGTGGACGCCCACGTTGAAGGCGGCTGATGGATAACTGATGCGGACGGGCTGGGCTGCTGGCGGAAGTGGCGGTCCCGCCGCAACACCGGTGGGCGTCATCCCGGGCGTTTGGATGGCTGCGGTCGGATCCGCTGCCACAGCTGAAGCTGGCCCGCCCGTCCCGGCAATGGGGGCCGCGCCGGCAGAAGCAGGGCCGGTGGACGACTTTCCGGAGGAATCAACGCCTCCGGCAACCACCGCAGCAGCTGCGGAACTGCTTCCCACGGACAGCAGCGGTGCCGGGTGGAAAAGGGGAGCGCCAAGGGTGAACGAAAGGAATGTGAGGACACCGCAGAAGAGGATGGCCACATCGCCGGCGTTCCATTGCCGCCCCGCCAGCTGCCTGTTGCTGCGTCGCCTGGGCGCTGCGTGCCGGCTTCGGGTCCTTGGCATGGCGCTCCTCGTGTTGCGGTGGGGATTGGAAGGAAGGCGTCCTGCCGGGCACTGGCAGGACGCCTTCCTTGTCTGGGAGCCGCCGGTGGCGGCATGCAATCAGCCGGCGTTGCTGACTGGACGCGACCGGCGTCGGGCTGCCACGGCTGCGCCCGCGGCAGCGAGGGCGCCTGCCCCGGCAAGCCAACCCGGCCCGCTGTCAGCGGCTCCTACTGCGGTCTGCGCGTTGTAGCCCTGGTTGGTTCCCACGCTGACGGGGACCGGGACCGGTGCTGCCTTGGGCGCCGCCTTCGGGACGGTGGCAGCCTGCTTGGCCGGCACTGCAGCAGGAGTAACTGCAGAGGGCTGCTTCTGCACAGTTTCCCCTCCGGGGGTCTCCGCGGGCGGCGTCACCACGGGCTGGTCGACGACGGGCGGTTGCTCGGCGGGGGGCGTGTCCACGGGTGGGTTCGCCACGGGCTGGTCGACGACGGGCGGCTGCTCGGCGGGCGGTTGTTCGGCAGGGGGTTGTTCGGCGGGGGGCGTGTCCACGGGTGGCGTCACCACGGGCTGGTCGACGACGGGCGGCTGCTCGGCAGGCGGTTGTTCGGCGGGGGGTTGTTCGGCGGGCGGTGTCACCACGGGAGGATTTACGACGACGGGCGGGTCCACCTGGTCAAGCTCCTCACCCGGGGGCAGCGGTGCGCACTGCGCGACGTAGAGTTCCTTTCCGGCGTTGGTCCAGTTCTTGCCCTCCGATTTCGACGTCGGCGGAATGATGTCCAGCGGATGCTCGTCATGGCCGGACAGCCCGTTGATGCTGAACTCCATCGCTTTCCAGGTGCTGCCGTCGCTATGGCAAACGGTAACTTTGTCCCCTGCGGCTATTGCAGGCGCTGTGAGGCTGATAAGGCCGAGCCCCACCACCCCCAGTGTGGCTAAGGTGCGTTTCATGCTGTCTCCCCATATGTGTGAAACGGACCATGGCAAGGACATGCCAGCGGTGGCACCGTATGCCCCAGCAGCACGGTCAGCTTGAGTTGAGATTTCAGGCTAGGGGTGCCTCAGGAGGCAGTCGCCAGTAGGGGGTACTCGTCTTTTCCCGGCACTCGCCGGCCAAGTTACTTGCCGGTACCCGAAACACTGAAGGCCCCACCTGCTTCTTCGTCGGTACCTTGTCCGGAGCCTTGGCTGTGCCTAACGTTTTAGATGACCCAGGAAGGGGGAAGTCGTGGACATTTTCATGTGGTGGCTGGACCTGGACCTCGCCAGCAAGGAATGGCTGCGGGAAAATCTCCGGGCGGAGGAACTGCCGCTGCCGGTACTTCAGGGCATTGCCGAGGCAGGAGGTCCGCATCCAGGCAATCCCGCCGCGGTGCTCACCGCCGCCGACTGGGACTTCATCGAGACGCAGTCGGAGTTCGTGGACTGACCCCTGCCTGCTTGGGAGGGGCAATCACGGGGCGGGATACCGTTGCGCGGCAACCGTTCCGGTGGTTGCATGGTCCGCATGGCAACGGCGGCAGAATCATTCGTCCTGGCAATCGGCACCAAAAAAGGGCTGTGGCTGGCCACGAGCAAGGACCGGCAGGACTGGTCCTTCACCGGCCCGCATTTCCTCATGGCGGAGATTCCCAGCATCGGGATCGATACCAGGGAAGGGCGTACCCGGATCATGGTGGGCGCGCGCAGCCCGCACTGGGGGCCCACGGTGGCCCACTCCGATGATTTCGGCGCCACCTGGAACGAGCCGGAACACGGCGCCATCAAGTTCCCGGAAGACACCGGCGCAGCGCTGGAGCGCGTATGGCAGATCTACCCTGACGCCGAGTCCCGCCCGGGAGTGGTGTGGGCGGGGGCCGAACCGATTTCCCTCTGGAAGTCCACCGACGGCGGAGAGCACTTCGAGCTGAACCGTGGCCTGTGGGACCACCCGCACCGCAGCGAATGGGGCGCGGGCTACGGAGGGGCGGCGGCGCACTCGATCGTGGTTGACCCCGCGGGTGAGACCGTCCATGTCGCCATGAGTACCGGCGGCGTTTACCGCTCAGCCGACGGCGGCACTTCCTGGGAAGCGCGCAACAGGGGGATCTCGGCGTACTTCATGCCCGACCCGAATCCGGAGTTCGGCCAGTGCGTGCACAAGATCGCCGCTGATGCGGCCGTGGCGGGACGCCTCTACGCCCAAAACCACCATGGGGTGTACAGGACGGACGACAACGCCGACAGCTGGAACTCCATCGCCGAGGGCCTGCCCGCGGACTTCGGCTTCGTCATGCTGACCCATCCCCGCCGCGACGGCACCGCCTGGGTGGTCCCGCTGAAGGCCGACGGCGAACGCATCCCTCCGGACGGCAGGCTCGCCGTCCACCGCACTGACGATGCCGGTAACACCTGGAAGCGTCTCAGTACAGGCCTGCCGGAGCGCGAATACAACAGCGTGCTCAGGGACGCGGCATCGGTGGACACGGCAGAACCGGCAGGGGTGTACTTCGGTACGCGGGGCGGGACGGTCTACGCGAGCACTGACGAGGGGGAGACGTTCAGGGAGGTGGCGTCCCACCTGCCTGATGTCCTGTGCGTGCGGGCGGCAGTGGCGGCCGGTGCCTGAAATTACGCTGCTCCTTCCCAGCGTCCTGCAGCCCCTTGCCGGCGGGCAGTCGCTGCTGACCATGCCCGTCGGCGGGCCGGTGACGGTGGGCGGCCTGCTCAATGCGGTGGCCGCGGACTACGCCGTGCTGGGCCGCCGGCTCCGCGACGAGACCGGGGCGCTGCGAAGGTTCGTCAACATCTATATCGACGGCGACGAAGTGCGGCGGCTGCAAGGCCTGGAGACCGAGGTGCTGCCGGGCCAGGAGGTGCTGGTAATCCAATCCGTTGCAGGCGGTTGAGCCGCCGCGGGAACAGTGCTGGCCAAGCGAAGCCAGGATCGTTGACAATTTCGTCCGCGATCCGTAGCGTCGGTTTCGTGCAGTGGTCATGAGCTGCATCCATTCCTAGCGATGATGCGACAGGAAGGTACAGGGTGGCAGCGAGCCTGAGCCTCAAGGACGTCAGTCTGCACTTCGGCGGGGTCAAGGTGCTGCAGGATGTCAGCTTCAACGTCGAGCCCGGCGTGATCTTCGGCCTGGTGGGCCCGAACGGTGCCGGCAAGACGTCCCTCTTCAACTGCATCAGCGGACACTACAAGCCAAGCTCCGGGTCGATTTCCATCGACGGTACCGAGGTGTCCGGCAGTGCCCCTTCGCGGATGGCGCAGTTGGGGCTGGCACGCACCTTCCAGCACCCGGCGCTGCAGCTGAACGCCACAGTCCTGGAGAACGTACTCCTCGGAGGGCACACGCGGCTGCCCGGCGGCCCCGCCTCCTGGGCGCTCCGGTTGCCCTACACGGTCAGGGCCGAGCGCGCCGTCCGGGCCGAAGCGCTGCAGCTCCTGGATAAGGCCGGGCTGGGGTGGGCGGCGCACCTGCCTGCAGACGAACTTTCCCACGGGCTCCATAAAGGCATCGAACTCTGGCGGGCTCTTCTTTCCAAGCCCGCGCTGCTCCTTCTTGATGAGCCGGCGGCCGGACTCTCGCATGGCGAAGTTGAACAACTGATTGCCACGGTGAAGCGGCTCCGCACCGAGCAGGACGTCACCATCATCATCGTGGAGCACCACATGGGACTCATCTCGGCGCTCACAGACCAGGTGATGGTCCTGGACCACGGACGCAAGCTGATGGCGGGCACAGCGGCGGAGGCCCAGTCCGATCCCCGCGTGATCGAGGCCTACATCGGGAAGGACGCCGCGGACGATGCTGCTTGAACTCACGGATGTGACAGCGTCCTACGGGCCCGTGCAGGTCCTGGACGGGGTTTCGTTAGGTGTGCCGGAAAGCGGATCCGTGGGCATCCTCGGCGCAAACGGGGCTGGCAAGACCACCACCCTCCGCGCCATCAGCGGTACCGTCAGGACCGGGGGCAGGATCAGGTTCGACGGCCGGGACATCCGGGGCTTCCGGCCGGACCGGGTGGCAGCGCTGGGAATCGCCCATGTGCCGGAGGGGCGCGGCACGCTGGGCCAGCTGAGCGTTCGCGAGAACCTGCTGGTCGGTGCCTACCTGCGCAAAGACCGGAAGGCGATCGCCGGCGATATCGAGTACTGCCTTGACCTGTTTCCGCAGCTCCAGGACCGGGTGGGGTCGCGCGGCGCGGCGTTGTCCGGCGGTGAGCAGCAAATGCTCGCCGTAGGCCGGGCCTTCATGGCCAAACCCAAGCTGCTGCTGCTGGACGAAGCCTCACTCGGGCTGGCGCCCAGCACGGCCAAGACGGTTTACGAAGCCATCCGCCGTCTCCGGCTCGAGTCCGGAATCGCCATGCTGGTGGTGGAACAGAACGCGAACCTCGCATTCTCCCTGGTGGACACCGCCACCGTCCTGGAGACGGGCCGCAACGTACTCACCGGCACCTCGGCTGAGCTCAAGGGCATGGACGAAATCCGCCGTGCCTATTTGGGAGGTTGACCCTCATGGGGACCTTTATCCAGCTCGTCGTCGACGGACTCGCCACCGGCTCCATCTACGTCGCCCTGGCCCTGGCGATCGTGCTGGTGAACCAAGCCACGGGCCTGATCAATTTCGCCCAGGGCGGCATGGCTGTGCTGTCCGCCTACATTGCCTACGCGTTTGTCCAGCTCGGCCTGCCGCTCGTCCTGGCCATCCTCATTTCCATTATTCTTTCATTCCTCCTGGGCGCGGTGGTGGAGCGTTTCCTCCTCCGCCGGTTCGAAGGTGGTGACCCGGACACCGCCGTGGTGGTGACCATCGGTCTGCTCACCCTCGTCACCGGCATCTGCGCGGTCCTCTGGGGCTACAACAACCTGGGCTTTCCGTCGCTCTTCCCGCTGACCAGCGTCGAACTGCTGGGGGCTGTGGTAAGCGTCAGGTCGCTTGCCACTGCGGTGACCATCGTTGTCATCATGGTTGTCCTGCAACTGCTCTTCCTGCGCACCAAGCTGGGACTGGCCCTTCGCGCCGTCGCCGACAACCCGGCGTCGGCCGCTTTCTCAGGCCTTCCCGTGGGCCGGCTGCTGATGGTCGGCTGGGGGCTGGCGGCCACGCTCGGAGCGATCGCCGGAGTCCTGGTGGCCCCGCAGCTGACCCTGACGCCCGGCATGCTGGACACCGCCCTGGTCTACGCGCTCGCCGCCGTCATCCTCGGCGGCCTGGACAGCCCCATCGGCTGCGTGGTGGCGGCCTCGGCGATCGGCGTCCTGGAGAACCTGGTGGCCGTCTACATTCCCCTCATCGGCCATGACCTGAAGATCGCGGTGCCTTTCGCGCTGATCTTCGTCATCCTCATCATCCGTCCCCAGGGCCTGTTCGGCAGAAAGGTCGTGGTGAGGGTCTGATGAGCGCCGCTGCCGCTACCACCGCACGCCGCCCCTGGGTGCGGATCGTGCTCGCCGCCGTTGTGGCGGTCGTTCTGATCGCCGCTCCACTGGTCCTGCCGGCCTTTGCGAACCAAACGCTGGTCCGCATTGGTGTCTACGCCGTGGCGGTGCTGGGGCTGAACATCGTGATGGGATACACCGGCCAGGTCAATCTCGGGCAAATCTTCTTCGTGGGCCTCGGCGCCTACGTCACTGCATACGGCGTCAACCAGGGCTGGAACATCCTGCTGGTCTTCGTCGCCGCGTGTGCCGTCGCCGGCGTGGTCGGGCTGCTGGTGGCCCTGGCAGCCGCCCGCCTCGGCGGCCTGGCCATTGCCATGGTCACCATCGCCCTGCCCATCGTCGGCGTCCCCCTGGCCAAGCGCCTTTCCGACTTCACCGGCGGCTCCCAGGGAATCTCGGCGCGCTTCACGGACGCTCCGGAATGGTCCGGGCTGGACAACGACCAATGGCAGTTCTACATCGTGCTGGTGGTGGCGGCCGGGGCATTCCTGCTGGCCCGGAGCCTGGTCCGCGGCAAGTACGGGCGTGCCTTCGCCGCGGTCCGCGAAAACGAGGCTGTTGCTGCCTCCATGGGTATTTCGCCCTACCGCACCAAGGTCCTTGCCTTCACCATTGCGTCCATATTCGGCGGCGCCAGCGGCTTCCTGTACCTCGCGGCCGTGCAGTACACCTCGCCCGAGACCCTCAGCTTCGGACACTCCATCAGCCTCCTGGCAGCCATGGTCATCGGGGGTGCCGGCAGCATCGCCGGTTCCCTCCTGGGCGGCGCCTACTACGTCTTCGTTCCGCAACTCACCAACGCAATAGATCCCAACCTCACCACCATCAGCCAGGGTGCCATCCTCCTTGCGGTCCTGTTCCTGTTGCCCGGCGGCCTGGTCAGCATCCCCCGGGTGGTTCGCAGGCTCACGCGCCGGTATGCCGGACGCAGCTCCACGGGCCGCCGTGCCATGGCCCGCCCTGCAGCGGAGACTTCCCAGCAGACCACTCCAGCCCACCGTCCGGTACCGGATGCCGCGCCGGAGCGACACGAACAAACAGAGAGGCAGGATGGACCATGAAGATGAGAAAGAAGCCAGGAGGGGTGCTTGGCATCGTTGCCTTGACGGCCGCCGTCGCGCTTTCCCTGTCTGGTTGCAGGGGCGACAGCGGCGGCCAGGGCGGCGGTTCCGCGTCCTCCCCGGGGATCACTGACTCGGCGATCACGCTTGGGATCACCACTCCGCTCAGCGGTGCAACGGCCGGGCCGGGCAAGTGCACCGTCGCCGGTGTCTCGGCCTACTTTGGTGCCGTGAATGCTGCCGGGGGCGTGAAGTTCGGCGACGGCAAGACGCGCACCGTGAACATCAAGTCCTATGACGACGCCTATGACCCGCAAAAGTCGCTGGCAAACTTCCAGCAAATGGTGTCCGACAACGTGTTCGCCGCCACCGCCGGGCTGGGCACGCCCACCAACCGCGCATTCCGTGACGCCGCCATCAGCCAAAAAGTTCCGCAGGTGCTGGTGATGACGGGAGACCCGCTCTTCAGCGACCGTAAGCAGAGCCCGTGGCAGTTGGGGTTCGTGCCCATATACCAGAACGAGGGAGCAGCGTTCGGCAAGCTCCTGGCGAAGTCGGGCGGGCAGCACAAGGTGGCCATCCTGTCGCAGAACGATGACTACGGCAAGGGCTACGTGTCGGGCTTCAAGGAGGCCATCCAGGGGGCGTCCAACATCTCGGTGGTGGGGGAGCAGACCTACGAGGCGACCGACACGTCCGTGGATGCCCAGCTCACCCAGCTGGCCTCTTCCGGGGCAGACGTCTTCTTCAACGCCATGTCCATCACCCCGCTCACCATCGCGGCGCTTCAGAAGGCGCAGCAGATCGGCTGGAAGCCAAGCTGGTTCCTGCCCTCCAACACGTCCAGCCCCACCGCCATCCTGGAGCCCGGCGGTGCCTCCGCCTACCCGGGCATCTACTCGGTGTCCTTCGCCAAGGCACCGCAGAGTCCGGCATTTGCCAAGGACCCCGACGTCGTCAAATTCCTTGACGAACTGAAGCAGTACGGAAACTACCCGGACATGCCCGCGTTCCCGCACTGCATGTGGAGCTACATGGTGGGAGCCACTCTTGAGAAGGCGTTCCAGAACATGAAGGAGCCCACGCGGGACAGCTTCATGACGGCGCTGCGCGACATCAAGGACCTGAAGGCGCCACTGATGCTGGAAGGAACGTCGGTCAACACCACGACTGACGGCCAGCCAGCGGTGTCCTCGGTGGTGGTGCAGAAGTACAACGGCAAGGGCTACGCGACTGCCGAGAACTTCGGCTGACTAGGCGCGGGCGGCGCTGGGCACCGGCCTGGCGCCGCCCGTGGGTTCTGCGCCGCCCGTGGACTCCAGGCTCTCAATGAGTTCGAGTCCCCGCTGCGCCCAGGCGATCTCCGCGCGGGCACGGTCCACCAAACCTTCGTAGGTGAACCGCTTGAAAGCGATGGTCCGTTCACGGTCCGCCGGATCGGTCACCGCCAGGCGGCGCACCAGCATGGGGTTGTCCACCTGGGCAATGCGCTGGAGTTCACCCTCCCATTGGCCGAGCTCGGCCTCCCACTGTTCCTTGTGCCGATGGAAGAATGCCCGGCCGGTCTCCGGTGATGCAGCCTCGAGGTAGGCGGCCCGCAGGTGGGCAGGGTCGCGGACCCGTGCGTACTCCAAGGGGGTTTGCATCCAATTGAGGAAGGCCTGGTTCCCGGCGTCCGTCACGTGGTAAACCCGCCGGGTGGCGCGCTGGCCCCTGGGCTGTTCCTCACCCTCGATGAGGCTTTCTGCCTCCATCTTGCGCAGCTCGGGATAGATCTGCGAGTCGGGGGCATGCCACACATGCCCCACCGACATGGAGAACTGCTTCTGCAGCTCATAGCCTGACAGCGGCCCCACACGCAGCAGCGCAAGCAGCGCGTACCGAAGGCTCATGCTGTGCTCCTCCAAGGGCTCAGGGAAAGTGCGGGGGCGCTGCGCCCCCGCACATTGGGGTTCCCCAGCCTAGGCCGACTGATAGTTCGTCCGCCACCCGCCGTGGTAGGTGGCGCGCGCTACCGTTGAGTAGGGGACGGGGCTGACCACGGCGCGCACCTCAGTCTGCACATGGGGCTCGACGGCGGCCTTGGCAGTTCCGCCGTTTGGCTCACCCCAGACGACCCGCAGCTCCGTGCCCTCCGGGACGTTGGGGTCGATTGTCGCGAGCGAGAGCGCGCGCCGTTCGTTGGCGCTGTAGCCGGTGAACATTGAATAGCCCACCACCGTTCCGTCGGCATCCACCACCGAGTCATAGTTCGCCGACCCGTAGTTCGCCAGGGGCAGGTCGAAGAACTTGTAGCTCGGTCCGTCCACGTTGAACAGGGAGGCGAAAATGGACGTGACATCCTCGGCGTCCCACGCGAGGGTGACCTTCTTGCGCTGTGAAGCAGGGTCGATCCGTTCGAGTGCGTCGCGGCCGATGAAGTCGTGGTCGAACTTGACGAACGAGCCGTAGCCCAGTTCCCACGGGGTCAGGTAGTAGTCCTCGATGTTCCCGGACACGAACGAGCCCGCCAGGGTTCCGGTGGCTTCGTAGCCGTCAGCGGGCAGCCATTCGCGGTAGCCGCGCTCCGCTTCGCCGGTGTAGATGGCCGGCAGCGGCGACGGGATCCAGCCGGACTCGAGGGTGTTGGACGGGTACGCCCGGGAGCCCACGGGCACCAGGCCGAACTCGGCTCCGGCCTCCACGATGGCATCCCGTATGCGGTCATGGTCCGCATACGGGCCCCACACTTCCAGGCCCGGTGCGCCGGCCATCCCGTGCCGCAGGGTGCGGACGCTGGTCCCCGCGATGGCCATGGTGGACATGTTGAAGAACTTAAGCTGCTCCAGGGCGCCGCCGTTGAGCTTTTCGATGACCTGCCAGGCGTTGGGTCCCTGGATCTGGAAGCGATAGTACTGGCGGGTCACGGGATGCCCGTATGGCCGTGAAGGTGAGCGGCGGTCCACGGTGATGTCCAGGTCCCGGTAGCCGCCCGTCTCGCCGTGGTAGAGCAGCCAGTTCGCTGCCGGGGAGCGGCCGACGTACACGTATTCGTCCGCTGCTTCGTGGAAGAGGATGCCGTCTCCGATGACGTGGCCGGACTCGGTGGTGGGTACATACTGCTTGGCTTTGTTGACCGGGAAGGTGGCGGTGGAGTTGATGGCGGTGGCGGTGATCAGCTTGATCGCGTCCGGACCCTTTATGAACAGGTTGTCCATGTGGTGTGACTGGTCGTAGAGGACAGCTGTCTGCCGCCAGGCGGTCTGCTCCTTGATCCAGTTCTGGAAATCGGCCGGCACCACGGGGTAGATGTAGGAGCCGATCTGGGAGTTGCGGAGGAGATCCACCGCCCCTTTTGACGCGTCGAGGACTTCCTGCAGGTTTTTGGGTGCCACGTTGAACCTCTTGTTCTGTATCGGTTTGTTGATGGGTATCAGAAGACGATGGTTTGGTTGCCGTGCCGGATGACGCGGTCCTCGGCGTGCCACTGGACGGCGCGCGAGAGTACCGCCCGCTCCACGTAGGCACCCCGTGCCTGCAGGTCCAGCGCCGAGTGGGCGTGCGTCACGCGGGCCACATCCTGTTCGATGATCGGCCCCTCGTCCAGGTCCTTTGTCACGTAATGCGAGGTGGCACCGATGAGCTTGACGCCCCGCTCCTTCGCTTTGCGGTAGGGCGCGGCGCCCACGAACGCGGGCAGGAAGGAGTGGTGGATATTGATCAGCGGTACGGAAACCGCGTCCAGGAATCCGGGGGACAGGATCTGCATGTACCGGGCCAGCACCACGAAGTCCACGTTGCCCTCCAGCAGCCTCAGGATCTGGGCCTCCGCTGCTGCCTTATCCGGCCCGGCGGAGGGGACGTGGAAGAACGGGACGCCAAAGGCCCGCACGTCCTCGGCCGTGTTGGTGTGGTTGGAGATCACCATGGGAATGGTCACCGGGAGTTCTCCCCTCCTGTGCCGCCAGAGCAGTTCCAGCAGGCAGTGGTCGGAGGTGGACACCAGGATGGCCATGCGCTTGGGGATGGAGCGGTCCGTCAGCGTCCAGGAAAGCCCCAGCGGCGTGAGGGTCCTGGCCACGTCTGCCTCGATCTCGGGCATCGCTGCGGCCAGGCCCGGCCGGTTGAAGACCACGCGCTGGAAGAAATCACCCGATGAAGGATCACTGGAGTACTGGTCCAGGGAGACGATGTTCCCCTTGTTGCGGGTCACCACGGCCGCCACCGCAGCCACGATGCCCGGCCGGTCAGGTCCGTGGACAATGAGGCAGGACTGGTCCTTTTGGGACTCGGTGTGCAGGACCATGGCTTGCCGCCCTAGCCCTCTCCCGCGGTGAAGTGCCGGACCCAGTTGGCCGTGGCCAGCAGGCCGCCAAAAGTGTAGAAGTGCAGCCCGACCTCTTCCGGCAGGTGACCGTCCTGCCGGGGTGCGCGTTCGGCGAGTACGGCGGCCAGATCGTTGACGAACCGGTCAGGGCCGGCGTCCCCCATGAGGTTGGTCAGCGAAAAGCCGTACTTCTTCACGATCATCGCGTTGGCTCCCACCCCGAAGCGGCGCGCGAAGCCGAGGAGCCGCTTGACGCCCGCCGGGCCGGGAGTGCCCACCCGAATGGGAGCCTTGATGCCCCGGGCGCGGACCTCCTCAATCCAACCGGCAACGGGTTCGGTGTCGAAAGCAAACTGGGTGATGATAAAGGCGCGGAGGTCCTGGGCGGCCAGTGCTGCGGTCTTGTCCTCCAGGGCCTGCCACAGGGTTTCCTTGCGGATATCCGGATGTCCTTCCGGGTATCCGCCGATACCCACCTCCCGGACCCCGAACTGTTGCAGGAGGCCGGTGCCAATCAGTGCAAGCGAGTCTTCGTACGGGCCCTCCGGCTCGGTGGGGTCACCGCCCACCACGAAAAGGTGTTCGGCGGCGCCCACCTCCTGGAGGCGTTGCAGGAACTTTTCGAGATCCCCGCGGGATGCCAGCCGCCGCGCCGAAATGTGCGGCACCGGAACGAAGCCGAGGTCGCGGACGGCTTTGGCTGCGGCAACCCGCATGTCCAGGTCCTCGTTGCCGAGAAAGGTGACGTTGATGCGGGTGCCGGGCGGGATTTTGTCTTTTGCCTCGATGAGGGCGGGAATGTCCTTGCCGGTCATTTCCAGCGAGAAGTTCTTGATGAGTTCCAGGGATGCTGCCCGGTTGGGGGCGGGCATGATTCGTGTCGCCATCAGGTCATCCTTTCGGCGGGTGCAGCGGTGCGCCCAACTCCCACATTACCTATGCGCATAGGTAATGTCGATAGCTATTTGCCCGCCCCGTCCGGCTCCCCGCAGCCCGCCCCGCCGCTACCCTTCCGTTGCTTCGGACTCAAGGTGGGCGATGGCACGGGTGTCCTGGAAGGCCCGCACGCCTTCGATGCCCTGTTCCCTGCCCATGCCGGACTGCTTCATGCCGCCGAAGGGTGCTCGAAGGTCCAGCCGCGTTGCACCGTGGTCATTGACCCAGACGTAGCCGCACACCAGGCGCCCGCCGACCCGGTCAGCGGCGGCCGGGTCGGCGGTCCATACCGAGCCGCACAGGCCCGCCCAGCTTGCGTTCGCCGCCTGCACTGCCTCTTCCTCCGTGTCGAAGGGGATCAGGGGAATGACGGGTCCGAACTGTTCCTGGGTGACAACCCGCAGCGAGGGGTCGGGGTCGATTACCAGCGCCGGCCGCAGGAAGTTCCCGCCCTGCAGTTCAGGATCCCCGGGGAGTGTGCCGAACTCCCTGACATCGGCCCCTGCTTCCTTGGCCTCCTCGATAAGTTCAGCCACAAAGGCCTTCTGGACGGGCGAGTGCAGCGGGCCCATGGTGGTTCCCTCGTCCAACCCGTAGCCGATGACCGCCTTTTCAAGCCGTTGCGAGAGCCCCGCCACCACCTCGTCCAGCCGCGAACGGTGGACGTAGACCCGCTTAGCGTTCATGCAGATCTGGCCGGTGGTGTCGAAGATGGCGGCGTAGAGCCGGTCAAGGTGCGTGTCATCAAGGACCGCGTCCGCGAGGATGACGGCGGCGTCGTTTCCGCCCAGTTCAAGCGTTACCCGGGTGAGTGACTTTGCAGCCATTTCCATGATGCGCTTGCCGCCGCCCACGCTTCCCGTGAAGCAGACCTTGGCGATGTCCGGGCTGGTGATGAGCGCAGCCATGTCCGCGTCCTTGCCGGTCACCACGTTCAGCACTCCTGGCGGCAGTTTTTCGGCAATCCGCTGGACCACGCGCGTCGTTGCCAGGGGCGCGGTGGGTGGCGGCTTAACGATTGCCGTGTTCCCTGCCAGCAGCGCGTGCGGCAGCGAAGCCGCGAGGATGGCAATGGGCCAGTTGAATGGCACGATGACCGTCACCACGCCCAGGGGCTGGAAGGTGACTGAGGTGGAGACCGGAATGCCGGGCGCGGGCGGCAGCACCTTGGCGTTGTCGACGTCGGGAGCCAGTTCCAGGGCGAGGTTCCACCTGATCTCGAACACCAGGGAGTCCACCCAGGCTTCCATGCGGATCTTTCCGTTTTCCTGCGACAGGATGGCGGCATCCTCATCCCGGAAGTCGGCAATGCCCTCCAGTGCTTGGCGCAGCTGCTCCGAGCGCTCCTGCGCGCTCAGTGCTGCCCACGCCGGGTAGGCGACCTTTGCTGCGGCGATGGCGTCCTCGACGTCGGCCGGACCGGCTGCCGCGGCGTGGCCGACGATGGTGCCGGGCTTGCCCGGATCGGCAATGTCCATGGTGGCGGCGGCCTGCCGTTCTGAGCCTCCGATATAGAGGCCGGTGGTCACCGGGGCGGACGTGTCCACTGTGTTGGTCATGATGATGCACCTCTCTGTGCGGTACTGCCGGGATCCTTTAATTTTCTCACTGGCGGACGTTTGGCGTTCCGTGCGTGTGGAACGTCTCGATGGTCTTCATGCCCCACGCCTGGCCTTTCCTGCGCTCCTCCTGGCTCCACTCCACCACTGGCGAGTCCGGGTCCAGCAGCAGGCGGGCCCCGGCGTTGGCCAGTTCGATCCGGTTGCCGCCGGGCTCCCAGACGTAGAGAAAGAATGTCTGGTTGATGGCGTGCTTGTGCGGCCCCGATTCAATGTGGATTCCGTTTTCAAGGAAGATGTCCGCGGCTTTGAGGATGTCCTCGCGGGTATCGGGGGCGAAGGCCACATGGTGGAGCCGGTTGCCGTGTTTGAGCCAGTCGTCCGAGTACACGATGTCGTAGGACTTGTTGTTGAAGTGGAACCACCAGGCGGCGTATCCTCCGTCGTCGAGCCGGATCCGCTCGCTTTCCCGCCCGCACAGGACGCCCGCCACGAATTCCCCGTTGGCCACGACGTCCTTGGCAAGGAAATTGATGTGGTCCAGCCGCCGGGCGTTGACGCCGCGGCCGGGGAAAGCGGACGCCTGGTTCTTCAACGCGGGCCTGTCGTCCGTGGCCACATACCGTTCCGTCCCGTAGTAGATGCCCATGAGGTGCCCGTCCGGGTCGCGGAAGGAGTACGTGGGCCCGGTCCCCACCTCCCCGTCCTCCCAGCCAATGCCCAGGCCGGCGGCTTCGATGGCGGCCACCCTGCGGTCCAGCGCCTCCTGGCTGGTGGTCCGGAAGGTGGTGCGGCCGACGCCGGCATCGGCCGAGGCGGTGAGCTTCAGTGTGTAGAGCTGGTATTCGTCCCAGGTCCGCAGGTAGGCGGACTTGGTGCCGGCGCTGCTGGTTTCCGCTACGACGCGCATGGCAAGCAGGTCGCGGAAGAACCAGAGGCTCTCTTCAAAGACGGGAGTCAGCAGTTCCACATTCCCCAGGTGGGCGATGTCGAACGAGGTATACCCGGTCATGGAGCTGTCCTCTCTAAGGGTTGCGGTGCGGGAGTCACAGGTGCGGCCGGGGGAAGACCCGCCCGTCAAAGATTTTCCGCGCCGTCCGAAGCGCGGTTGAGTGGCTCACCGTGTAGCCGTCCGGTGTGGCCTCCAGGGCCACCTCGACGTCGAAGTGGCCGGTGGGGTGTTCCACCCGGAAGGGGTCATCCGGTGCAGGCAGCGCCGCCAGGTCATGCCCCACGGATCCTTCAGCCAGTACTCCCGCCGCCACCGTGAGGGCTCCCAGCACGCCGATGGAGGTGTGGACGCGTACGGGGAGGAAACTGCGGGTGGCAATGGATCCGCCGGCCCGCGGCGGCGCCAGCAGTACCAGCTTGGGCACGGTGGCACCGCGGACATCTCCCATGCCCATCAATTCCGCCGCCGCGAGGCGAAGCCCGGCGAGGCGCTCAGCCAGGCCTTCGTTTGCCTCAAGGTCTGCAGGGGTTTCGTCTCCGGTCAGGCCCAGGTCGGCGGCGCGCATCAGGACGCTGGGCATCCCGTTGTCGACGCAGGTGATGTCCACCTCCTCCGCATGGTCCAGCACCTTGCCCGTGGGAAACAGGGCGCCCGTCGATGATCCTGCTGTGGCCTCGAAGGTGAGCCGGATGGGCGCCGCCGTCCCCGGAACGCCGTCGATTGCCACGGCGCACCCTGCCGCCGGGCCGCCGTCGTAATCCACCACCGCGCCGGGCGTGGCAAACCGCGCGGTGGCCGTGCTGCCCGTGTTCACCATCCGGATGCGGACCTCGGTGTGGCCGTCGGAGGGCTGCACCAGTCCCCGCTCGACGGCGAAGGGTCCCACGGCGGCCAGGATGTTTCCGCAGTTCTGCCGGCTGCTGACGAGTGCTGTGTCAACGCCGACCTGGAGGAAGAGGTAGTCCACGTCCGCGCCGGTGTCCGGAGAGGGGGAGATCACTGCAACTTTGCTGGTCAGGGGGTGTGCCCCGCCCAGCCCGTCCACCTGCCGCGGGTCCGGGGAGCCCATGATCCGCAGCAGGAGGTCGTCACGTTCCGTGGGATCCTGGGGCAGGTCCGAGGCGAGGAACAAGGCACCCTTGGAGGTTCCTCCGCGCATGAGGAGGCAGGGGATTCCCTCTGTTTCGGGCATTTGCAGCCTCGCGTTCCACGGCGGGCATGGTGCCTGGATGGCCCATGGTCAGTCCTTTTCCGGCGGACAGTGCCAGAAAACCATGCTCTGGAAGTCTGGTCAAGAGATCCGATACAATTTTGTTAGCAATCACGGGCTGGCCCTTTAGGGATGCCATTCGGCCGTGGACCGAACGATGGAGTTCAAGTGGGGCATCCGTTGGTGAAAGCTACCGCACTGACCTGAACCGAAGGAGAAAGCCGATGGCCCCGAAGTCCCTGCAGGATGTGCTTGATGCGGCGGGCAACACCGTTGAACTGCTGCACAATTCCCAACTCGGTACCTACATCTATCCGGTGGTCCCCGCCGAGTTCACCAACTGGCGGCGCGAGCAGCGGGCCTGGCGGGAAACGGCAGTGCTCTACGACCAGTCCCACCACATGGTCAACTTCTTCGTGAAGGGCCCCGACGCCCTGAAGCTCTTTTCGCATACGGGCATCAACAGCTTCACCAACTTCCCGGTGAATACGGCCAAACAGTTCGTTCCCACGGCCTCCAACGGCGGCGTGATTGGCGACGGCATCCTGTTCCACCTGGAAGAGCAGGAGTTTGTCTACGTGGGCCGGGCGCCGGCTGCCAACTGGCTCCAGTTCCACGCCGAAACCGGCGGGTACGACGTCGAATGCACCTACGATGACCGGTCCCCGTCGCGCCCCTACGGCGAGGCAGTCACCCGGAAGTACTACCGCTTCCAGATCCAGGGCCCCAGCGCCTGGCAGATCATCGAGAAGCTCAACGGGGGGACGCTTGAGCAGGTGAAGTTTTTCCACATGGGTCACCTGACCATCGCCGGGGAACAGGTCCGAACGCTGCGGCACGGCATGGCGGGGGCGCCGGGGCTGGAAATCTGGGGGCCATACGAACAGCACGGCAAAATCCGGGATGCAGTGCTCCAGGCCGGGGCTGGGTTCGGGCTTGAACCGTGCGGGTCGCGGGCCTACTCCTCGAACACCCTCGAATCGGGCTGGATCCCGTCACCGCTGCCGGCCATCTACAGCAGCGACGCCGAGCGCGCCTACCGTGAATGGCTGCCCGCAACAAGCTATGAAGCGGTCAACGCGCTCGCGGGCTCGTTCGTCTCCGGCAACATCGAGGACTACTACCTGACCCCCTGGGAACTCGGCTATGGCTCGTTCGTAAAATTCGACCACGACTTCATCGGACGCGACGCGCTCCAGCAGATCGACCCGGCTGCGCAGCGGAAAAAGGTGACCCTCGCCTGGAACGACGAGGACCTCGCCACCATCTGGGCGTCGTTCCTGGACCGCGACAAGCCCGGCTACCAGTTCTTCGACGTCCCCAACGCCAACTACGGGTCGTCAAACTACGACTCCGTCGTGGACGCCGACGGCACAGGAGTGGGCCTCTCGCTCTTCACCGGTGTCACCGCCAACGAACGCCGCGGCCTTTCGCTGGCCACGGTGGACCCCAACGTGGAGATCGGCACCGAGGTCCGCGTCATCTGGGGCGAGCCCGACGGCGGGTCCCGCAAAACCACCGTGGAACCGCACGAGCAGATCAGCGTGCGCGCGGTTGTCAGTCCGGCCCCCTACGCCGTCACCGCACGCACCGAGTACCACGGCGGCTGGCGGACCGCAGCCGCCGGTGCCAGGTAGGCCGGAGGGAACGGACGGCCGGTCCGTTGCCGTCCTGGGCCTGGGGGAAGCAGGAAGCATTTATGCCCGGGACCTGGCCGGGCGGGGATTGAAGGTTACAGCCACCGACCCCGCTGTCCCCGCCGTCCCGCCAGGGGTGGCGCGGGCCCGCGGGATCAGCGACGCGGTGGCGGGCGCCCACGTTGTGTTCAGCCTGGTTGGGGGACAGGCCGCGGAGGCCGTCCTTGTGGAGGCACTGGCCGCGATGGACCCGGGAGCCATCTTCGCGGACCTGAACACCGCAGGCCCTGCCCAAAAGCGGCAGCTTGCAGAAAGGGCAGCCCGGAGCGGTTTCCTTTTCGCCGACGTAGCCATCCTGGCGCCCGTTCCCCGCAGCCGGATCAGTTCGCCCCTGCTGGTCAGCGGCACGGGGGCGGATGAACTGGTGTCCCTCTTACCGGGATGGGGCATCCCGGCCACCAGCGCAGGCAGCGAGGCGGGTGCTGCGGCCGGACGAAAGCTGCTCCGCAGCGTGTTCATGAAGGGGCTGGCCGCAACCGTCCTGGAGTCGGTCACGGCCGCGGAGGCGGCAGGGGCACGGGACTGGATCATCACCCAGATCGCAGCGGAGCTGGGCCCGTCAGGCGACGTGCTCGTGGCGCGGCTGCTTGACGGCACGCGGCTGCATGCGGTGCGCAGGGAAATGGAGATGTCCGAGGCGCGGGATTTCCTCGACTCGCTCGGCGCCGCCCATCCGGTCACGGACGCCACCATCGAGTGGCTGCATTCGCTGGCGCATCACCGGCAGGACCAAGATGGGGGACAGGCTGCGGACAGTCCTTCCTGACTACGCCCGCAGCCCAACCTCCCCAGTTCCTACGCCACCCGCCAGACGCTGCACTCGTCCGTATTGATTGCCTTGCGGAGGCCGGTGAGGTGGTCAAGGATCCAGACGACGCCGATGCCCGGGGCGGTCTCCTGGACGCTGCCGCGACGGACCACCACATCGTCGTAGGACGGCCCCACCGAAAGGCGGGCTTCGATTTCGTCACCGCGGTGGAGCTGGTCCAGGGCGCGGATTCTGGTCACATTTGGGGTCGCTTTCGTCAACATTGGGGGCCTCCTGGCTGGAGCGGGTGCCGGCTCTTGCCTGCACTCACCAGTGTGGCCGCCCAATGTTGCGTGCCGGTTTCCCCGCTGTTAGGGACCGGTTAGTTCTTCACTCCGTCACTGTTTCCACCTCGAAGGCGGCCTCGCGGTTGCGGTAGGCGGCAAGGAACGTGGAGATCCGGCGGACCGCTTCCTCAATGTCCCGCACGGACGGCAGGATGACGAATCGGAAGTGGTCCGGTGTGGGCCAGTTGAAGGCCGAGCCGTGCGACACCAGGATTTTCTGGTCCCGCAGCAGGTCCAGGACAAACTGCTCGTCGCTGGCGATCGGATACAGCTCCGGGTCCAGGCGCGGGAACAGGTACATGGCGCCCGACGCCGGCACGCACGTTACGCCGGGGATGGCGGTGAGGAGCTTGTGGGCAAGGTCCCGCTGCTCCCGCAGCCGGCCGCCCGGCTGCACCAGCGCCTCAATGCTTTGGTACCCACCCAGGCAAGTCTGGATGGCGTGCTGCGCCGGAACGTTGGCGCACAGGCGCAGCGAGGCCAGCAGCTCCAGGCCCTCACGGTAGGCGGCCGTCGCGGCAAGCGGGCCGGTAATGGCCACCCACCCCGCGCGGTAGCCCGGCATGCGGTAGGCCTTGGACAGGCCGCTGAAGGTCAGGCAACAGACGTCCTCGGCCACCGCTGCGGTGTGGATGTGCCGGGCGTCCGCGTACAGCACCTTCTCATAGATCTCGTCCGAAAACAGGACCAGGTTGTGCTTCCGGGCCAGGGCCGCGAACTGCTCCAGGATGTGCCGCGGGTAGACGGCGCCGGTGGGGTTGTTCGGGTTGATGATCACGATGCCCTTGGTGCGGCTGGTGATTTTTGCTTCCACATCCGCCATGTCCGGCCACCAGTTCTCCGCCTCGTCGCAAAGGTAGTGCACGGGCTTGCCGCCGGTCAGGGTGACGGCAGCAGTCCACAGGGGGTAGTCCGGTGCCGGAACCAGGATCTGGTCGCCGTTCTCCATGAAAGCCTGGAGGCACATGGAGATCAGTTCGCTGACGCCGTTGCCGATCACGATGTCCTCGACCCCGATGTTCATCAGGCCGCGGGTCTGGTAGTACTGCGAGATGGCTGTGCGAGCGGTGAAAATGCCCTTGGAATCGCTGTAACCCTGGGCGCCCCGCAGGTGGTGGATCATGTCCACCACCACTGACTCCGGTGCTTCCAGCCCGAACGGGGCGGTATCGCCGAGGTTCATCTTCAGAATCCGGTGTCCTTCGGCCTCCATGTTCTTGGCGGCCTGGAGGATGGGTCCGCGGAGCTCGTACCGGACGTTCTGGAGTTTGCTGGAGTGCTGCATGGCGTGCATGGTTGATCTTTTCACAAAGTCCGACGCCGGACGGCCGGCTTACGGCGCCAGCCGGTCGCCTTTGCGGTGAACACGGAACCAGCGGTAGCCGTAGCGCCCCAGCTCCACGGTGAAGCTCCCGTCACGCTCCAGGGCGACGTTGCCGCCGTCGAACAGGTCCAGCAGCATGGCACCGCGGAAATCCCCTGATGGACCATCGTTCGCCCCCAAACTCCCGCTGACCTTCACCGGATCCTGGCCGAAGTTGTGCAGCAGCACCAGCGTCCCGCCGTCGGAACTGCAGGTATGGGCGAATACCGCGGGCTCACCCTGGTCGATGACCGCGAAACTGCCCCAGCCCAGCTCGGCTGCCTCGCGGTACCGGGCGATCAGCTTGGCCATGAAATTGAACAGGGACTCCGGGTCCCGCTTGGCGGCAGCGGCATTGACCCGGTCCGGCCCGTATTCCCCGCGCACCACCGGTGCCACCAGATCGGTGGTTTTGGCGTTTGAAAAACCGCCGTTCTTCTCGCTGTTCCACTGCATCGGAGTGCGGACGGCGGCGCGGCCCTTCTGCCGGAGGTCTTCGCCCATGCCGAGTTCCTCACCGTAGAACAGCACCGGGGTGCCGGGCAGGGAGAACATCAGGGCGTACACCATCCGCATGCGCTCCTGGTCCCCGTCGAGCATTGGCGGCAGCCTCCGCCGCAGTCCCCGCCCGTAGATCTGCATGGCCTTCTCCGGCCCGAACGCCGCAAAGACCTCCTGGCGCTCGCCGTCACTGAGCTTGTCCAGCGTGAGCTCGTCGTGGTTCCGCACGAACATGGCCCACTGGTTGTCCGGGTTGATCCGCGGCCTGCCCTTCAGTGTCTCCGCCAGGGGCCGCGCATCCTGCCGGGCCAGGGACAGGTAGAGGTGCTGCATGGACAGGAAATCGAACTGCATGTTCAGCTCGTTGCCCTCCACCCCGCCGAAGTACTCCAGCTGCTCCTTGTAGGACAGGTTCACCTCGCCCAGCAGCACCGCGCTGCCGTTGCGCCGGTCCAGGAAACTGCGCAGCGCCCTGAGGTAGCCGTGCGGGTTGATTTTGGCTGCCTGGTCCTTGGGTTCGCCCCTGGTCTCCAGGAAGAACGGCACGGCGTCCAGCCGGAAGCCGTCCAGTCCCAGTTCCAGCCACAGTCCCATGGCTTTGGCGATCTGGTCCCGGACCTGGGGATTGGTGACGTTCAGGTCCGGCTGGTACCTGGCGAACATGTGCAGGTACCACTCGCCGGTGGCCTCGTCCCGGGTCCAGAGCGAGTTCTCCTCCCCGGGGAACACCACCTCGGCGGAGGTGTCCGGGGGCGTGTCCTTCCGCCACACGTAGAAGTCGCGGTAAGGATTGTCCGTCGATTTCCTGGCCTCCACGAACCACGGATGCTGGTTGGAGGTGTGGTTGACCACGAAGTCCGCGATCACCCGCATCCCCCGGTCCTTCGCGGCGCGGATGAACTCCACCAGGTCACCCAGCGTGCCGAGCCGGGGGTCAACGTTGAAGAAATCCGTCACGTCGTACCCGTCGTCACGGTCGGGGGACGGGTAGAACGGCATCAGCCAGAGGCAGGTCACGCCCAGTGCAGCGAGGTAGTCCACGCGCTGGGTGAGGCCCGCGAAGTCACCGCAGCCGTCGCCGTCGTCGTCAAAGAAGGTCTCCACGTCCAGGCAGTAGATGACGGCGTTCTTCCACCACAGGTCGGACGTCTCCGCGATCCTCATTTCCGGAGCGTCCGACGCCGGAGCGGCAGCCGCGCGGACCAGCTGCGGTCCAGCGGGGATTCCGGCAGCCGCGGTTCCGCGGGTGCGCAGCTGCGGCAGGACGTCCGCAGCGAACGCGTCGATGAAGGGGGCCTGCTCCTGGCCCACGAAGTGCAGGTACAGCTCGTCGAAGCCCAACTCCGCGTACCCGCCCAGCCAGTCCACGTGCTCGGCGAGGCTGGCCGAGATGTTGACCGTGCCGCGGACCTGCTCCTCGCGCACATGCTCGCCCACGCCGTCGAAATGTCCCGCTGTGGGCAGGTCCCAGGGAATGGGAGGGGCAAAGGTGTTGGTCCGCCACTGGTCCAGGGCGATGGCCGCGGCTTCATCCCCGGTGCCGGCCCAGGACAGGTGCACCTGCAGCACGGCCTTCCCTTGGCCCCCGCTGTCGCGGTAGGCGGCCAGCATCTCGCGCAACTTGGGCGCCGGCTGGTTGACCGTGACCAGGCCGTCCGCCCAGGCCGCTGCCCGGCGTGCTGTTTCGACGCTGATGGCAGGTGCGATCAGGGGCGGTGGGGCGTCCGGGACCTCCCAGATCCGGGCCTGCTCCACTGTCACCAGGCCCCGGTGGGTGACTTCCTCGCCGCGGTGGAGGCGGCGGATCACGTCCACGCATTCCTCCAGGCGGTGCTGCCTGATGTCCTTCGGCGGCCACGCGTCCCCGGTGATGTGTTCGTTCATGTTTTCTCCGCTGCCCGGTGCGAGCCAGAACCTGCCGGGAAACATGCTGGCCAGCGTTGCGGAGGCGTGGGCGATGATCGCCGGGTGGTACCGCTGGCCCGGTGCCGTCACCACCCCGAACCGCAGGCCGGTGGTGGCCAGCGCCGCCCCCAGCCAGGACCACGCGAAGCCGGAATGCCCCTGCCGCGCGGACCACGGTTCGATGTGGTCGGAGCACATTGCCGCGTCGAAGCCTGCACGCTCCGCATGCTGGACGTCCTTCAATAACTGGCCGGGACCGATTTGTTCGTGGGAAGCGTGAAAGCCTACGGTAACCATCGTTAAGCTGTACCGTCCCGGAGCCGCGGTGTCGAGAGGCTTACCTGGGTAGCCGTGGTGGTTCGGCGGCACGCCCTGCGCTGCTTGTCCGATAAGTTTAGGACTTGTAGTACTTCATCCTGCTGCAGTGCAGGGTGCAACGGAACCGGAAGGAAGTACCCCACGTGGGCGGTGTGCTGATCGGACTGGCGGTGATCGGCGTCGTCATCGCCGTCGGATACGTCGCCGCGCGCTGCGGACTGGGCGACGAACCCACCATCTCGGCGTTGACCCGCACCGCCTTCTTCATCACCAACCCGGTGCTGCTCTTCACGGTGGTGCTGAAATCGGACCTCTCCGTGGTCTTTTCCGCCTATGTTCCGCTGGCCATGATCACCGCCGCTGTCACCGCACTGTTGTATGTGGCCGCCAGCCGCATCTGGTTCCGGAGGCCGCTGGCAGAAACCGCTGTCGGTGCCATGGCGGGGTCCTACGTCAACGCCAACAACATCGGCATCCCCATCACGCTCTACGCCCTGGGCGACGCCACCCCTGTCGCCCCGGTCCTGCTGGTCCAGCTGCTCCTTTTCGCCCCTTTGGTCCTGACGCTGCTTGACCTGTCCGAGGCGGGCCGGTTCTCTCCCCGGCTGATGCTGACACAGCCTTTCCGCAACCCCATGATCATCGCCTCGCTCCTGGGCGTGGTCCTGGCCGCATTCCACGTGCAGCTCCCGGCCCCGGTCATGGCGCCGCTGACGCTCCTGGGCGGTGCGGCGGTCCCGGTGGTGCTGCTGGCGTTCGGCATGTCACTGCACGGAACCAAAATGCTCAAAAGCGGCGGGCACACGGCCGAAATCCTCACTGCCACGGCACTCAAGTCCGCGGTCATGCCAGCGGTGGCGTTCGTCGTCGGACGCTTCCTGTTCAACCTGGACCACCGCATGCTTTTGGGCGTCGTGCTCATGGCGGCCCTTCCCTCGGCCCAGAACGTCTTCCTGTTTGCCAGTAAATACGGGCGAGGGGTGGCCGTGGCGCGTGACACCATCCTGCTCTCCACCGCGGCTGCTGCGCCTGTGCTGGTGCTGATCGTTTGGTTGCTGGCCGCCTGACGTCAGCGTGCCGCCCTACCGCCCGTGGCGCCGCCCGGGCAAGAATGGGCCTATGGAACTTCCAGTGATGCCGCCCGTCCCGCCCATGCTCGCCAAGGCCGTCAGCGGCATCGACGGCATTCCCGCGGGCGGGGACCTCAGTTACGAGCCCAAGTGGGACGGCTTCCGCTCCATCATCTTCCGGGACGGCGATGACCTGGAGATCGGCAGCCGCAACGAAAAACCCATGACCCGCTACTTTCCGGAACTTGTGGCGGCACTTAAGGAGAACCTGCCGCAGCGCTGCGTGGTGGACGGCGAGATCATCCTGATCGGCGGCTCCGGGGACCGGCTGGACTTCGACACCCTGCAGCAGCGGATCCACCCCGCCGCCAGCCGCGTGAAGTTGCTGGCCCAGCAAACCCCGGCCAGCTTCGTGGCCTTCGACCTCCTGGCCCTGGATGGTGATGACTACACGGGCAGGCCGTTCAGCGAACGGCGGGCAGCGCTGGAGAAAGCGCTCGCGGCCAGCAAGGCCCCGGTGCACCTGACGGCGGCCACCACGGACAGGGACACGGCCGGCCGGTGGTTCGAGCAGTTCGAAGGGGCCGGGCTGGACGGCATCGTGGCCAAGCGGCTGGACGGCAGGTATGAGCCGGACAAGCGGGTGATGTTCAAGGTCAAGCATGAGCGCACTGCGGACTGCGTGGTGGCCGGCTACCGGCTCCACAAGAGCGGGCCGGACGCCATCGGCTCGTTGCTGCTGGGCCTGTACAAGGACGACGGCGGCCTGGCCAGCGTGGGCGTGATCGGTGCCTTCCCGATGAAGCGGCGAAGGGAATTGTTCGAACAGCTCCAGCCACTGGTGACCGATTTCGAGGGCCACCCCTGGGCATGGGGCAAGCAGGAAGAGGGCGAGCGGACCCCGCGGAACGCCGAAGGCAGCCGGTGGAGCGGAACGAAGGACCTGTCCTTCGTTCCGCTCCGGCCCGAACTGGTGGTGGAGGTCCGCTACGACCACATGGAGGGTGACCGGTTCCGCCACACGGCCCAGTTCAACCGCTGGCGGCCGGACCGGGACCCGGAATCGTGCACCTACGAGCAGTTGGAGGAGCCGGTCAACTTCGACCTCGCCTCGGTGCTGGAGACCGGCCGGGGGTAGCGGCTGCTGGCGGGCGCCTGGCCTGGCGCCGTCGTCGTGCATTCCTGCCCGGTTGCTGTTGCCCAGCCCGGTGCAGCGGCACAGAAAAACCGCCACCCCTGGACCTTTCAGGAAGTGGCGGGCTTTCTTTGCGAAGTAACTGGGCTGGAGCGCGCTCCTACTTCAGGCCGAGCTGCTTTGTGGGGGTCCGGAAGGACTCCTTGGCGGTCAACGCCGACACGGCGGCGACGGCGCAGATGATGGCGGTGAAGATGCTGATCTGAACCCAGCCGCCGGGCTTGATTCCGCCCATGGCAGCGACGATGGCCGGGGCAAACCCTGCCATCAGGAAGCCCAGCTGGGTGCCGATGGCAAGGCCGGAAAAGCGGACCTTGGTGCTGAACATTTCGGCGTAGAAGGACGGCCAGACGGCGTTGGCTGCTGCGTAGCCACCGGAGAAGTAGCCGATGGCGGCCAGGAACATCAGCGGGACGCTGCCGGACTCCAGGCTCAGCAGGAACACGGGGGTCAGGAGTGCGCTGGCCAGGGCGCCGTAGATGAAGACCGGCTTGCGGCCGACCCTGTCCGCCAGCATTCCAAAGAGGGGCTGGGTGCCCAGGGCCACAATGTTGGCGGCCACCACCAGCCACAGGGTGGTGGTGCCGTCGACGCCGGCCACGGTCTTGGCATAGCTGATGGCCAGGGTGCCGAACACGGTGGAGACGGCGGCAATAAAGGCGCAGCAGATGACGCGCAGGACGTCCCGCCAGTGGCCCTTGAGCAGGTCCGCCACGGGAAGCTTGGCGATCTCGGCGTTCTTCCGGGCTTCCTCGAAGGCGGGCGGCTCGTGCAGGGTGCGGCGGATGAGGAACGCAACCACAACCACCACGGCGCTGAGCCAGAACGGGATGCGCCAGCCGATGCCGTACTTGATGTCATCCGGCAGGGCCAGGACGGGAATGAACACCAGGGCTGCGAGGATCTGGCCGCCCTGGGTGCCGGTGAGGGTCCAGGAGGTGAAGAAGGAACGGCGGTTGTCCGGGGCGTGCTCGAGGGTCATGGACGAGGCACCGGCCTGCTCGCCTGCGGCGGAGAGGCCCTGGCAGAGCCGGGCGATCACGAGCAGGGCCGGAGCCCACCAGCCGACGGTCTTGAAGTCCGGCAGGCAGCCGATCACGAAGGTGGAAGCTCCCATGAGCAGCAGCGTGAACATCAGGACCTTCCGGCGGCCCACGCGGTCACCGAAGTGGCCAAGGATTATCGCCCCGACCGGGCGCGCCACATAGGCGAAACCGAAGGTCGCGAAAGACATGATGGCCGCGTTCGTGTCGGCGTCCGGGAAAAAGACCTTGGGGAAGATGAGGGCGGCCGCGGATCCGAAGATGAAGAAGTCGTAATACTCGACGGCACTGCCCAGGAAGCTGGCGACGGCTGCCTTCTTGGGCGTGCCGGCGTGGGTGAGTGCACCCTCCCCGGCGGATGGAAGTGTCTGGCTCATGGTGTTCCTTTGATGTGACGACATTGTCGCGGATGGATCTGGTGGTCGCAGCCGCCGTTGCCTTGGTGCGGGCTGGGGATGCGGCTGGGAGTCCGGAAGAAGACCCGGCATTCGTAGCCACATGGTGGGAGCTACTTTTGCAATATAGAAACTATGGCTGTGAGTGCGGTCACGTGTCAAGAAAATAATCACCATCTAGAAGCAGCTCTCACAATGTGGCAATATTGAGGCATGAGTGTGAACCAAGCCACAGTGGACGATGACGTTCAGCCCGGGCCCCCAGACCCGGGGCAGTCCGATGGAGAGCCGAAGGCCGCCGGGAAGAAGGCGGCGGACCGGACCGACATGGTGGGAAAGGCGCTGGGCCTGCTGGTGCTGCTGGGGGAGGAGCCGCGCGGGGCCAGTGCCGCCGAGATATCACGCCGGGCGGAGCTGCCCTTCAGTACCACCTACCGCCTGCTGGGTTCCCTGGCGCGGGACGGCTTTGTGGACTATGAGCCGGATGGCCGCCGCTACCACCTGGGCCTTCGGGTCTTCCAGCTGGGCCAGCGCGTCTCCAACCACCACGGCTTCGCCGGGACCGCCATGCCCATCCTCCGCCGGGTCACCGAACAGACCGGCGAGGCCACCATCCTCAGTGTCCGGGACGGCCACCACCATCTGACCGTCAACAAGGTGGATGGACCCCAGATCTTCCGGGTCACCAGCGACCCCGGCCACCTGGGCTCCCTGTCCACCACCTCCGTCGGGAAGGTGCTGGTGGCGTTCGCCGAAGACGCGGAGCGGGAAAAGCTCCTGGCGGAGCTGCCCCTGGAGGCGCTCACTGCCAAGTCCATCACGGACCGAGACGCGTTCAGGGCTGAAATCGACAGGGTCCGTCTGCAGGGCTATGCCGTCATGGACGAGGAAAACGAGGCCGGCATGCGGGCTGTGGCCGTCCCGCTGCTCAACAGCCAGGGGCATGCCTTCGCCTCGCTGGCAACCGCAGTGCCGGTCTTCCGAATGGGACTTGAGGAGCTGGTGGCGCACGTTCCCGTCCTCCAGGAGGCCGCCGCAGAGTTGGCAGCAAGGCTGCCGCAGCGCTAGCAGGCCGCGCGGGCCGCGGCTTTGTGACAACACTTTTGTTCGTATCTAGAACATCAGTGCGATAAGTGAACATCTGATGTACCGTAATCCCTATCACCCCGCAGCGCGGCCCGAGTTCCGCCGCTGCCCGGTGCCGTACCAAAGGAGCTGCACGCATGAGCAATCGAACTGAGTCCTACCTGGTGGGACTGGTTGGTGATGGTGTGATGCCATCGCTCACGCCGCCCATGCACGAACGGGAAGGTGACGTGCAGGGCCTGCGCTACCTGTACCGGCCCATCGACCTGCTGGAGCTCGGGCTGACAGGGGAATCGGTCGGCGCCATCCTGCACAGCGCCCGAACCCTGGGCTTCAACGGCCTGAACATCACCCACCCCTGCAAGCAGCTGGTCCTGCAGCACCTGGACGAAGTGAGCCCCGACGCCCGCCGCCTTGGCGCCGTCAACACGGTGGTGATCCGCGACGGCCGCTTCATCGGCCACAACACCGATTTCTCCGGCTTTGGTGCCGCCCTGGCTGCCGGCCTCCCGGGGGCGCGCCTAAACCGGGTGGTGCAGCTTGGCGCCGGCGGCGCCGGATCCGCCGTCGCCTACGCCCTGCTGGGCGCCGGCGTGCAAACGCTTGACCTGGTGGACATGGACCCGGTCAGGGCGGCCGCGCGGGCAGCCGAACTGCAGGGCTTTTTCCCGGACAGCACCGTCACGGCGGGTACGACGGCGGAGCTGCCGCAGCTGATGCGCCTGGCCGACGGTCTGGTGCACTGCACCCCGGTGGGCATGGCAGCCCACCCCGGCGTCCCCCTGGACCTGGACCTGCTGGAGCCCCGGCACTGGGTGGCGGACATCGTATACCGCCCCATCGACACCGAACTGGTCCGCGGCGCCCGCGCCAAGGGCTGCGAGGTCCTGGACGGCGGCCGGATGGCAGTAGGCCAGGCCGCCGACGCGTTCCGGATCTTCACCGGCCTGGACGCTGATTCGGACCGGATGCGCAGCCACTTCCTGGAACTTGTGGCCGCCGAGGAGGTGGCCGCCTGATGCGCACCGGAATCGCCACCGTCTGCCTCTCCGGCACCCTGAAGGAAAAGATGCAGGCCTGCGCCATCGCCGGCTTCGACGGCATTGAAATCTTTGAGCAGGACCTGGTCACCTCGCCGCTCAGCCCGGAGGACGTGCGGAAGATGGCCGCGGACCTGGGGCTCGGCCTGGACCTCTACCAGCCGTTCCGGGATTTCGACGGCGTCACCCCGGACCTGCTGAAGGCCAACCTCCGGCGTGCGGAGGCAAAGTTCAAGCTGATGGCGCGCCTGGGCATGGACACCATCCTGGTGTGCTCCAACGTTGCCACCGCCACCATCGACGACGACGGTGTCCGCGCCGAACAGCTGGCGCAGCTTGCCAACCTGGCCGGGGACCACGGCGTCAAGGTGGCCTACGAGGCCCTGGCGTGGGGCAAGTACGTCAACGACTACGAGCACGCCTACCGCCTGGTGGAGATGGTGGACCACCCCAACCTGGGGACCTGCCTGGACTCCTTCCACATCCTGAGCCGGGACTGGGAAACCTCCCACATCGAGGCCTTCAACCCCGAAAAGATCTTCTTCGTCCAGGTGGCGGATGCCCCCAAGCTGTCCATGGACGTCCTCTCCTGGAGCCGCCACTACCGGGTGTTCCCGGGCGAGGGGCAGTTCGAGCTGGCCAAGTTCATGGGCCACGTGGTGCGTGCCGGCTACACCGGTCCGGTCTCGCTCGAGGTTTTCAACGACGTCTTCCGACAGTCCGACGTTGAGCGCACTGCCGTGGATGCAATGCGCTCGCTGATCTGGCTGGAGGAGCAGAGCGCCAAGTGGCTCGCGGACAATGCCGGGAACGCCGCGGAAGGGGCGCCGGGCAGCGCCGGTGCGCTCCGCCGTCGTTATCCCATGGAACTGGCCACCCTGCCCAAGGTGAACGAACCCGCCGGCTTCAACTTCGCGGAGGTGAAGGCGGACGACACCGCCCAGCTGGAGAGGCTCCTTGGGCAGCTGGGCTTCGCGTTCGAGGGCCGGCACCGCACCAAGGACGTCCAGCTGTGGACCATGGGCCAGGCGCGGGTGATCATCAACGAACAGGCGGCGCAGCATGCCGAGCCGGCCATCGCCGCGCTGGGGTTCGACGTCGATTCCCCCGTGATTGCCTCCGCCAGGGCCCAGCAGCTCAAGGCGCCCGTGGTGGCCCGCAAGGTCCAGGCGGACGAGGAAGTGTTCCAGGGCATCGCCGCGCCGGACTCCACGGAGATCTTCCTCTGCCAGGGCAGCCCGGACGGTACGGCGGCCTGGACGCATGAGTTCGGCGAAGGACTCGAACACCTCTCCGCCGGACCCACTGCTGTGATCGACCACGTGAACCTGGCCCAGCCGTGGCAACACTTCGACGAGGCTGTCCTCTTCTATACCAGCGCCCTCGCCCTGGAGCCCCAGCCGTTCGCCGAGGTGCCCAGCCCCAGCGGCCTGGTGCGCTCGCAGGTCATGCAGACCTCTGACGCCGCGGTGCGGCTTGTCCTGAACCTGGCCCCGATCCAGCAGGCCCGCAGCGAGGTGCGCAAGACCTACCAGGAGCACATCGCCTTCGCTGTCGATGACCTGGTGGCCACCGCCCGGGCCGCCCGGGAGCGGGGCCTGAAGTTCCTGCAGATCCCGGCCAATTACTACGAGGACCTGGACGCCCGGTTCGACCTGGACCCGGAGTTCCTTGCCACCCTGCAGGAGCTCAACCTGCTGTTCGACCGGGACGCGGAGGGCGAATTCCTGCACTTCTATACCGCCACCGTGGGCAGCGTGTTCTTCGAAATGGTGGAACGCCGCGGCGGCTATGACGGCTACGGCGCCCCCAACGCCCCGGTGCGGCACGCCGTCCAGTACGACTCGCTGCACCGCACCACCTAGTGCCGCACCCCTTGAACCAGACCCAAGAAACCAAGCAAGAAACCGAACAGATCAGAAAGGAGCCAGCCGTGGAAGACATCAACGCCGAGCTGGAGTCGGAGGAGCTCGTGCCCCCGGCCGAACCGAAGGCTGCCCACCAGCCCCTGGACAAGGCCATCGAGTCGCAGGCAGATCTCAGTGCAGAGATCACCGCCATCGGCGAGGCCTACCGGCGCGCCCTCAAGGACGGCGGCCAGCCGGAGATCCAGCCCCGGCTGGACTACCCGCCGTACCGCAGCAGCATCCTGCGCCACCCCACCAAGAGCCTGCAGCACGCGGACCCGGAAACCATCGAGCTCTACTCGCCGGCGTTCGGACACCAGGACGTGCACGCCCTGGAATCGGACCTGACCATCCAGCACAACGGCGAACCGCTGGGTGAGCGGATCATCGTGACCGGCAAGGTCCTGGACGGCGACGGCCGCCCGGTGGCGGGCCAGCTCGTGGAGATCTGGCAGGCCAACTCCTCCGGCCGCTACATCCACAAGCGTGACCAGCACCCCGCGCCCATCGACCCCAACTTCACCGGCATCGGCCGCTGCATCACCGGCCCGGACGGCTCCTACCGGTTCATCACCATCAAGCCCGGCGCCTACCCGTGGAAGAACCACCTGAACGCCTGGCGGCCGGCGCACATCCACTTCTCACTGTTCGGCACCGAGTTCACCCAGCGGATCATCACCCAGATGTACTTCCCCGGCGACCAGCTGTTCCCGCTGGACCCGATCTACCAGACCATCGTGGACCAGGACGCGCGCGACCGGCTGGTGGCCACCTATGACCACAGCATCACCGAACCCGAATGGGCCCTGGGCTACAACTGGGACATCGTCCTGACCGGTCCCAAGCGGACCTGGACCGAAAACGAGGCGTTTGGTACGGCAGGCGACAGCATTGATGAGGCAGGAGAGTAGGAAAGATGAGCACCAAACTGGTACCCACCCCCGGCCAGACCGTGGGCCCGTTCTACGGCTATGCGCTCCCGTTCGAGAAGGACAACGAGCTGCTCCCTCCCGGGTTCCCCGGCTCCATCCGCCTGCAGGGCACGGTCTATGACGGCGCCGGCCACACCATCCCTGACGCCATCCTGGAAATCTGGCAGCCCGATGCGGACGGCAAGGTTGTCCAGCGCACCGGCTCCCTGGTCCGTGACGGCTACACCTTCACCGGCTGGGGCCGCGGCGCCGTGGGCAACTCCGGCGTTTACACCTTCACCACCGTCGACCCCGGCCCCACGAAGCCCGGGGCGGCGCCGTTCATCTCGGTGGCGCTCTTTGCCCGCGGCCTGACCAACCGGCTGTTCACCCGCATCTACCTGCCGGAGGACACCGAGGCCCTGGCCAACGACCCCCTGCTGGGCTCGCTCGATCCGGAGCGCCGCAACACACTCATCGCCCGCCGCGACCCCGACGGCGGCCTCACCTGGGACATCCGCCTCCAGGGTGAGGGCGAGACGGTCTTCCTGGACTTCCAATGACCCACGCCGCCGCCCTGGGAGACTTGCGCGCCTTCGCGGAAGAGGCCGACGCCGGCCTGCTCAGTCCCGTCTCGGCCTCGCCTTTGGTGGCGGCGCTGACGGGGGACCGGGCAGTGCTGGGTGCCATCCTCGCCGTCGAAGCCGGCTGGGCTGCCGTGCTGCAACGGGCAGGCCTGGCACCTGCCGGTTCGGCCGCCGTCGTCGCCTCCGCCGCCGAGGCGGGGCGCTACGACCTGGCCGGTATTGCGCTGCGCGCCCAGGGCGGCGGCAACCCGGTGATTCCGGTGCTGGCAGACCTCCGGAAGAACGTCGCCGCGCTGGATACCGCCGGGGTGGGTGCGGCGAAGGCAGTGCACACGTCGCTGACCAGCCAGGACGTGCTGGATACCGCGCTTATGCTGCTGGCCCGCAACACCGTCCACGCGGTGCTCGCCGACCTGAAACGCACGACGGCGGCGCTCGCCGCCTTGGCAGGGCAGCATGCGGACACGCTGTGCGTGGGCAGGAGCCTGACGCAGCATTCGCTCCCTTATACCTTTGGGCTGCGGGCTGCTCAGTGGTTCCAGGGCGTGGCCGCCGCGGGCAGGCAGTTGGAGGTCCTGCAGTTTCCCGTCCAGTTCGGCGGGGCGGCGGGAACCCTCGCGGCCGGAACCGTGCTGACGGACGGCTCGTCCGCCACCCCCTTCACCCTTGCCGACACCCTGGCTGCCCAGTTGGGCCTGGCGCCCGCGGCGGCACCCTGGCACACCAACCGGCTGGCCATCACCTCACTGGGGCACTCGCTGGCTTCCGTGCTGGACGCGTTCGGCAAGATCGCCGCGGATGTGGCGTTCCTGAGCCGGCCCGAGGTGGCGGAACTCGGGGAACCCCGCGCTGCCGGCCGCGGTGTCTCTTCAGCCATGCCGCAGAAGCAGAATCCGGTGCTGTCCGTCCTGGTCCGCAGCGCCGCCCTGCAGGCGCCGCAGCTGGCTGCCCAGCTGCACACGGCCGCCGCCAACTTCAACGACGAACGTCCGGACGGAGCGTGGCACGCCGAGTGGCCCGCCCTGCGCCAGCTGCTGGCCCTGGCACTCGGCGCCGCCGGAAACATCCGCGAACTGGCCGAGGGGCTGCGGGTGTTCCCGGACGCGATGCGCCGCAACCTGGACCTGGCCGGCCCGCTGCTGCTGGCCGAAGGCGTGAACGCCGCCGTCGCTCCACTGCTCGAGGAGCGGGACGGCCGCAGCGGCAAGCAGCAGCTGCAGGACGTGGTGGACCGGACGCTGCAGGCGCCACCGGCGGAACAGGCCGCCACCTACCGCAAGCTGCTCCGCGAAGCCGTCCCCGCCGCCGTCGTCCCTGACACCCGGCTGGACGGGCTCCTGGACCCTGCGAACTACCTGGGCCAGGCGGCGGAGATCTCCCGCCGCATCCTGGCATCCTTTCCCGACTTTGTTTCCCCCGACGCGAATGGAGCTTCCCGTGGCTAAACCGGCCCTGAAGGCAGCGCTGCTGTCACCCCAGCGACCCCTCGGCGACCACCCCCTGCTGGTGGCGGGTCCGTCCCTCGGCACCTCCTCCATCCTGTGGAACAGGGTTGCGTCCCTGCTCGGCAACGACTTCGACGTGGTGGCCTGGGACCTGCCCGGCCACGGCGTCTCGCCCGCAGCCACCGAACCGTTCGACGTTGCCGCGCTTGCGGACGCCGTGGTTGACCTCGTCGACTCCATTGCCCCCGGCGGGAACTTCCACTACGCCGGCGTCTCGCTGGGCGGTGCCACCGGCCTGCAGCTGGGTATCAAGCACGGTGAGCGGCTGAAGAGCCTGTCCGTGCAGAACAGCGGCGCAAAGATCGGTACCCCGGAGGGCTGGCTTGAGCGCGCCGAAACGGTCCGCACCCAGGGCACCCCCGTCATGATCCAGGGCTCCGCGCAGCGCTGGTTCGCGCCGGGCTTTCTGGACCGGGAACCCGACTTCAGCAGCCGGCTCCTGCATGCCCTCCGTGACGCCGACCGCTTCAGCTACGCGTTCTGCTGCGAGGCGCTGGCCGCCTTTGACGTCCGGAACGAACTCGGCAGCATCCGGGTCCCCACACAGGTGATCGCGGGGGCGCTGGACGGCGTCGCCACCCCCGCCATGGCGGAGGAAGTGGCCGCCGGCATTACGGCGGGCAGCGGAACCGCCACTGCCGTGACCATCGAGGGGATCTCGCACCTGGCCCCCGCCGAGGCACCGGCGCACGTGGCAGACCTGATGCGCAGCCTGATCGGCTGGGCAGAATCACAGGAGGCCGCCCAGTGAGCGCAAACGATCCCCGCCACGGAGTGGTCCAGCCCGGCGCCACCAGCCAGGAGATTTACGACGGCGGCATGGCAGTCCGGCGCGAAGTCCTGGGCGATGCGCACGTGGACCGGGCCAACGCCAACAAGGATGAGTTCACCGAGGACTTCCAGGACATGATCACCCGCATCGCGTGGGGCGGCATCTGGACCCGGCCCGGCCTGACCCGCCAGATGCGCTCGGCCGTGACCATCACGGCCATGGTGGCGCACGGCCACTGGGAGGAGCTGGCCATGCACATCCGCGCTGCCCTCCGGAACGGCCTCAGCAGGGACGAGATCAAGGAAATCCTGCTGCAGACCGCCATCTACTGCGGAGTTCCCTCCGCCAACACCGCCTTCAAGACCGCCCAGCAGGTCTTTCGAGAAATGGATACCACCCCGTGAACCAGGCTTTTGTGTACGACGCTGTGCGCACCCCGTTCGGCAAGTGTGGCTCCGGCCTTGCCAGCGTCCGTCCGGACGATCTTGCCGCGCACGTGATCAAGGAATCCGTAAAGCGGGCGCCGTCCCTCGACGTTGAGCGGATCGATGAGGTGGTGTTCGGCAACGCGAACGGTGCCGGTGAGGAGAACCGCAACATCGCCCGGATGGGCACGCTGCTGGCCGGGCTCCCGGTTTCCATCCCGGGCACCACGGTGAACCGGCTCTGCGGTTCCTCCCTGGATGCCGCGATCATTGCCTCCCGCCAGATCAACGCCGGCGACGCGGACCTGATGCTCGTGGGCGGCGCGGAGTCGATGTCCCGCGCCCCGTGGGTTTTGCCGAAGACGGAGAAGCCGTACCCGGCCGGGGACATGACCCTGGCGTCCACCACGCTGGGCTGGCGCCTGGTGAACAAGGCCATGCCCAAGGAGTGGACCATCTCCCTGGGCGAGGCCACCGAGCGGCTGCGCGAAAAGTACGGCGTGACCCGCGAGGCGCAGGATGAGTTTGCCGCCGCCTCGCACAACCTGTCCGCCGCCGCTTGGGACGAAGGGTTCTATGACAACCTCGTGGCCCCGGTGCCCGGCACGGACCTGGTCCGGGACGAGGGCATCCGTCCCGGCAGCACCGCCGAAAAGTTGGCCGCGCTGAAAACCGTGTTCCGGAAAGAGCCCGAGGGCGCCGAGGTGGGCGGCACGGTCACCGCTGGCAACGCATCCCCGCTGTCCGACGGCGCCTCCGCGGCCTGGATCGGCAGCGAGGCTGCCGCCGGGCTGCTGGGGCTGGAGCCGCTGGCCCGGATCGCCGGGCGCGGCGCGCACGCCAACGATCCGCAGTACTTCGGCTACGCCCCCGTCGAGGCGGCGAACAAAGCCCTCGCAAAGGCGGGCATCAGCTGGGACCAGGTGGGCGCCGTCGAACTTAACGAAGCCTTCGCCGCGCAGTCCCTGGCCTGCATCAACGCCTGGGGCATCGACCACTCGATCGTGAACCGGCACGGCGGCGCCATCGCCATGGGCCACCCGCTGGGTGCTTCCGGGACCCGGATCCTGGGCACCCTTGCCCGGTCCCTGCAGGCCTCCGGCGAACGCTGGGGCGTGGCCGCCATCTGCATCGGCGTGGGCCAGGGCCTGGCGGTCGTGCTCGAGAACGTCACCGCTTCAAATGGAAGGGCCTAAGCCATGCTGAACTTCGTTGATACCGTCCAGGACGCCGTGGCCGGCATCAAGGACGGTTCCACCGTGATGATCGGCGGGTTCGGAAACGCCGGGCAGCCGTTCGAACTCATCGATGCACTGCTGGAATGCGGGGCCACGGACCTGACCGTGGTGAACAACAACGCCGGCCAGGGCGACCAGGGCCTCGCCCTGCTGATCAAGGAAGGCCGGGTGAAGAAGATGATCTGCTCCTTCCCGCGGCAGTCCGACTCCTGGCACTTCGACGCCAAGTACAAGGCCGGCGAGATCGAACTCGAGCTCGTTCCGCAGGGCAACCTCGCCGAGCGGATCCGCGCCGCAGGGGCCGGCATCGGCGGGTTCTTCACCCCCACCGGCTACGGCACCATGCTGGCCGAGGGCAAGGAAACCCGGTTCCTGGACGGCAAGTGGCAGGTGTTCGAAACCCCCATCCACGCTGACGTCGCCCTAATCAAGGCGCTGAAGGCTGACGGCAAAGGCAACCTCGTTTACCGCAAGACCGCCAGGAACTTCGGTCCGATCATGGCCGCGGCCGCGAAACATACCATTGTCCAGGTCTCAGAGATCGTGCCCACCGGCGGGCTGGACCCGGAGAACGTGGTCACGCCCGGCATCTACGTCAACAGCATCGTAAAAGTTGCCCGCAGCGGCAGCGCGGCAGAAAAGGCGGCCTGAGAATGAGCCTGACCGAAACCTCCCTCCAGACGTCCGCCACGCCCCTGGGCCGCGATGACCTGGCCAAGCTGGTGGCCCGGGACATCGCACCGGGGTCCTTCGTGAACCTGGGCATCGGCCAGCCCACCCTGGTGTCCAACTACCTCACCGAGGAACAGAACATCACCCTCCACACGGAGAACGGGATGCTCGGCATGGGCCCGGAGGCAACGGGCGACCAGATCGACGGCGACCTCATCAACGCCGGTAAGATCCCCGTCACCGAACTCCCGGGTGCGTCCTACCTCCATCACGCGGATTCCTTCGCGATCATGCGCGGCGGACACCTGGACATCTGCGTACTGGGCGCCTTCCAGGTCTCCGCCACCGGTGACCTCGCCAACTGGCACACCGGCGCACCCGGTGCCATTCCCGCCGTCGGGGGTGCCATGGACCTGGCCACCGGAGCCAAGGACGTCTTCGTGATGATGACGCTTCTGACACGCGAGGGCGTTTCCAAGATCGTGGAGTCCTGCAGCTACCCGATCACCGGCGTCGGCTGCGTGACCCGCGTCTACACGGACAAGGGCGTCTTCCTCACCGGACCCGGGGGTGTCACCGTCCGGGAAACCTTCGGCTGCACGCTCGAGGAACTCCAGGAACTGGTGCCGGTCTCGCTCACGGCCGCGTCCGCCGTCGGAACCCCGGATGAAGGCGCGCCCTAGGATTGGTAATCATGATTGACGCCGCAGGTACCGACACCCAGGCCGCTCCGCAGGCCAGCGACCAGTACGTCCAGTCGCTGGCGCGTGGCCTCGCCGTGATCCGTGCCTTCGACGCCGAGCGCCCGGTGATGACGCTGTCCGAGGTTGCTGCCCGGACCGGGCTGACCCGGGCCACCGCACGCCGGTTCCTGCACACCCTGGTGGAGCTCGGCTATGTGCGCACCGACGGCAAGACCTTCGCGCTGACGGCCAAGGTCCTCCAGCTGGGTTACGCCTACCTTTCGGGGCTGTCCCTGCCGCAGCTGGCGCAACCGCATCTCGAGGAGCTGTCCCTGAAACTGGGGGAGTCCACGTCCGCCGCCGTGCTGGACGGAACGGACATCGCCTACATCGCCAGGGTCACCACCCGCCGCATCATGACCATCGGGATCACCGTGGGAACAAGGTTCCCGGCCTACGCCACATCGATGGGCAGGGTGCTCCTTGCGCACCTTCCGCCCGCGGACCTCAAGGCCTACCTGGCGGCCGCGGACATCAAGCCGCTCACTCCGCGCGCCCTGGGAACAGTTCCCGAGCTGCTCGCCGTTCTGGAAACCGTCCGCGCAGAGGGCTGGTGCCGGCTCAACCAGGAACTGGAACTGGGCCTCATGTCCGTCGCGGCGCCCGTGTATGACGGGACCAAGGTGGTGGCCGCCGTCAACGTGTCCCTGCAGGCCCAGTCCGTGGAAGCCAAGCCGGACCCGGACGCCTACCTCGCAGCGGTGGCGCAGGAGATCGTGGCCACGGCGAAGCTTATTTCGGCGGACCTCACCGCCCGCGGCTGACAGGCGTCCTGGGTTGCGCGTCCAACCCGGTTCTCGATGGGCAGGGACTGTCCCTGCCCACTGAACCCGGCGCTCAGTGCGCAGCCCGGTACGTGCCCTTGTCCCGCCGCCAAGCCGGGGGGAGACTCGGGTGCATGGTCAACGAGGAGGATGTCAGGCAGGCTGCCCTCGCGCTGCCGGGCGTGACGGAACGGTCCAGCTGGGGACAGCCCGCGTGGTTTGCCAAGACCCTGCTGGCCCGCATTTGGGAGCCCGGCGTCCTCACCGTCAAGACAGCAGAGCGCCAGGCGCTGGCCGGCACCGAACCGGACACCTTTTTCTGGACGCCGCACCACGAACGCTCACCCCAGTTGGTGCTGGTCCGCCTGGAACGGATCGACCAGGCGCTCCTGGCGGAACTGCTCGAGGATTCCTACCGGCTGGCAGGCGGCTAAGACGGGCCCGGCCTGGGAGGTCCCGCCGTTTAGTCGATGTAACGCAGCCCCGCCGCTTCGAGCGGCCCGCGCATGCTGTAGATGTCCAGTCCCAGCTCCCCGTTGGCGAAGCGCTCCCGCTTAACTTTTTCGTTGTCCTCGCGCTTCCGGGCCGCCGCCGCCACGTCAGCAGCCCGGGCTGCGGGGACCACGACCACGCCGTCGACGTCGGCAATCACCACGTCCCCCGGGTTGACCAGGGCGTTGGCACAGACCACCGGGATGTTTACGGAACCGAGGGTCGCCTTGACGGTGCCTTTGGAGTTGATGGCGCGGCTGAAGACGGGGAAATCCATGGCCTGCAGTGCTGCAACATCCCGGCAGCCGCCGTCGATCACCAGGCCGGCTGCGCCCTTCGCCCGGAGTGAGGTCGCCAGCAATTCGCCGAAGAAGCCGTCCTCGCATTCGGTGGTGCACCCTGCCACCACCACGTCGCCGGGCCGGAGCTGTTCGGCCGCAACATGCAGCATCCAGTTGTCACCCGGCTGGAGCAGGACTGTGACCGCGGGACCGCACATGGTGGCGCCGGGGTAGACCGGGCGGATATAGGGGCGCATGAGCCCCAGCCGGCCCATGGCTTCATGGACAGTGCTGACCCCGAACGCGGAGAGTGCCTTGACGGCATCTTCCGCCGCCCGGGTGATGGTGGTGTGGACCACGCCCAGTTCCTGCATCATGGTTCCCTCCGAAGGCATGTCAGCGGCCCTGCTGTTTAAGCAGGGCGTCAAGGCGCGGATAGACGCTGCGTGCGTTGTGCTCCTGGATGGCAGCGAGTTCGGCCTCGTCAAGGCCGGCGTCGTCGATGTACCGCGCGGTGTCGTCGAAGTGGTGGCCGGTCCAGGGATCGATGTCCCGGACGGCGCCGATCATTTCTGAGGCAAACAGGATGTTTTGCGTTGGGATCACTTCCAGGAGCAGGTCGATGCCGGGTTGGTGGTAGACGCAGGTGTCGAAGAAGACGTTCCCCAGCAGGTGTTCTTCCAGCGCGGGCTTCCCCAGGGCCATGGCAAGGCCCCGGAAGCGTCCCCAGTGGTAGGGCACTGCACCGCCGCCGTGGGGGATGACGAGCTTCAGGGTGGGGAAGTCCGCGAACAGGTCCCCCTGGATGAGCTGCATGAACGCGGTGGTGTCGGCATTGAGGTAGTGGGCGCCGGTGGTGTGGAAGGCCGGGTTCACACTGGTGCTTACATGGACCATGGCGGGGATGCCGTACTCCACCATTTTCTCGTAGATGGGGTACCAGTACCGGTCCGTGAGCGGGGGTGCGGTCCAATGGCCTCCGGACGGGTCCGGGTTCAGGTTCACGGCCACGGCCCCGTAGTCCTCCACGCAGCGGGTGAGTTCCGGAAGGCAGGTGGCTGGGTCCACGCCGGGGGACTGCGGAAGCATCGCGGCCGGGACAAACCGTTCGGGGTAGAGCCGGCTGACCCGGTAGCAGAGTTCGTTGCAGAGCCCGGCCCACTCGGCGGAGGTCTCGAATGCACCGATGTGGTGGGCCATGAACGACGCCCGGGGCGAGAAGACAGTGAGGTCGATGCCGCGGTGGTCCATGAGGCGCAGCTGGTTCGCTTCGACGCTCTGGCGGAGTTCGTCGTCGGAGATTTTCAGGTCGGCCCGTGATGGCGCCGGCAAAGCATCCTGCAGGGCCGCAACCTGCCGCTCACGCCACTCCCCAAGGGCGGCCGGGGCCGTGGTGTAGTGGCCGTGGATGTCAATGATCATCGCGCATGCTCCTGGCAGGGGCGCCTGCCGAACGGCGCCGTTCTAACTCAATAACCGCACAGTCCAAATGTTGTCAGCAATATAGCTAACAATCAATGGCTCTCATCGGGTGCCGGCAGGCAAGTCTGGAGTACGCTGAATCCGGAAAATTCAGCGAAACTGGCAACCGGCGGAACAGGGAGATGGTGGCTGTGGAGACCGTGGATGGAACGGGCCGGGCCCTCACCGCTGCCGAGCTCGCGGAGCTGCTGCGCACCGCCATTGTCAGCGGGGAACTCGTCCCCAACCAGCGCCTGGTGGAGGGTGACCTCGCTGCCGAGTATGGAGCGAGCCGTGGAAACATCAGGGTGGCGCTCTCGGAGCTGAGCGTCGAAGGCCTCGTGGAACGTGTCCAGAACCGGGGAGCCCGGGTGCGGGCCGTCTCAGTGGACGAGGCGGTTGAAATCACCGAGGTTCGCGCCGCCCTCGAGGCGCTGTGCGCGCGCAAGGCCGCCGAGCGGGCCACCGACACTGACATCGCTGAGCTGCAGGAGCTGGCTGACCGGATGAAGGGCGCCGTGGATCGAGGGGACCGCGAGTCCTACTCCGAAGGCAACCAGGCGATGCACGAAAAGATCATTGCCATGAGCGCGCAAAAGACCGCCGCCTCAACAATCCAGCGGCTGCGCGGACAGGCGGTCCGCTTCCAGTTCCGCCTGGCCCGCCAGCCGGGCCGCCCTGCCGTCTCCCTCCCGCAGCACCTGGCTGTCATCGATGCCGTCTGCGCCCATGATCCTGACGCCGCGGCCGAAGCCATGCGCGTCCACCTGGAAAGCGTCGCGGACGCAATCCGCGCCAGCAACAAATAGCCGCACCCGTCCTGCCCCAGGGGCGCCACAGGCGGGAGGACGCCGGCCGACAGGCGAATCGTTACCCACAACCTCCCGGCCTGCACTCCCGCCGCGCCCTGCAGGGCTCTAGACTCAAGCCAACTGCGTGCAGCAGAGCCGCTGCAGCGCTGGTCAGGAAGAGGAGTCGGCGGTTGAAACTGGGGATTCCGCGGGAACGCAGGGAGGGCGAGCGGCGTGTGGCCGCCACCCCGGACACCGCTAAGCAGCTTGCCGGGATGGGGCTGGAGGTGCTGGTGGAAGCTGGTGCCGGGGACGGTGCCGGGCACGCAGACGTGGCATACCGGGAAGCCGGCGCCGCCGTCGTCCCGCAACTGGACATCGCCGCACTCGACATCCTGGCCCACGTCCGCCCCCTTGACCCGGGCACCGCCGCCTCCCTCAAAAGGGGTGCCGTCACGGTGGGGCTCGCGTCGCCGTCGTCCGAGCTCCCTGCCGTCCAGGCGCTCGCAGACGCCGGGGTGACCTCCTTCGCCCTGGAACTCGTGCCCCGGATCTCCCGTGCCCAGTCGATGGATGCCCTCACCTCCCAGGCTTTGGTGGCTGGCTACCGTTGCGTGCTGGAGGCTGCCATCCGGCTGCCCCGCTTCTTCCCGCTGTACATGACCGCCGCGGGAACCATCCCGCAGGCCCGCGTCCTGGTGCTCGGCGCCGGCGTGGCCGGGCTGCAGGCCATCGGCACCGCCAAGCGCCTGGGCGCGCGCGTCTTCGCCAATGACATCCGCCCCGCCTCCGCGGACGAGGTCGCGTCCATGGGCGGCACGTTCATCCGGCTGGACCTGGAGACGGCCGAGGCGGCCGGCGGCTATGCCCGGCAGCTGAGCTCCGACGCGGGCACCCGGCAGCGGCAGTTGCTGGCACCCCACGTGGCGCAGTCAGACGTATTGATCACGACGGCGGCAGTCCCCGGGCGGCCGGCGCCCCTTTTGGTGACCCGCGAGATGGTGCAGGGCATGCGCCCGGGATCGGTCGTCGTGGACCTCGCCGCGGAGTCCGGCGGTAACGTGGAGGGCTCTGTGCCGGGCCGGGACATACCCATCCCCACGGCCGACGGAACCGGGCACATCACCCTCGTAGGGCTGAAGGACCCGGCGTCCGCGATGGCATCCGACGCCTCCCGCCTGTACGCCAAGAACGTGGCCAACCTGCTGGTGCTCCTGGTCCGCGACGGCGCCCTCACGCTGGATTTCGATGACGAAGTGGTGGCAGGTGCCTGTCTCACCCACGCCGGGCAGGTGCGGCACCAGCCCACGGCGGAACTGTTGGCCGCAACTACCGCCACGGCTGCGGCACGGCAGGAAGGAGCGATCTGATGGACGGGACCGCCCTGCTGACCATCACCGTGCTGGCGGTGTTCGTCGGCTTCGAGGTGGTGTCCAAGGTCTCCAGCACCCTCCATACGCCCCTGATGTCCGGCGCCAACGCCATCCACGGGATCATCCTGGTGGGAGCCATCATCGTGGCCGGCCAGGCAGCGGACCCGTGGGTGCTCACGGTGGCGCTGCTCGCCGTCGTCCTTGCCACCGCCAACTTGGTGGGCGGTTTCGTGGTGACGGACCGGATGCTGCACATGTTCCATGCCAAAAAGGATGTTGCCAGGACCGGCGCGCAGCCCAAGGCAGGCGGGAGATGAGCCTCCTCGATCCCGTCTGGACCTCCCTGCTCTACCTCGCCGCGGCCGTCTGCTTCATCCTGGCACTGCGCGGGCTCAGCTCCCCGCGCACTGCCCGCCGCGGAAACCTGGTGGGGGCACTCGGCGCGCTGATCGCCGTCGTCACCGTGTTCCTGTCCGCCCGGCTCGAGAACATCCCCTGGATCCTGGCCGCCATCGTGGTGGGTTCGGCAGTGGCGGCGCCGGTGGCACGACGCGTGAAAATGACGCAGATGCCGCAGCTCGTGGCCCTGTTCAACGGGGTGGGCGGCGGTGCGGCCGCCCTGGTGGCACTCCTGGAACTGGGCCACGCGGAGAATGCCTGGGTCCGCGTGGCCATTGTGTTCACGCTGCTGGTGGGTGCCGTGTCCTTTGCGGGTTCAGGCGTCACGTTCGCCAAGCTGCAGGAACTGATGACCACCCGGCCGGTGGTGTTCCCGGGCCTGCCGGTGGTGATGGCCGTGGTCCTCGTCGCCGCGGTGGCCGCGGGGGTGGCCGTGGTGCTCAGCGGGTCGCTGCCCCTTGCGGTCCTGCTGCTCGTCCTGGGCCTTGCCGCCGGCATACTGCTGGTGCTGCCCGTGGGCGGCGCCGACGTCCCCATTGTCATCTCGCTGCTGAACGCCTTCACCGGCCTGGCCGTCGCGGCATCCGGCCTGGTGCTGGGCAACGTCCTGCTGGTGGTGGCAGGCACCCTGGTGGGCGCCTCCGGCACCATCCTTACCCGGGCCATGGCGGCGGCCATGGGCCGGAGCGTGGCGGGCATCCTGTTCGGCGCCTTCCGGGGAGGTTCGACGGCGGGCTCCACCGCCGTGAGCCAGCGTCCGGTCCGGTCGTCCTCGGCGGAGGATGTGGCGGTGCTTTTGGGCTACGCCCAGCGGGTGATCATCGTTCCCGGCTACGGGCTGGCGGTGGCCCAGGGCCAGCACACGGCCGCCGAACTGGCCCAGGCGCTGGAAGCCCGTGGCATCGAGGTTGATTTCGCCATCCATCCGGTGGCCGGCCGGATGCCGGGGCATATGAACGTGCTCCTGGCCGAGGCCAATGTGCCGTACGAGTCGCTCAAGGAGATGGGCGAGATCAACCCCGAGTTCAAGACCACGGACGTTGCCCTGGTGGTGGGCGCCAATGATGTGGTGAACCCGGCGGCCAAGACCTCCTCGGGCTCGCCGATCTACGGCATGCCCATCCTGGAAGTGGCGGAGGCGCGGCAGGTGGTGTTCCTGAAGCGGTCCATGCGCCCGGGTTTCGCCGGCATCGAGAACGACCTCCTGTATGAGCCTCAAACGTCGCTGCTGTTCGGTGACGCCAAGGACTCGCTGGCGCAGGTGCTGGGCGCGGTCAAGGCCCTGTAGGCGCGGATCCCTCCAGGCCGCGGGTTACCCTTCTTTGAGAAGCTTGCTTTCCACCAGCATCTGAGGACGCCATGACTGAGACCAGTTCCCCTTCGCCCAAACGTGCCGCCGTCGTGATCAACCCCGCAAAGACGGTGGACATCGACGTGCGCGAACTCATGGCCAAGCACTGCGAGGAAAACGGCTGGGGCGAGACCCTGTGGTTCGAGACCACCGAGGAGGATCCCGGTGTAGGGCAGACGAAGGAAGCGCTGGCCCAGGGGGCGGACCTGGTCATCGCGGCCGGCGGCGACGGGACCGTCCGCTGCGTAGCCGAGGTCCTCGCCGGCGGTGACATCCCCATGGGCCTGCTGCCGTTGGGGACGGGAAACCTGCTGGCCCGCAACCTCGGCATCGACGTAACCGACTATGACGGCGCGCTGTCCGGGGCGTTGGTAGGGGCCGAAAGGAAGATCGATGTGGTCCGCGCGCGCCGAAGCGACCCCGACAAGGATCAGCTGTTCCTGGTGATGGCCGGCATGGGCTACGACGCCACGATCATGGCGGACACCAACCAAGAACTGAAGCACAAGGTGGGCTGGCTGGCCTACGTGGACGCCGGCATCCGCAACCTCCCCGGGAAACCGGTCAAGGCGACCGTGGTGATTGACGGCAAGCGGGCGGTCCACAGGGGTGTCCGCAGCGTCATGGTGGGCAACTGCGGTAAGGTCCAGGGCGGCCTGGAGATTTTCCCCGAGGCCAAGATTGATGACGGGCTGCTGGACATCGCGGTCCTGGCCCCGCACCACGGCAAGCTGGGCTGGCTGTCCGTGCTGGCGGGCATCATCGGGAAGGGCAGGAACAAGGACACCTCCGTTGAGTACTTCCAGGGCAAGACCGTCGAGATCACGCTGGAGCACGCGGACGACTACCAGTTGGACGGCGACCACGAGGGCCAGGGCAAGCACGTGCTCATGGCCATGGAGCCCGGCGCCCTGACCCTGCGGATGTAGTAGCCCGCTGGGGAGGGTCCGCTTGACGACCCGGAGCGTTGAGCGGAAGCTCTGTGTTTTTGGGATCCCAATCTAGGATCCCAAAAACAGAGGTAGGAGTGACTCCCACCGCTGTCAAAGGTTTTTCCGGGTGGTGGGTGGCCTGCCAACCGATTGTTACTGCCGTCCGGGGGTACAGAGCCCCAATGAACACACCAGTGCTGGAACGGGCCAAGAAGAACTGGAACAAGCTGGGCGCCGGGGTTTATGCCGGGATCCTCAGCATCGTGGTCCTCGCCGTCAGCGGCGCGGTGGGGCTCCTGTTTCACCTGCCCTGGCTGTTTCCCAGCCTCGGCCCTACGGTGATGCTGTTCTTCGAATCGCCCGAGCAAAAGGCATCAAGGCCCGTCAACACCCTCGTGGGACATGGCGTGGGACTGCTTGCAGGGGCACTCTGCCTGTATGCCCTGGGTCTGCAGGGCCAGCCGTCCGCGACCGTGGGCGGACTGACGCCGCTGCATGTCCTTAGCGGCGTTTTGTCGGTGGGGCTCACCACCTTGGTGCTGACCTGGCTGGGCCTGCCCCACCCGCCCGCCGGGGCCACCACGCTGATCGTCAGCCTTGGCATCCTGTCCACCCCGGTCCAGTTGGCCTCCATGGCCGGGGCCATCGTCCTGATCACTATGGTGGGGTGGGGGCTCAACGTCCTGTTGGGGACGCGGCCTGCCGATAAGAAGTAATTTCGGCCAACTCAGCCAGTCGGTGGGCCTGCGTGATCCACTACAGTCGCCGGCCGCGTTGTCGTCCGATTCCATTCAGGGGAACGCAGCGGGCGCTGCCCGGGGTCCGGGCCGTAGGATCTACCAGGAACGTCAGCGCGGCCGCCCGTCAGAACCCACCCCCTGAAAGGCGCTGCCCGTGAAGATGTTCGCTGAGATGTTCAGCATTGGCCCCGGAAACAAGGACCACCACCCGGCGCTTCGGTGCGCCGTCGGCGTCTTCGTTCCCCTCATCACGCTGGTGCTGCTGGGCCGGCTGGACCTGGCAATCTTCGCGTCCTTCGGCGCCTTCACCGGAATTTACGGCCGCGGCGAACCCCATGCCGTCCGCTTCGTGCTGCAGCTGCGGGCCGGGCTGCTGATGCTCCTGGTGATGTTCCTGGCGGCGCTCGCAGCCCGGATGGGTCCCGCCTGGGGCCTGGATGCCGCCGCCCACACCTGGCTGCTGGTCCTGGCCACCACTTTGGTGGCCGGTGCCTGTTCCGTCGCCATCTCCTGGCTGCGGCTGCGCCCGGCAGGTTCGCTCTTCCACATCTTCGCGTTCGCCGCGATCGCGTCCATCCCCAACCAGCCGCCTCTGTGGCAGGGCATGCTGGTGGCCGTCCTCACCACGGTCTTCGCCCTGCTCGTCGGCTTTTCGTCCCGGATCCTTCCCAGCCACCGCACCCCCTGGGCCAGGCCGCCGCGGATCCGGCGCACCCCGGCGGAAAAGCGCGCCGCCTGGCTGGAGGGGTTCGGCTACCTGGTGGCCGCAGGACTTGCCGGCACGCTGGCCACCTGGGCCGGGTCCCGCCTGGGTTTCGGGCACAACTACTGGGCCATGGTGGCGGCGGTGGTTCCCCTGGTGGGCCACACCACACGGCACCGGGTGCGCCGCGGCATCCAGAGAATCATCGGCACCGTGCTGGGCCTGCTGGTCCTGGCTGCCGTGCTGCTGGTGGGGCTGCAGCCCTGGCAGACCGTGCTGGTGATGGCGTTGTGCCAGTTCGGCGCCGAAATGTTCATCATCCGCCAGTACCTGCTGGCCCAGGTCTTCGTCACCCCCCTGGCTTTGATCTCGACGCTCCTGGTGGTTCCTGCCTCGCCTTCCTTCCTGCTGCGCGACCGCATCGTCGAGACTGTCATTGGCGCCGCCGTCGGCATTGCAGTGGTGCTGGCCCCCGGCGCGTGGCGCCGCTTACGGCAACGCACGACGGCGGCTGACCGCCAACTGCGTTGAACCCGCCCCTGCAGCGCCAAGGGCGGGCTCAAAGGTGGGCCGTTACGGGCGCTCCGCTGCTGCCTCTTCCCGGACCGCCCGGATGGTGTGCGGCACTGCCGCCAGTGCCACCACCGCAATGGCGGCAGCGGCCGCGAAGACGTAGAAGCCCCAGGGGTAGGCAATGTTCGCGGCCACGAGGGAGCCTGTCACGGCAGGGCCCATGATGGCGCCAAGCCGGCCGACGCCGGCAGCGAATCCCAGGGCGGTGGCGCGGAGGGCTGCCGGGAACAGCTGGCTGACCCACGCGTAGACCAGCACCTGGGCGCTGAACACGAACACGCCCGTGACAAAGACTGCCAGGTTGAGGAGCAGCTCGCTTTGGATCTTGACGCTCAGGACACCAAGGAAAACGGCGGAGAGCCCGAACCACAGCAGCACCACCTTCTTGGTGCCGTGCTTGTCAGCCAGGATCCCTGCGATCACCAGACCCACCACTGCGCCTACGTTGAGGACCAGCAGCAGAACCAGGCCGGTGCTGACGGTGTAGCCCGCGCCCGCCATCAGCTGCGGAAGCCAGGTGTTCAAGCCGTAGACCAGGAGCAGGCCCATGAAGGAAGCCGCCGCGATGGCCAGCGCCACCAGGGGGTACGGTTTCCGCGCCAGATCCCGGAAGCCTTTGCGGGCTGCAGCCGGTTCCTTTCCTCCGGCAGCTGCGGGAAGGGTCTCCGGGAGCTTGAACCACAGGAACGGTACCAGGGCGAAGCCGGCGAGGCCGCCCAGGATGAACATCATCCGCCAGTCCGGGATCAGCAGCAGGGCAAGGAAGGACGTGGCCACGGCGCCTGCGTGGTAGCCGGTCATGGTCCGGGTGGTCGATTTTCCGGCGGAACCCGCCGGTGCGTAGTCGTTCATGTAGGCCAGGGCCGCGGGCAGGCACGCACCCAGACCCAGACCGGCCAGGAGCCGGAAGATGCAGAACACTGCAACGTTCGGCGCGAACACCACGGCAATGGTGAAGATTGAAAACCACAGGACGCAGGCCACCAGAAGGCGGCGTCGGCCAAAGTGGTCTGACAGCGGGGCAATGAACAGTGCGCCGGCGCCGACCCCAACCAGTGAGATCGTGGCGGCCAACGTGGCACCTACGGCGTCGAAGCCAAGCTCGTGGGTCTTGATCAGCGTGGGGATGACGGTGCCCAGCACCACCAGGTCGAAGCCGTCAAGAACCATCGCCAGCCAGCAAAGCCAGACCGGCCACTTGGAACGTTGCTGAGTGGGCGCAAAGGACATGGAAATACCTCGGTGTATCTTCTGGGAGTTCGTGCGGCGGTCTGCTTTGCCGTTGGTGGTCAGGGCAGCATTGCCAACAGCCCCAGTGAGGTTTGTATCACTGAGGGGTGTAATCTGGGACAACTTTTCCCATTCAATGGAAGCAGGTGTCCGCGCTGGCCAACTCCCCGTCCGGCGACTCGGTGGTGGACCGGATCGTCCGGTTAATTTCGGCGTTCCCCCAGGACGTGAGCGCCCTGCAGTTGAGCGACCTCGCTCAGCGTGCAGGCCTGCCGCTCACCACCACGCACCGCCTCGTTGGCCAGCTTGCCGCCCACGGGCTGCTTGAGTCCGCGCCGGGCGGCATGGTGCGGCCCGGGGTGAGGTTGTGGGAACTGGTGAACCGGACCGCACCCACGCTCGCCCTGCGCCAGGCGGCCATGCCATTCATGGAAGACATCCAGCAGGTCCTGCACCAGAACGTGAACCTGGCCGTGCTGGACGGCTGGGAGGCGCTGTTCGTAGAGCGTCTGTCCCGGCGGGGTTCGGTGGCGAACCGGGCGCAGGTGGCAGGCAGGATGCCGGTGCACATTTCGTCGGCGGGACTGGCGCTGATGGCCCACCAGGACAAGATGATGCAGGAGGAATACCTGTCGCGGTTTACCGACCCGGAGGGAAAAGCGACGGCGGATACCGTCCGGGCGCTGCTCGCCGAAACTTCACGGCAGGGCTTCGCCCAACTCAAGGGCGTCGTGGACCCGGACACCTGGGGCATAGCCGTCCCGGTCCTGAACAGCAGGCGCCGCGCCCTGGCGTCACTCGGCGTCGTGGTTCCCCTCCGCGAGATGCGCCTGCAGGCACTGGTGCCCGCGCTGCAGACGGCCGCCCGGGGAATAGCCCGGCAACTCTCAGACTCCTGAACCGTTCAACGGAATTGCTGTAACGGCGGTCACGGCCACTGGCCCACACTGGTGGCAGACGAACCGATCCGGCGCCGCCACGGCGGGCCCGCAATGAAGCGAGAACAGATCATGGCACGAAAAGTCATCAGCACCCAGGTCGCCATCATGGGGGGCGGTCCCGCGGGGCTCATGCTCTCCCACCTGCTGGCGAAGGCAGGCATCGAGTCCACGGTGATCGAGATCCGCAGCCACGAGGAAATCTCCCACACCGTCCGGGCCGGCATCCTGGAACACGGCACCGTCAACCTGCTGGTGGACAGCGGCGTCTCGGACCGGGTGCTGCGCGACGGCGACAGGCATGACGGGATCGAGCTGCGCTTCAACGGCGAGAGCCACCGCATCGACTTCAAGGACCTGGTGGGCGAGTCCGTGTGGCTGTACCCGCAGACGGACGTCTTCCTGGACCTAGCCGCCCGCAGGAAGGACGACGGCGGCGACGTCCGCTACAGCGTCACTGACACCTCGGTCCACGATCTGGAGGGCAAGCCGAAGGTCTGGTTCACCGATTCCGACGGCACCGAGTTCGAGATCCAGGCCGACTTCCTGGTGGGCGCTGACGGCTCGCGCAGCCACTGCCGGTTCCAGATTCCCGAGGCCAACCGCAAGTGGTACTTCCACGAATACCCCTTCGCCTGGTTCGGCATCCTGGCCGAGGCGCCGCGCAGCTCCGACGAACTCATCTACGCCAACTCGGCCAACGGCTTCGCCCTGATCAGCCAGCGCACGGAGACCGTCCAACGGATGTACTTCCAGTGCGATCCCAAGGAAAACGTGGCGGAATGGGATGACGACCGCATTTGGGCCGAATTCCGCAGCCGCGTCAACGGCAACGGCTTCGAGCTCAAGGAAGGCCCGGTCCTGGAAAAGATGGTGCTGCCCTTCCGCAGCTTCGTCCACACGCCCATGCGCCACGGCAACCTGTTCCTGGCCGGTGACGCCGCGCATACCGTGCCGCCCACCGGCGCCAAGGGCCTCAACCTTGCCATCAATGACGTCAAGGTCCTCTTCGAGGGGCTGGACAGCCACTACAACTCCGGCTCGGACCGGCTCCTGGACACCTACAGTGACCGCGCCCTGGACCGGGTGTGGAAGGCGCAGCAGTTCTCCTACTGGATGACCACCATGCTGCACACTCCGGCCGATGCGGACGACTTCTCCCGTGCCCGCCAGCTCGGTGAGCTGAACTCCGTGGTCTCCTCCCGCCACGGCAAGGCCTACCTCGCCGAGGCGTACACGGGCTGGCCCGCTTCGGCCTAATGGGGCTGGGGAAGTACGACGCCGGCCGGCTGGGTGAGGCTCAATTGCCCACCAGCCGCCGGACAGCCGCCGCGATGGCCTTGGGGTCGGGGTCTTCATCCCGGCGCACGGTGAGCAGGTGCAGCAGCACTCCGTCGCCGTAATCCGCCACGTCCCGGGCCCTGGCTTCCGGGTCCGGAACCCCCAGCGCGGCCAAGGCCTGCCGCAGCCCTCCCACCAGCCGGAAGTGGCCCGCAGTCACCGATTCGGGCTTGTCGAGGGATAGTGCCAGCCGGGCGCGGGTCAGGTCAGCGTGCCGTCCAGCGAGGGCCAGCACCAGGGATGCCAACTGGTTCGCCAGTTCCTCAACGTCCTTAGGCGGCCCGGCAGGTCCTTGCTCCGCCAGGAGCGCTGAGTCCAGCTCCAACAGCCGCTCCAGCACTGCCCCAACCAGGGTGGCGCGGCTGCGGTAGTAGTTCGAGGTGGTTCCCTGGGCAACCTGGGCTTCGGCGTCGACCGCTCGGTGCGTGAGGCCCTTCATCCCCTTGTCCGCCACCACGGCGAGGGCGGCATCGAGCAGTTGGGTGCGGCGGTCCGGCATGCGTTCAGTGTAATGGGACCCCTTTTCATTTACTACAAAAGTAGTAGAATTTCCTGCATGGAAAGGATCACGATCGTTGGCGGCGGCATCGCCGGGCTCGCCTTTGCGGCGGCGCTGGACTCCAGCCGTTTTCAGGTGACGGTGTATGAGAAGCGGCCCGAACTGCCCACCGTCGGCAACGCCCTCGGGATGTGGCCCAACGCCCAGCGCGCCCTGGCCCGGCTGGGAATACTGGACCAAGCCCGGGCCGTCAGCCCGGTGCTGGGCAGCGGGTCGGTCCGCAATGCACAGGGTGAACCGTGGGTCACGGTCGACGCGGGGGAGATGTTCGGCATTTCCCGGATCGACCTGATCCGGCTGCTGGATGGCGCCGTGCCCGCCGCCGTCCGCCGTGTCACCGACACCGTGCAGTCAGTCCCCGCGGACGGCAGCCTGGTGGTAGGTGCCGACGGCGTGCACAGCATGGTCCGCCGCGAGGTCTGGGGCGCAGCCAGTGATGCCCGCCTCACTCCGTACCTTGCCCTTCGCGGCACCCTTCCTACTCCGGTGGGGCCGGACGAGGTGGGCGAATACTGGGGCCGCGGCGATCTGTTCGGCATGGCAGCTGCCCGGGGTGGCTCCTTCTGGTACGCGAGCTACCGATCGGAACTCGGCCCCTACGGAATTGACCCAGCGTCCGTTCTGGAGCAGGCACGGGAGCGCTTCGCCACCCACGCCCCCGCCATTCGCCGCACGCTCGCCGCTGCCACCCCGGAGGAATGCCTGGTCCAGCGGCTCTGGACGGTTCCGCGCCTCCGCTCCTATGCGAATGCCAGGACCGCTCTCATCGGCGATGCCGCCCATGCCATGATGCCGACCCTTGGCCGCGGCGCCTGCGAATCGCTGGTGGACGCGGTGACACTTGCCGACTTCCTCAACAACCTGCCTGACGGCCATGGCCAGGACCAGGCGCTGGGTGCCTACAACCGGCAGCGGAGGCTCCGCACCCGCGCCGTGAGCGTGGCCTCCTCAGCCCTCGGACGTGTCGCCCTGGCGGACCGTGCCCAGCCGCTGCGTGACCGCATGCTCAACCTGGCCCGGCGGCGGAACGCACGGACCGCCGTCGGCAGCGGTTCGGGGAGGTAGTCAGCGGACGGCAGCTGCCGGTCGCGTGGCGTCGTCCTCACCCGGCGCCTGGGCACCGGGAAGTCCGGCGCCGGAGACCTGGGGGCCGGCCGGAGCGGCGGGCAGCCGCTTCCTGCTCTTCCGCCGCCCGGACCTGCCGTACACGAGGTACATCGTCACTCCGGTGATGACCATGAGGAGCACCGTGTACACGAACGTGTTCGCGATTCCCTCGGTGCCTTCGGCTCCGTCGGTGTTGGCTTTGATCACCAGGCCCAGTGGCTGCACCAGCGGATGGGCCAGGAAGATGGCGGTGTCATAGTCGTCCAGCAGGCTGTTGAAGTTCAGGGCCGTGATGGCTGCCGCCGCCGGGAGTACCAGCGGCAGGAGGATCCGGCGGAAGACATACAGCGTCTTGGCGCCCATGATCGCGGCGGCCTCCTCCAGGGAAGAGTTCACGGTGGCAAAGGACGCCTTGAGCATCCGGAGCGTGAACGGGATCTTCACTGTGACGAAGGCGATGAGCAGGATCACCGTTGTTCCGGTGAGGACGGCCCCGCCCACCAGGGGATTGGGGTGGTCGTAGCTGACGATCAGTCCCAGGGCCAGCAGCGCCGACGGCAGGATCCACGGGATGTGCAGCAGGTATTCAAAGGCTGAGGCCACCCAGTTCTTGTACTTCTGCAGCAGCCGCGCCACGAAGAGCAGGCCGCCCACTGCGATGAGCGCCGCCAGGGCGCTGTACACCACGCTGACGATGAACGGCCGGAGCCCGGACTGCTGGGTCAGGACGCGGACGTAGTTGTCCAGTGTCAGGTTGGCAAGTGAGAGCCGTCCGGTCTGGATGGCCGCGCCGTCGGCAAATGAATAAAGCACGATCAGCACCACGGGAAGCGTGTAGACGGCAAAGAGGAGATAGGCCACGGCGTGCACGGCCACGTTGGCCATGGGGTTGGCAATGTCTTGTTTCTGCAGCTCGGAAGACACCTTCGACACCGAAAAGTAGGTGCCGCCCTTCTCCAGCCGGGACATCACGGCGAGCATCCCCATGGTGGCCAGGCCAAGGATCACGGCCAGCAGCGCCGCCAGGTCACGCGAGGTGGGGCTGTTGGTGAACGTCAGGATCATCGGTGTGATGGTCTGGAAATCGCGGCCGCCCAGCACCTGCGGTGCGCTCAGGGCGCCCAGGCCGGTGAGGAAGGACAGGATGGTGACTGCGAACAGGGTGGGCTTGAGCATGGGCAGGACGATCCGCCGCAGGATGGTCCAGGTGGAGGCGCCCAGGTTCTTCGCTGCCTCAATGGTCTGGTAGTCGATGCCTTTGAGGGCGTTGGCAACGAACAGCATGTGGTTGGTGGTGGTGGCAAAGGTCATGACCACCAGCACGGCAAAGAACCCGGAAAACCAGCCGGGGTCCATTCCGGGGAAAACCCGGACCAGCAGCGTCGTGACAATGCCCTTGTCCCCGTAGATGAACTTGTAGCCCGCCGCCAGCACGATGCCGCCGTAGATGAACGTTGAGGCGTACCCCAGGAAGAGGATTCTCGAGCCGCGGATCCTGAAGTAATGCGTCACCAGGACGATGAAGACGCCCACCAGGTTGACGGTGACGGACAGCGCCACGGCCAGGAGGAAGCTGTTGCCCAGTGCCTTCATGGCCCGCTGGGACGAGAACAGCTTCTCCGCGGCGCGGCCCGAAAAGCTGCCGTCAGGGAAGAAAGTGGCGATCAGGATGTTCACGTTGGGCCATACCAGGAACGCGGCAATGAACCAGGTGAGGATGACCCCCACCACCAGGACGAACGGGGAGCGGGCCATGCTGCGCACCGCGTTGTTGCCGCTCATGGCAGGGCAACCGCCTGGTCCTCTGCAAGTGCGGCACCGGATCCCGGATGGTACTGAAGGATGTGCCCGGGCTGGACGTAGACCGTTGTGGCCGTGCCGGCCCCAGGGTGCGCGGCGCCGTCTTCCCTGACCAGGAGGCGGATGTCCGCGCCATGGCTGCGGACCACATACCGGCTGTGCAGGCCGTGGTAGGTCCGGGACACCACGGTGGCGGGAAGTCCGACGGCGGTGCCTCCGTCCGCGGGCCGGTCCAGGGAGGCCTTTTCCACGCGCAGGTAGGACCTGGCATCCGTGCTGAGGCCGGCGCCGGAGAGCCGGTTGACCTCCGCCACGAAGTCCGGCGTCAGGGCTGAGCTGTCACCAATGAAGTTGCAGACGAACTCCGTAGCGGCATGGTCGTAGATTTCCTGGGGCGTCCCAACCTGTTCCACCACGCCCTTGTTGAAGACCGCCACCCGGTCACTCATGGCAAGGGCCTCGTCCTGGTCGTGGGTGACGTACACAGTGGTGATGCCGAATTCGCTCTGCAGGTCCTTGAGCTGCTGGCGCAGCTGGTGCCGGAGCTTGGCGTCGAGGTTGGACAGCGGCTCGTCCAGCAGCAGGATCTTGGGCCGCAGCACCAGGGCGCGGGCAACAGCCACGCGCTGCTGCTGGCCGCCGGACAGCTCGGCCACGTTCTTCGCCAGCTGCTCGTCGCTGAGTTCCACGCGCCGTGCAATGTCCCGCACAAGGCGGTCGCTGTCGGCAGGTTTTTCCTTCCGGACCCGGAGCCCGAAGGCGATGTTCTCCCATACGCTCATGCTCGGGAACAGGGCATAGTTCTGGAACACCATGCCCACCTGCCGCTTGTCGCTTGGAAGGCGGGTCACGTCCTTCCCGTCCACCCGGACGGTACCCCTGGCAGGCTGGATGAAGCCGGCCAGGGTGCGCAGCGCCGTCGTCTTTCCACAGCCGGAGGGCCCCAGGAGGGTGAAAAACTCGCCCGGTTGGACATGCAGGTCCAGATGCGGGATGGCGGTGAAATCGCCAAAGGTAACTTCGATGTTTTCCAAGCGGATCATGGCAACCCTGTCTGATGGAACGCGGGAATGGCGGCTGGCAGTACGGGTTACGTCATGTACTCGAGTTCGATCTTCTCCACCCAGGCGCCCATGTTCTTCTGGACGAAGTCCCAGTCGATGTCCTGCTGCTTAAGGCCGGCAAAGAAGTCCACCACTTCGGGATTGGCCTTTGCCTGTGCGCCCTTGTTGACCGGCATGGAGTTGAACTTTTGCGCGAATTCACCCTGGACGTCTGCGCTGCCGAACCAGTCGATGAACTTCTGCGCCTGCTCCTTCTTCTTGGTTCCCTTCACCAGGGCGATCTGCTCGACGGCAAGGGGGACCCCAACGGAAGGAATGACCGTGTCCACGTTCACTTTGAAGGACTTTTCGCGGTCGGCAATGATCGAGGACGGCATCTGGCCCATGTCCACTTCGCCGGAGGCGATGCGGGCAAACAGGTCGGTCTTGGCCACTGCGGGGCTGCCATTCTTGAAGTACTGCTCAACCTGCTTCCAGCCGTCGTCGGAGATTCCCAAGTCGCCGGAGTCGTCCCGGTACCGGGAAAGGATGCCCGCGAAGACCAGCTGCGCGGTGGCCGTGCCCAGGCCGGTGACCCGCTCATAGCGGCTCTTGAACTCGTCCTTGGTCCACAGGTCCGTCCAGTCCTTTGGCGCGGCGTCCTTGGAGATCTTGTCCGAGTTGTAGCCAAGGAGGATGGCCTGCTTCACCAGGGGCCAGTATGTTTCCCCGTCGCCCAGGCTCTTGTCCACGTCGCCCGCCCAGGCGGGCTGATAGGCCTCCAGCGCGCCCTCGTTCTTCACCTGCGAGAAGTACATGTTGTTCAGGCCGAAAGCGACGTCTGCAATCGGGTTGTTCTTCTCGGCGATCAGTTTGTTGGTGGCATCGGCGCCGCCGGCCCCCACGATCTCGATCTTGTACCCGGCCTCCGCCGCCTTGGCGGCCAACCAGTCGCCACGGCCTTCGCCGTTGGAATTGGTATAAACAACCAGGGTGTCCCCGGATGCATTTGCCGGGGCTCCGGAGGCTTCGCCGGTCGAAGCCGGCGGTCTGGAAGCCCCGCCGCAGCCGGCGAGAAGGGTGGCGGCGACGGCGGCGGCAACCAAAGTCTTCAATGTACGCACGATCAGGACTCATTTCTGGACTGGAATCGGAGCATGTCCGCACAGCCTATAGCCGGGCATGACGAAAACCGGGCTGTTATAGCTATCGATTCGATAAACAGTCCGGCTGCTCACTGTGGACCAGTTGGGGAAACGGCTGGGGCCCGCGGTGTAAACCGGGGGAAAACCTTGGCCGTGGGTTGCGTCAGTCCTTGACGGCGGTCCCGCTGAGGTGGTGGGTCGGGATCCGGTCCCGGTCGTAGGTGATTTCGGTGTAGCCGTGCGGCTCGGGCTTGCCGTCCTGGTTCAGGTTCACGAACACGATCTCCTCGATGGTGAGGATGCTTTGCCTGGTGATCATGTTGCGGACCTCTGCCCGCATGGTCAGGGAGGTCCGGCCAAACCGGGTGGCGGTCAGCCCCATTTCGATCAGGTCGCCCTGGACCGCGGAGCTGACGAAGTTGATCTCCGAGATGTACTTGGTGACGGCGCGGCCGTTGCCCAGCTGGAGGATGGCGTAGATGGCGGCTTCTTCGTCAATCCACTTCAGCAGGCTGCCGCCGAAGAGCGTGCCGTTGGCATTGAGGTCCTCGGGCCGGACCCATTTGCGGGTCCGGAAGGTGATGTCCGCTGTTTCCATAGGCCGAGATTAGCCGAAGCCGCAGCCCGCAATCCGAGTGTGACGGACCTGATGCTAGGCCATGGCGGTCTGCGCGGCGCTGTGGGCGTTGATGGTTTTGGCGTAGCAGGATGAGTGCTTGATTCCGATGTAGGGCCCGAAGTTGGGGATCGGTTCGAAGCCTGAGTTCTGGTAGAAGTTCCGGCCGTCCGGCTGGGCTGAGCCCGCCTCCGCCTTGATCCGGGTGATGCCCTGCCTGAACGCCTCCGCCTCGAGGGCGGCCAGGATCGAGCTGGCCACTCCCGAACCGCGTGTGTAGGGGAGCACGTAGAGCCGCTTGATTTCCGCCGTCGTCCCGTCCATTAGCCGCAGCCCGCCGCAGCCCACGGGTTGGCCGGACCCCTTGTCGTAAGCCACGAGGAAGACGGCGCAGTCGGCGCCCGACGGCGGCGGGCCGGGTTCGTGGTCAGGCCCACCAAAGCGGGCGTCCAGCTCGGCCTGCTGGGCGCGGCGGAGGTCCGCGCCCACGGGGTTGGACCAGGAGACTTGACGGATGTTCAGCCGGGGGTTGGTCTGCATAACTGCCTCGATTCGCCGGAGGGGTATGGCTCACAAGGCTAGGCGCCGCCGGTTACACCCTTGTTTCCTCCGGGTTAGGGCTGGGATAACCTCCGCAGCGGGACCGTCAAAGAACTTACTTGGCGGTCTAGTTACCAGTTGGTCTAAAATGATGGCATGGCTTCTTTGGGCAACGTCGGGTCCGGCTACTGGTATGGACCCGACGGGCAACTGGATTGCAGTGCGGCGGTACTGAAGGCACTGCGCGATTACCGTGCGGCCGAAACCGAGATTCGCCGCAGCACCAGGGACTCCATGGGAATGGGTGAAACGGACATCCTCGCCCTGCGGTACCTGCTCAGGGTCCAGGCGTCGGGCAAGCAGGTCGTCCCCAAGGATCTGAGCCGGTTCCTCAATATTACTAGCGCTTCCACCACTTCGCTGATCGACCGGCTGGTGGCCAGTGGGCACGTTCGCCGTGAGGCGCATCCTTCCGACCGGCGTTCGGTGGTGGTCGTCCCCACCGTGGAGTCGGACCAGGAGGTTCGCGAGACGCTCGGTGCCATGCATCGCCGCATGATGGCCGTTGCGGAAGGACTCAGCGCCGAGGAGGCACGCGTCGTGGTCGATTTCCTGCAGCGCATGACCGAGTCACTGCAGCTTCGGGAAGAAGAATTAAAAGTTCACTAGCCTGACTAGCTAGTTCACCTAGTTATATGTAAGCTTACGATCGTTCCTGAAGATGCTTCCCAACGGAGTCGTGAGTGTGTTGGTTACTTACACCGCAGTTTCACCGCCTTGTCCCCTAGGCTCTGTCATTCCGGGCAACCACATGGGCGTGAAGCGATTTACCCTGGACGGCACCACTGCGCCGCAGAGTGAATCCGCAGTCCACTTCTTGGGTCGCGCTTCCAAGGTTTCCCCCGCATGAGCATTCTTGAAGCAACGGAGCCGTCGGCGGTGCCGCGGGTTCACGCAGCGCCCACCATTGCCAGCCGCTATCAGCTCAGGGAACGCCTGGGCCGCGGGTCCGCCGCCGAAGTCTTTCGTGGGGTGGACGTTGAAGGCGGTCCGGATGTAGCGGTCAAGATCGCGGCAGCCAACGGCCGCAGGCAACACCAGCGGATTCAGAACGAAGCCGGCGTCCTGTCCGGACTCAACCACCCCTCCATCGTTCGCCTGGTTGCCCAGGGCGTCATGCCTGACGGCGGGCTGCATGCCGGACGTCCGTTCCTGGTGGAGGAACTGGCGCTGGGAACAAGCCTGGCCGAAACCATCCGGCTGCAGCGCCCGCGGCCAGCTGACGTTGCGCCCTGGGCCCGGAGCTTTTTCGATGCGCTCGCATACCTTCACGCGAGGGGCCTCGTGCACCGTGACATCAAGCCGGCAAACCTGATGTTGAGCGGCTTGCGGAGAAGTCCCGTCCGAATCATCGATTTTGGGATTGCCGCGGCAACCGGCTCGGCGCCCGAACCCGGAATTTCTTCCGGGACAGTGCATTACATGAGCCCGGAGCAGGCAGCCGGAGGTGCGGCGGAGCCGTCCTGGGATGTGTACGCCATGGGGTTGGTCCTGCTGGAACTCCTCACCGGCACCAAGGCCTTTCCGGGTACGGCCGTTGAATCCCTCGTGGCCCGCACGCTGCGGTCCCCCGAGATCCCGGACCACCTGGGGGACTGGGCTGTCCTGCTGCGATCCCTGACTGCAATGGACCCCCTTGAGCGTCCGACGGCGGCAGTCGCCGCGGCGATGGCGGCCCGGCTGATCCCGGAGGCGCCGGCGCAAAGCCAAGGCAGCCAGCGCATCCGGCACAGCCAAGGAAGCCAGGGCAGTTGGCGCAGCCTGGGAGGCGCCGGGGCGTGTCCGGTGATGTTGGCGCCACGGCGCCATCGGCAACAGGCTTAGGGCGCGGCTACGTCCCGCCCGGTCGGATCTTCGGCCGTCGGGTCTGCCAGGGCAAGGCCGCCCACCGGGCTTCCGTCCCAGTGGATCAGGTTCCAGCCGGCAGCCAGATTGCCCTCCAGTGCAACGATCCCGGTATTGGCCAGGACATGGCGCGCAGCGAACTCGTGGTCCGCCCCGTCGGCCCGGAGCCCTGCCCAGGTGCGGATGGCGGCACCATGGCTGACCACGGCGACGGTACCGGACTGCCGCCGTTCAGCTCTCTCCACCACCTGCGCGATGGCGGCGTCGAACCGCCCGAAGAAGTCGTGGCCGTCCGGTCCTGCGGGCATGCGGCGGTCAAGGTCGCCGGCAGCCCAGGAGATGACCGTCCCCATGTAGCGTTTGTGGGCTTCGTGGTCCGTCAGCTTCTCCAGCGATCCGGCCTCGATTTCATGCAGCCCGTCCAGGATCTCCACATCGAGGGAGTGCAACCGGGCCAGCGGGGCAGCGGTGATCTGGGTCCTGACCAGGGTGGAGGCGTAGAGGGCGCCGATGCGTTCGTTGGCCAGTGCCCGCGCCATGGCCTCCGCCTGGCGTTGGCCCAGTTCGGTCAATCCGGGCCCGGGGTGGTCGGTGTCCAATTGGCCCAGCACGTTGCCGGGGGTTTCGCCGTGGCGGATCAGGAGCAACTTCATGTTTCCAGTTTCCCACCCCCGGCGGCGCCGGCGTGCGTCCCGCCCGTCTTCCCGCTGGCGGGCATAAGGAAGGCCAGGGCATAAGGAAGGCGCCGGGCCTCTTTGAAGCCCGGCGCCGCCGTCGTACTTTTTCTGCCCTGGCTTGGGGCTTACTTGAGGTGGTCCACCAACTGCTCCGCGATGCCCGTGTATTTGCCGGGCGTGAGCGCAAGGAGGCGTGCCTCAGCCTCGGGGGAAAGGCCCAGGCCCTGCACGAACTCCTGCATGCGGGCACCGTCCACGCGGTGGCCGCGGGTGAGGTCCTTGAGGCGCTCGTAGGGGTTCTCCATGCCCTCGACGCCGGCAATCGCTTCGGCGCGCATCACCATCTGGATCGCCTCGCCCAGGACCTCCCAGTTGGTGTCCAGGTCCGCTGCCAGGACGTCTTCGGCAACGTCCAGGCGCTCCAGGCCCTTGGCAACGTTGGAGATGGCCAGGAGGGAGTGCCCGAATGCGACGCCGATGTTGCGCTGGCTGGAGGAGTCGGTGAGGTCGCGCTGCCAGCGTGAGGTCACCAGGGTGGCAGCCAGGGTGTCCAGCAGGCCGTTGGAGATCTCCAGGTTGGCCTCGGCATTTTCGAAGCGGATGGGGTTGACCTTGTGCGGCATGGTGGACGAACCCGTTGCGCCGGCCACCGGGATCTGCGCGAAGTAGCCAATGGAGATGTAGCTCCAGATGTCGGTGCAGACGTTGTGCAGGATGCGGTTGAAGCGGGCCACGTCGGCGTACAGCTCTGCCTGCCAGTCGTGGCTTTCGATCTGCGTTGTCAGCGGGTTCCAGGTAAGCCCCAGGCCCTCCACGAACGACCTGGACACCTGCTGCCAGTCGGCGCTGGGAACAGAAGCGAAATGCGCGGCGTAGGTGCCGGTGGCGCCGTTGATCTTGCCGAGGTATTCGGTCCTGGCGATCCGGTCCAGCTGGCGGGTCAGGCGGTGCGCGATGACGGCCAGTTCCTTGCCCAGCGTGGTGGGGGTGGCGGGCTGGCCGTGGGTCCGGGACAGCATGGGAACGGCGCGGTTGTCCTCGGCCATCCTGCTGATCTGGTCCACCAGGGCGCGGGCTGCCGGAAGCCACACGTCCTCCACAGCGCCCTTGACGCCCAGTGCGTAGGAGAGGTTGTTGATGTCCTCGGACGTGCAGCCGAAGTGGACCATGGCGGTCAGGTTCTCGATGCCGATCCCGGGGAGCCGGCGGCCAATGTAGTACTCCACCGCCTTGACGTCATGGACTGTAACGGCCTCGATCTCGGCCAGCTCTGCCACGGAGGCGGCGTTGAATTCGGTGACGATGGCGCGGAGCTGGTCCTGCTGTTCCGCACTCAGCGGCCCGGCGCCGGGAAGGACGCTGTTGCTGGTCAGGTGGATGAGCCATTCGACTTCGACAGCCACGCGGTCCCGGTTCAAGGCTGCCTCGGACAGGTAGTCCACGAGGGGCGCGACGGCGGACTGGTAGCGGCCGTCCAGGGGTCCAAGCGCGATTTTTTCCGGTGACGCGGCGAGGGCCAGGCGTCCTGAGGGCGTGCGGGTATCCGCTGTGGCGGCAGTTTCAGGCATGTGCTGATTCTTTCACGAAGTCCGCCGCGGCCTTAAGCGCGTCATTCACGTTACTTGTCCACATAGCCGACGGCGGCGCTTACCGGGGAAGGGCAGCATCCTTAGCGTTGGAAGCGGCAGGGTTGGGGCGCATCATGTGGCCGGGGAGGCCGTGACGGGAAGCAGCATGGGGGGACGAACTGATGGACGGGATATGGGGCGGCGGGCTGGAGGTCAGCCTGGCGGTAGAGGAGGTGGGCAGGAAGGTGGCGCAATGTGCCGACAGTGCGGAAGAGGTCCTGGCAGGATTCCACGAGATCCAGTTGGCCAGTTGGGAATCCCCGGCCGGCCAGGCATACCGTAATTCCGTGAGCCTGCAGGCAGTGGCGGTCCGCCGGGCCTTGGATCGGATCCGGGAGGCGTCTGCGGCTGTGGCAGCCCATGCCCGCGCAGCGCTTATGTCCGAATGCTCGCCTGACAGCAGGTTCTAATGTCAGAGGCAACACCCTCCGGTTCAGGGGGCCCCATTCAAGTCTCACCTCCGCCGACGGATGGCATCCTGACGGTGTCCGGCGGAGTAGGTGGCATCAGCGTCCAGTTGATGGAATTGGACCTGGGAGCCGGAAGGCTTGATGGACTCGCGGAACGGCTTGCCGCCATCGAGGCTGGGCTTTTCGCCGCCTGGCAGGAGCTCGGTGCGCACCAGAACCGCCCGCGCAGCACGGGGACAGCGGCCCTCATTGCCGTTTGGGAGGCTAAGGAGACCGTCCGGACAGTTCGCCTGGAACTGCAGCGGATAAGCGGCCAGGTGCGCAGTTGCAGGCGCGAGTATGAGATTGCCGAATCCGCTGCCCACCTGAAGTGGCGGCTGGGTTTGTCGGATCCGGACGTGGAGCTCCAGAAGCACGTGGACTTCTGGCGGACGGGATTCCTTAACGGCGATGCCACTGAAATGCTGGTGGCAGATGCCGTCATCCTCCTTCCCGCGATCAAGCCCGCGGTTGAAGAAAATATCCCTGCGCTGCGTACGGGCCCGGTGAAGGCCACGCAGGAAGAGAGCGTGCGTATTGACCTCAATGCGAGTCCCGCCGGGCTGCTTGAACGGGTGCGGCTGATCGAGGCGCGTGGAAGCGGCTACATCGAAATCATTGAGGTTGATAACGGAGGCGGTAAAGCCTACGTTGTGGTGGTTCCCGGGACCCAGGTGAACGAATCCGACGGCGGAACCAATCCTTTCGATTTGGGCGGCATCGTCGATGGCATGGGCAGCCGCTCCGAACGCGTGAATGCGGCTGTAGTGCAGTCGCTGCATGCCGCCGGCGCGGAACCGGGAGCGGACGTGGTTGCCGTGGGCTACAGCCAAGGTGGCATTCACGCCATGAACCTGGCCGCTGATGAAGGCTTCTTGAAGGAGTACCACCTCAAATACGTCCTGACTGCCGGTTCTCCCGTTTCGCGCATCATGCCTGCCCCTGACGTCAGCACCCTTCACCTGGAGCACCGGACGGACTGGGTGCCCGGCAGCGACGGCTTGCCGAACCGCGACGCCAGGAACCAGGTCACCGTCACCATGACCAATGACCTCTATGTGCGCGGGGGAGAAGACGCCGGTCTGGGCCCCGGGCACAGCCTCATGGGCTACGAGGAAGCGGGTCGCCTGGTGGGTGCCAGCAAAGACCCCTCACTGGTCCAGTCCACGGCGGTACTAAGCGGCGTCCTGGGTACAGGCGGTGCTGCCACTGCCACCCGTTTCTCCCTGTCCAAAACTCCGCCGCCGCCTGTCCCCAAAGACCCTCGGGACCCTTTTTCCGGGCGGCCGCAGCCGGGTGCACGGTAGGAAAGCCGGCTGCCAGGGCGGCGGGAGTCAGGCGATCTGGGCCGCGTGCAGTTCAGCGTGCAGACTGGAGCGCGGCTTTTCCGGTGGCGGGGCGGGTTGCGGCGCCGGCTGTGGGGCCGGTGCCGGGAACGCCGCAGGGCACCGGTAGTTGTAGTCGAGGTCGTCTTCCGTGAACTGTGTGGTGGTTACCGTCCCGCCGGGCGTCAAAGGGGCAGCCTCGCAGTACTCCTGCGCGGACTCCGCAGAGTGGGGGCCGGCCAGCCAGTTTTGAAGTTTGTAGAGGTTGCTGCCGGGGCTGACTTCGCCCGCAATCTCACTGAATTGGTATCCAGTGGAGTAAATCCCCACCTCTGCTCCGGCGTCCTGCAGGTACGCGGTCATGCCTTCCAGTTCGGCCGCATTGACTGCCTTGTCCCATAACCAGCTGTTGCCGAATTCAACATCGAGCCACCACATGCGGCGTGCGATAGCGTATCCGGCTTCTTGTAGGATCCCGGCGGCATTGCCGGCCATGGCATAGCCGTGCGCAAAACCGCAGGCAGGCGACGCGGTGCCGTCGCACATCCCGTACGGGTTGGCGACAGCGGTGCCCTGGTAGATGTTGTCTGCCGGCCACCACAGGGACTCCACAGGTCCTGCCGATGCCGTGTTCACATACACTGCCGCCGGCGTGCCGCCCGTCGAGTCGCCGCTTTGGTCTGCCCACGCCAGCTGGGCGGACAGGCACGGGTTGGCTGTAGCCGGCCGACCGCCATTCACGCCCACGATCGCGAATGCCGGCGGCGCAGGAAGATCCCTGCCGCACTGCGGCCAGGAGATGTCGTTGCCCAGCCCGGCGGGATCGGGCGCCGGCCTTGTCTCCATGTCCCCATAGGCCGGACCGGCCTGCCAGGCGAAGAGCAGGCAGGCGGCGAGCAGGATTCTTATGGGCTTCATACCTTGCCCCCGTGTTCCGGAATTGACAGCGACGGACGCATTTACGGTCCGGTTCGAAGCCTAAAAGGCCGGCGCCCCGGGGGTCATGGGTGGCCGGTACTGGAATTTAGGAAGCATTTAGGGGGAACGGCACTTGTTATGTACCTGTTTCCGGGGGCCTTCCTACTTGGGCGGTCGGGTCCGGCTTGGAGGGCAAGGCCGGCAAGTCCCGGCAAGTCCCGGCAAGTCCGGGCCGATCGCGGCAGGGAGGTCAGCGCCGGCCGCCCGGCAGCAAACCGGCAACCAGCGAAACAAGGGAAATGATGATCGCAGCCAGGACCGCAGTCCAGAAAAAGGAATCAATGGTGAGGTGCACCGGCGTATAGCTGCTGATCCAGGCCGTCAGGTACAGCATGGCCGCGTTGATGATGATCGCGAACAGGCCGAGCGTCAGGATGGTGATGGGAAGTGCAAGGAGCCTTACCAGAGGCCGGACGAAGGCGTTCACCACGCCGAAGATAAGTCCAATAAAGAGGTAGGCCAGGACAATCCCAATGGTCCCGGTGTCCTGCGAGATGCCGGTCCTGGCCACGGCATCGGATGCAGCAGTGCTGGTGATGTCCATGCCAGGCAGGACCCAGCTGGCGGCCCAAAGCGCAGCGGCATTGACGACGACCCGAAGGATGAGGGAACCCATGCCACTATGCTTCCATACCGCCTTGCCGGGCGGCTGTGGGCGGGCAATGAATTTCTGCCGTTTGCTCCCCTGATCCCTTCGGGGGCTGGAAGTAGGCTAGGGGCCATGACTTCATCTGAAACCAGGGCGGGCGGAATTGCACCGCGCCCGGTGCTGGACCGGCTGCCCCGCTACGCCGCCGGAAAGCCGCCGGCGGTTGTCAGCGGACTGGCCAGCTACAAGCTGTCTTCCAACGAAAACCCGCTCCCACCGATTCCGGCGGTGCTGGCCGCCATCGCCAACCAGGCAGACTTCAATCGGTATCCGGATCCCCTGAGCAGCAAGCTCCGTGCGGCGCTTGCAGACTTTCTTGGCGTGCCTGCCGAGGACATCGTGACCGGAGCTGGAAGCCTGGGTGCGCTGAACCAGATCCTTGCCGCCTTTGCCGGCCAGAACGAGGACGGCAAGGCAGACGAAGTCATCTATGCCTGGCGCTCCTTTGAGGCCTACCCGATCAGTGTGGGCCTGGCGGGCGCCGAGAGCGTGCAGGTTCCCGTCACCGCCGAGGGGCGGCACGACCTCGCAGCCATGGCCGCAGCCGTGACTGCCCGCACCAAAGTGGTCCTTCTCTGCACACCCAACAACCCCACTGGACCGGCCCTCACCGCGGCGGAAACCGAAGCCTTCATCCGGTCCGTCCCCGCCGACGTCGTGGTGGTCATCGATGAGGCTTACCAGGAGTTCGTCCGGGCCGAAGATGCGGTGGACGGAATCGGGCTTTACCGCAAATACCCAAACGTCGTGGTGCTTCGGACGTTCTCCAAGGCCCACGGCCTGGCTGGGCTCCGGGTTGGCTACAGCGTCTCCCATCCGGAATTGACCCAATACCTTCGGGTGGCCGCCACGCCTTTCGCCGTCTCCCAAATAGCGGAAAAAGCGGCAATCGTCTCCCTTGAGAATTACGGCCAGGTTGTGGAAAGGGTACAAAGACTGGTGGATGAGCGGACGCGCGTCCAGGCCGGTCTCCGGGAACTCGGCTGGGCCGTTCCCGATGCCCAGGGCAACTTCGTCTGGCTCGCCCTCGGCGCCGAAAGTGCAGCGTTCGCCGAGTTTGCAGGCACCAGGGCGCTGTCTGTGCGGGCGTTCGCGGGGGAGGGCGTGAGGGTCAGCATCGGGGAACCCGAGGCGAACTCCCGATTCCTCCAGTTGTGTGCCGACTATACAAAGGCGCCGGCAACTTCCTAGCACTTAACAAGTAGCCCTCCCGCTACTTACCAAAGATAAAGTTAGGATCAGTAAGCCAATGTATATGCCGTAAAGGGAATGTATTCCCGGTAAGGCATATATCCTCACGACATCGCATTTGCATCCGGATGCGGCAAGCAAGGAGACGGTATGGGCACTCATCTGCCTTCCACCGAGTTCGACGGAACAGCGGTAGACGACCAGCGGGAAGCCGATGCTGAGGCCGTCATGGGCGAGCCCCCTGCCCCGATGGTGCAGCTGCTCGGCCCTGACGGGAAGCTGGGGTCCGACGCGGTCTTCAGCGGCTACGCGGACAAACTCACCCCGGAGGACCTCCGCGGCCTCTACGCCGACATGGCCGCCATCCGCCGATTCGACGTCGAGGCCACCGCTCTCCAGCGCCAGGGGCAACTGGCCCTGTGGGTGCCGCTTACGGGCCAGGAGGCGGCGCAGATTGGCTCGGGCAGGGCCAGTCAGCCGCAGGACTACATTTTCCCCACCTACCGGGAACACGGCGTTGCGCTGACCCGCAACGTGGACCTGGCCGAACTCCTGCGCCAGTTCCGGGGCGTTTCCAACGGTGGATGGAACCCCAAGGACACCAACTTCCACCTGTACACCTTGGTCCTGGCCGCACAGACCCTCCACGCAGTGGGCTACGCGATGGGAATTCAGCGGGACCAGAAGTTCGCCGCCACGTCGGATGCAGGCGGCAGGCAGCCGGATGCCGCAGTCATCGCCTACTTCGGCGATGGCGCCAGCTCCGAAGGCGACGTCCATGAATCCATGGTCTTTGCGTCCTCCTACAAGGCCCCCGTGGTGTTCTTCTGCCAGAACAACCACTGGGCCATCTCGGTGCCCACCAACGTCCAGGACCCGTGTGCCGCTTTCAAACCGGGCCAAGGGCTACGGGTTCCCCGGCATCCGGGTGGACGGAAATGACGTGATTGCCGTGCACGCCGTCACGGAGTGGGCGCTCGAGCACGCCCGCCAGGGCAAGGGCCCGGTCCTGATCGAGGCGTTCACCTACCGGGTGGGGGCGCACACCACGGCAGACGATCCCACCAAGTACCGGCAGTCGGCGGAGGAAGACGCCTGGCGCGCCAAGGACCCGCTGGCGCGGCTGGAGAAGTACCTGCGTGCCGAAGGCCTGGCGGACGACGCCTACTTCGCCAAGGTCAAGACCGACGGCGATGAGCTGGCCGCCTACGTCCGCCGCACCGCCCATGATCTTGAAAACCCGGATATCCGCCAGGCCTTCGCCAATGTCTATAGGGAGGCACACCCGCTGGTGGCCGAGGAACTGGCGTGGTTCGAGGAATACAGCGCAGGATTCGCCGGCGACGAAGAATCCGCCGGGCAGGCAGCAAAGGCAGGCCACTGATGACCACCATGACGATCGCGAAGGCCATCAACGAAGGCCTGCGCGCCACCCTGGCCGCCCACCCCAAATCGCTGCTGATGGGGGAGGACATCGGACCCCTGGGCGGCGTCTACCGGGTCACGGACGGGCTCATCGGCGAATTCGGCTCGGACCGGGTGGTGGACACCCCGCTGGCCGAGTCCGGCATCATCGGCACCGCCATAGGCCTTGCCCTGCGGGGGTACAGCCCGGTCTGTGAAATCCAGTTCGACGGGTTCGTCTTCCCCGGCTTCAACCAGATCACCACCCAGCTCGCCAAAATCCATTCGCGCAGCAGCGGCAACCTCAGCGTGCCCGTGGTCATCCGCATTCCGTACGGCGGCGGGATCGGCTCCATTGAACACCACTCCGAATCCCCGGAGGCTCTGTTCGCCCACACCGCTGGTCTGCGCATCATCACACCGTCCAACCCCCATGACGCCTACTGGATGATCCAGCAGGCCGTGGAGTGCCAGGACCCCGTCATCATTTTCGAACCCAAGCGCCGCTACTGGCTCAAGGGCGACGTTGACATTGACGCGGCCGGGCCGTCGGAGGATCCGTTCAAGGCCCACGTGCTCCGCGAAGGGGCAGACGCCACCATCGTGGCCTACGGACCGCTGGTTCCCGTGGCGTTGGCGGCCGCCAACGCGGCGGAGGAGGATGGCAGGAGCGTCGAGGTCATCGACCTCCGTTCGATTTCCCCGATCGACTTCGACACCGTCACCGCTTCCGTTCAAAAGACCGGCCGGTTGATCGTGACGCACGAGGCCCCCACGTTCGGCGGAATCGGCGGCGAGATCGCAGCCCGGATCAGCGAGCGGGCGTTCCACTCGCTCGAATCCCCGGTGATCCGCGTGGGCGGATTCCACATGCCCTACCCCGTTGCCAAGGTGGAGGAAGACTACCTTCCGGACATCGACCGCATCCTGGAGGCGCTGGACCGCGCCCTCTCCTACTGAGGACACCATGACCCTGAACAAGTTCAACCTGCCCGACGTCGGCGAGGGCCTCACCGAGGCGGAAATCGTCTCCTGGAAGGTCAAGCCGGGCGACGCCGTAGCGATCAACGACGTCATCTGCGAGATCGAAACCGCAAAGTCGATCGTGGAACTGCCGTCCCCGTATGCCGGGACCGTCACCGAACTCCTGGTGCAGGAAGGGGTGACTGTCGACGTCGGGACCGCCATCATCAGCGTCAGCGACGAAGTTTCCGGGGACCCCACTCCCGCAGACGTCCGCGCACCGGAGGCGCCCGTGAAGCCAGTGCAAGCGATGCAGCCGCTCTACGGAAAGCTTTCTGAGGATGCGGCAGGGGACGGGACGGTCGACGGCGGCACTGGCGGCGGTGCCCCGGCCGGCGGTCCGCTGGTGGGTTCCGGTCCCAAGGCCGACGCCGTCAAGCGGCGCCCGCGCAAGACCTCACCGGCCGCTGCCGTAACGGTCAACGCCCCGGAGGTTGAGCCGGTGCAGCCGCTCAGCCCGGCGGAGGTGTCCGCCGCGGCACCTGCCGCCGTCGACAACCGGCCAACCCTTAGCGGCACCATCACCGGGCTGGTCAACCGGGTCCTGGCCAAGCCCCCTGTCCGCAAGATCGCCCGCGACCTGGGCATTGACCTGGCCGACGTCGTGGCCACCGGTTCCCGGGGCGAGGTAACGCGCGAGGACCTGGTGAGCTACCAGGCGCAGCGCGACGCCGAGCTGGACAAGGCGGACGGCTTCTGGGGCAAGGCAGGGAAACCGCAGGACCAGCGCGTGGAGCGGATTCCGGTCAAGGGCGTCCGCAAGGCAACGGCCAAGGCGATGGTGGAATCGGCGTTCGCAGCACCGCATGTCAGCATCTTCGTGGATGTTGACGCCAGCCGCACCATGGAATTCGTCAAGCGGCTCAAGGCCTCCCGGGACTTCGAGGGCATCAAGGTCTCACCGCTCCTCATCCTGGCCAAGGCCGTTATCTGGGCGGCCGCCCGGAACCCCAGCGTGAACGCCGCCTGGGTGGACAACGGAGACGGGTCCGCAGAGATCCAGGTCAAGCACTTCATGAACCTGGGCATCGCCGCGGCCACCCCGCGCGGCCTCATGGTGCCCAACATCAAGAACGCCCAGGACCTGTCGCTCAAGGAACTCGCCCTGGCCCTGAACAACCTGGCCACCACCGCCCGTGCCGGGAAGACCCAGCCGGCGGAGATGCAGGGCGGCACGCTCACCATCACCAATATCGGCGCCCTTGGCATCGACACGGGTACCCCGATCATCAACCCGGGCGAAGTGGCCATCGTGGCCTTCGGAACCATCAAGCAAAAGCCCTGGGTCCTTGACGGTGAGGTGATTCCCCGGTGGATAACCACGCTGGGAGGATCCTTCGACCACCGCGTGGTGGACGGTGACTTGTCCGCCCGCTTCATGGCCGACGTCGCGGCCATCCTGGAAGAGCCTGCGCTCCTCCTGGACTAGGCGGCGTGGAACAGGGAGTGGCGGTAAGCAGCGGGACCATCCGGATTAAAAACCGTACTGCCAGGTGGCTGACGGAGGTCCTCCAGCCGCCGGTGGTGGTTTCCCTCCAGCTGCTGCTCAGTCCGCTCCCGGAGGCGGGCTTCCCGCGGAGCATCGGCTACGGTGCGCTGGCGGCCCTCTTTGTGTGCGTGCTTCCGCTGGTGGTGCTGCTGGTCCTGGTCCGGCTGGGGAAGGTGACGGACCACCACGTCAGTGACCGGAAGCAGCGGGCGCCTGTGCTCCTGATGGCGCTGGGCTGCATCGCCGTGGGCCTGCTGGTGCTCAACGCCGTGGACACGCCGCCGAGTGTGGTGGCCATGGTCCTGGCGGTGGTGGGCGGTGTCGCCGTGCTGGCCGCGGTCAGCCCATTCTGGAAGATGAGCGGGCACGCCGCCGCTATGTCCTGCGCCGCCGTCGTATACGTCCTGATGCTGGGCCCGGCGTGGGCGCCGCTGCTGCTCCTGGCTCCAGCGGTCAGCTGGTCGCGCGTGGTCCTGAGGGCGCACTCGCTGGCGCAGGTGGTGGCCGGTTCGCTCTTCGGCGGCGTGGTGATGGCCGGAATGTGGTGGCTGTTGCAGGGCTGGCTGGTGCGCTGAAGCCCCAGTCCGGCACCCCGCGTGCCTGGCTTGCCGGCTTTAGTAAGCGTTGTACGCGGTCAGGGCGTCAAGCACCGCCGGATCAGCGGTGGCTCCCAGGGCTACCGCGGCGCCAGTCATCAGGACCGCCATCAGGGCGGCCATGCCGGCCCAGGCGCTCAGCAGTTTCCAGTCCTCACGCAGGACGCTGCGCACGGTCTGGGGCAGCTGGAGATTTGGAGTGATGAGGTTCGGTGCGCTGTCCAGGCTGCCGTCGTCCAGCAGTGCAACCACCCTGTCGTTACTGCGGTCCACCCGCATGGAGCTGATGTGGTTGCCGTGGCGGGCCAGGAGGATGTCGTGGCCAACAAGCTGGCGGCGCTGCAAAGTAATCAAGGGGAGCCCTTCGCTCGGGGTGGATTCGTCAGTGTCCACGCCTTTGGGGGCCCATCCAATTTTATCGTTGCGAATGCAGCTGAAACGGTGATAGGGCGGTGAGAACGGACACCCCCTGCAGCGATCTCCGCCACCGCAGGGGGTGTCCTGGGTTACGTCCGCCGGTTGCGCCTCAGTCGGCGTCGTAGGTGTTGGCGATGTACACGTCGCACGGGGCGTTGTGGGCCACGCTGTTGGCCACGCTTCCAAGCACCCGCCCGATGCCGTGCATGCGCCGGTTTCCCACCACGATGACCCGTGCGTCCATGCGCACGGCCTCCTTGATGAGGGCATCGGCGGGGCGTCCGCGCGCCGCTGAATACGTGACGGCCACGTCGCGCCCCAGCGATTCCGCCACCGTCCGCGCCACCTGCTCCGCGGCGTCCGCATCCGAGACGATCCACCGGTCGCTGCCGCTGCCGAACACTTCGGTCCGGTCGCTGTCGAAGGCCGACACAACGTGCAGCGAAGCGCCCAGCCCTGCAGCCAGGTTCCTGGCCGATTCGGCTGCCCGCTTCGCGGTCTCACTGCCGTCAACACCTACAACGATGATTCCACCCATATGCATGCTCCTTTGCTCGGTTTACGGCTTCCGTGTGGCTTACGCTACAGCGCGGCGATGGCTTCCTGCAGCACCGGCGCCAGCCTGCGCACTCCCTCGGCAATGGCGTCGGGAGGCACGGCGCTGAAGGCGAGCCTTAGTTTGTTGGACGGCTCGTCCGACGGCGTGAAGGCGGCTCCCGGGATAAACACGACTCCGGCGTCGATCGCCCTGTGCAGCAGCGGGTAGGTGTCGACGCCCTCGGGCAGGGTCACCCAGACGAAGAAGCCGCCCTGCGGGCTGGTCCAGGTGGTTCCGGCGGGCATGTATTCCTTGAGCGCGGCCAACATGGCCCGGCACCTTTCGGCGTACAGCCCGCGATAAGTCTCGATCTGCCCTTTCCAGTCGTACTCGCTGAGGTAGGCCGACACCAGCATCTGGTTCAGGGCGGGAGGACAGAGCGTCACCGACTCAGCCGCGAGGTAGTAGCGGCGCTGCAGGTGCTCCGGAACCAAGGCCCAGCCGATCCGGAGGCCGGGAGCGAAGATCTTGGAAAAGGAGCCCAGGTAGATCACGTCGTCAGGATTGGCTGCGCGCAGCGGAGCCAGGGGTTCCCCCTCGAAGCGAAGCAGGCCGTAGGGGTTGTCCTCCAGCACCAAAATATTCGCCCTCCGGCATATGTCCACCACCTGCTGCCTGCGTTCCTTGGCGAGGGTGATGCCGGACGGGTTGTTGAAGTTGGGAATGGTGTACAGGAACTTGATGCTCCTGCCCGCGAGTTGCAGGGCCGCGATGCGGGCCTCCAGCAGCTCGGGAACCAGGCCGTACTGGTCCATCTCCACGGTCTCCACCTGGACCTGGTAAGCCTCGAAAGTGTTCAATGCGCCCACATACGTGGGGTCCTCCACCAGCACCACGTCGCCGGGATTGCAGAAGAGCTTCGTGGCAACATCCTGCGCAGATTGGGAACCCGCAGTGATCACCACGTTGCGGGGGTGGGCATCCAGGATGCCCTCGGCGGCCATGACCTCACAGATCTGCGCGCGCAGTTCCTCGGTTCCCTGCCCGGCGCCGTACTGCAGGGCACTCAGGCCGTCCTCGGCGATGATCTTCGCAGCCGTCGCCGCCAGCCGGTCGAGGGGAAGCGATTGCAGGTACGGGCTTCCCCCGGCCAGTGACACCAGGCCGGGGCGCAGGGAAATATCGAAGACGTCGCGCACGGCCGACTGGTGGATGTTGGCCGCGCGCTCGGAGAAGAGCTCCTCATGGCGGTGCGCCGAGGTGGCGGCACGCTCGATCGCATCGATGGCCTCCGCCGGCAGCGTGCCTGCCGAAGCGTCAAGTGTTTCGTGGGTCACAGTGTCAGGATACAGTCCGCTGTTGCTCTCAAAGCAACGGCTGTTGATTGCTGATTCACCCGCTCCTACCTCAGCTTCAGGTAATCTGCCAAGCTTTCGCCGTTGATATAGATCGCAGCCTTGACGGCGCCCACGGCCTCCAGGGCTGTTTGGGTGAGCTGGGCCTCCACGCGGGGAAGATCGCAGGCACCGCCGGGATTGAGGGTGCCTGCCAGATAGACCGTGACCGTAGTACCGTCAAAACTGCCGGACAGGAACCTCAAGCGGGAGGTGCCAAGCGCGTTGTACAGGTTCTCTGGCTGGCCCCCTCCGTCCAGGAGGGCGCTGACCGCGGCCTTAAGCCTGGCGTCCCCCGCCCCGCCGGCCCGGGCCGCGCCGACCAGGCTGTCATTGCAGCCAAAGCGGACGCCGTGCCTGCCGCCGTCGTCCACCAACACGAAGTACGCCGTGACGGGCGCGGCTGTAGCCTCGGTGCTGCTGCCCGGGAGCGGGGAAGCCCCCACCGCGGCGCCCCCCGCTTCAGTACCGGAAGTTGTGGCGGGCAGGAGGGCCAGTGGGGCGGCGCTGGACCCGGGGCCACCTTGTGCGGGCAGGGGTGGATCTGTCAGCGGGAGCTGGCTGCTGCATCCGGCCAGCAGCAGGGCCAGGCAGCCCGCAGCCGCCATGGCGCTGGGCCCGCAGCGGTCCGAGCGTCTTTTTTCTGCCATGGGGCACCGCAATCCGATCCGGTAGTTCCAGTGGATTAACGCTACGGCTGCCTCCCGCGCCGCGGATGTCCGCAAGGTACCGGTTGGGACAAGAGTTGGTCACGGCATTCCAGGAACGCTCTTAAGCAGCCAATGCCCGGCACGCTTAGGGCGTACCGGGCATTGCGTGCTGCGGGAGCGGCTAGGCGGCCGGTGCGGCTGCGGTCAGGACGTCGAAAACGCCCTTGATCTGCTCCACGACATCGGCGTCATCCTTCGGGTGGACTTCGGCGAAGCGCACCATGGAGCCGGGAACGGCGAGCTTGACGTCTTCCAGAACCTTGGCGCCGGCGATCCCTGCCGCCTTGCGTGCCTCATCCTGGGCCCACACGCCGCCGTACTGGCCAAAAGCGGTGCCGACGACGGCGGTCGGCTTGCCGGCGAGGGCGCCGGCACCGAAGGGGCGGGACAGCCAGTCGATGGCGTTCTTCAGGGCGGCCGGGACGGTGCCGTTGTGCTCGGGGGTGACCAGCAGGACGGTGTCGGCCTCTTCGGCTGCGGCGCGCAGCGCCGCCGCGGCGGCCGGGACCTTGCCTTCGACGTCGATGTCCTCGTTGTAGAACGGGATGTTGCCCAGGCTTTCGTGGATCACTACATCCACCTGCTCCGGCGCGTTGAGCTGGATGGCTTCGGCCAGCTTCTGGTTGGTGGATTCGGTGCGGAGGCTGCCGACGAGGGTCAGTACGGTGCTCTTGGTCATGGGAACTCCTGGCTAGGGGCACGGCGGGGGCCGTGTGCGGTCATACTTCAGGCTCGGGGAGCCTTTCACCCAGACTAAACGGACCGCGGTCCGCTTCTATTCCCTCTGGCTACACTGTCCTTGTGAGTTCCATCCCAATGCGGCCGGAGAGGGTGCCGGTAACGGCCGCGGAGCGCAGCGATGCCGCCCGGAACAGGGAGCGCCTCCTGTTGGCCGCCCGGCAACTGATCGAGCAGGGCGGCGCCGCGGCGCTCACCATGGACCGTCTGGCGGAGCATGCGGGTGTGGGCAAGGGCACCGTCTTCCGCCGTTTCGGCAGCCGGGCCGGACTGATGCTGAGCCTGTTGAACGACTCGGAGGCCGCCTTTCAGGCCCGTTTCCTCTTTGGCCCGCCGCCCCTTGGGCCAGGCGCGGCGCCCCTCGAACGGCTGGTCGCCTTCGGCGCCGAGCGGATTGCCTATGTCGTGGAGTATGGGGACCTGGTCCTCGCTGCGGGCCATGGCTCCCGTGGGCGGTTCGAGGTCCCTGCCGTGGCCCTCTGGAACCAGCACGTGGAGATGCTGCTGCGGGAAGCGGGGGCAGGGTCCGCGGACCCCTGGTTGATGGCCGGTTCCCTTACCGCCACCTTGGACCCCGAACGGCTCCTGTACCTCATCCGTGAGCATGGAGTGACAAGTGAGCGGCTTGCCAACTCATGGCGGGAGCTTGTGACACGTATTGTAACGCGCGCATAGTACCCGTTGGAAAGTGCGCGCGTCCAGTCACACCAACTTCACAGAACTGTTCATAACGATCTGATACGGCGCGCCGGTTTCAGGGGAATACCGCGCTTTTCAGCTTGGCGCTTGTGATAGTTTCCTCTGGAATGTGACCCGCGACATAGTCCACCAGGGCCAGCCCCCAAGGCCGCGGGATGCCAGCTACCCGCTGGTGCAGGACCCGGTGAGGCGGCACAACCCGTGCTTGTCCGGGAAGACGGAAGGATCCAGCAGCGCCAATGCTCAAGTACCTCGCCAAGCGCGGCATCACGTACGTCGTGATGATCTTCCTCACCACGTCCGCCGGCTACTTCCTGGCTGTCAGCTCGCTTAAGCCGGCCCTCCTCGAGCAGGAGCGGATCCCCCGTCCCACCCCGGAACAGGTGGCCAACTCCATGCGGCTGAAGGGGCTGGACCCGGACCTCAGCCCATGGGAGCGCTACGTTGACTGGCTGACCGGAATCGTCACCCGCTGGGACTGGGGCCGCAGCCCCAACGGCGCCTACATCAACGCCGAGTTCGGGGACAGGGTCTGGATCTCCACCCGGCTCTTCCTGGCGTCCATCATCCTGACCCTGGTGATCGGCGTCGCCCTTGGCGTTTATTCGGCGGCACGGCAGTACAAGTTCCAGGACCGCGCCATCACGTCCTACAGCTACCTCGCCTACATCGTGCCCGCACCCATCGCCTACTTCCTGGTGCAGCTGGGCGCCATCAGCATCAACGAATCCGTCGGTGACCGCATCTTCTTTGTCACCGGCATCTCCACTCCAGGCGTTGCGCCCGGGTGGCCCCAGTTCATTGACCTGCTGGCGCACTACGTGGTGCCCACGGTGGCTATCACCCTGGTGGGCTGGGGCGCCTACCAGATAGCGCAGCGGCAATACCTGCTTGACAACGTGAACGCCGACTTCGTCAGGACTGCCCGTGCCAAGGGGCTCAGCCGGAACCAGGCGATCGCCCGGCACGCACTCCGTGTCTCCTTCATCCCGGTGGCCCAAAGCATCGCCTTCACCATCCCGGCCATCTTCGCCGGCGGTTTCTTCGCCGAAAAAATCTTTGCCTGGCCCGGCGTCGGTTCCTGGAGCATTGATGCGATCTCCCTCCAGGACGTCAATGCCGCCACGGCCACATTGGCCTACGGCTCCGTGATCTTCGCCATTGGCGCCATCCTGGCGGACTTCGCCACCACGCTTGTCGACCCGAGAGTGCGGGTGCAGTAGCCATGACCAACCTGAACGCCGTTGACCCGGCAGCCGTGGCGCAGGACGCGCACCTGGACAATGCCGACGTCGTCATCGGCAAAAACACCATCATCTTCCGCCGCTTCCTGCGCAACAAGACGGCAGTGGCCGGCCTGGCCATCTTCCTGGCCCTGACGGTTTTCTCTTTCATCGGCGGCTTCTTCACCCAGTGGGACAAGGAAACCATCGACCCCTTCAACATCGGGATGCCGCCGTCGGCCGACCACTACCTCGGTACCTCCCAGGCGGGCATCGACCTCTACGCCATGACTGTCGAGGGCACCAGGATCTCCATCCTGATCGGCCTGGTGGTGGGCCTGGTTTCGGTCCTGATCGCCGCGGTCTACGGCTGCAGCATGGCGTATTTCGGCGGCAAGGTGGACAAGGTCATGCTGTTCATCCTGGAAGCGCTCATCATGATGCCGGCGCTCCTGGTGGTGGCGGTGGCCACCAGCGGCGGAGGCGCCGGCCTCAAACGCGACCTTCCCTCGTGGCTGCTCCTCATCATCGTCCTGCTGGTATTCAGCTGGATGGGAACCGCCCGCCTGATCCGCTCCATGTCCATGTCCCTCATGCAGCGGGACTTCGTCAAGGCGGCGCAGTACATGGGAGTCCCGCCGCGCCGGATCGTTTGGCGGCACCTGGTGCCCAACATCGGCTCGCTGCTGATCCTGGACATCACCCGCGGCGTCACCGCGGCAATCCTCGCCGAAGTGGCCTTTTCCTTCATCGGCATCGGCATCAAGGTCCCGGACGTGAGCCTCGGCGTCCTGATCGGCGGCGCAACATCCCAGGTGCAGACCTTCCCATGGATGTTCTGGGTTCCGCTCACCGTCATGTTCCTGCTGACCGGATCCCTGGCCATGATGAACGACGGCCTACGCGACGCCTTCGACCCCAGCTCCAGTTCCATCGGCAAGGCCAAAAAGGCCAGGGTCCGGAAAATTACCGCGGAAAAGAAGACGGCATGAGCAGCGAAACCACCACCGGAGCCACCGAACCAGTGCGGTCGGACATCGAGCGCCTGCACGTGGCGGGACTTCATGCCCCTACCGACGCGGTCCTGTCGGTCCGCGACCTGAACGTCCGGTTCAATTCCGAGAACGGCGTGGTGCATGCGGTCCGGGGAGTCGACTTTGACCTGATGCCCGGAAAGACGCTGGGCATCGTTGGCGAATCGGGTTCCGGCAAATCCGTCACCTCCCTGGCCATCATGGGGCTCCTCCCGCCAACGGCGGAGGTCTCGGGCTCCGTCCGGCTCAAAGGCCGGGAGCTGCTGGGGCTCAGCGACAAAGAGATGTGCCGGTACCGCGGCAATGACCTTGCCATGGTGTTCCAGGACCCCCTGTCCTCCCTCACGCCCGTTTTTACCGTGGGCACCCAGATCATCGAAGCGCTGACCATCCACCACCCCACCATGAGCAACAAAGCCAAGGAGGCGCGCGCCGTCGAACTCCTGGCCATGGTGGGCATCCCCAGTCCAAAGGAACGGCTCAAGGCCTTCCCGCACGAATTCTCCGGCGGCATGCGCCAGCGCGTCATGATCGCCATCGCCATCGCGAACAATCCCCGCGTCCTGATCGCCGATGAGCCCACCACCGCCCTGGACGTCACCATCCAGGCGCAGGTCCTTGAGGTACTGCACACGGCACAGGAGGAAACCGGAGCCGCCGTCGTCATGATCACGCACGACCTCGGCGTCGTGGCTGGAATGGCGGACGACATTATGGTCATGTACGCGGGCAAGCCCGTGGAGACCGGGGCGGTGGACGACATCTACTACAACCCGCGCATGCCCTACACCCTGGGCCTGCTGGGCGCCGTTCCGCGGGTGGACGTGGCGGAAAAGACCTCGCTGGTTCCCATCGAAGGCATGCCGCCGAACCTCCTGCACCCGCCCACCGGCTGTTCGTTCGCACCCCGCTGCCCCCTGGCGTCGGACGCATGCCTTGAGGGCGAGCCTGCCCTGGCACCCGTCGACGGCCAGGGTTTGCACCGCGCCGCCTGCATCAAGTCCGACGCGTTGGGCGGGGACGTGGACGTCCTCGACGTGTTCGCCGCCCCGCCGGTCCCGGTGTCCCGCTTCGACGCGATTCCCCGCGCCGAGCGGTCCACGGTGCTGCAGCTCAGGGACGTGCGGAAGCACTTCCCGCTGACCCGGGGTGCCCTGATCAAGCGCAAAATCGGCACCGTCAAGGCCGTGGACGGGCTGAGCTTCGACATCCGCGAAGGCGAGTGCTTCTCGATCGTGGGGGAGTCGGGGTCGGGCAAGACCACCACCTTGCTGGAAATCATGGAGTTCCATCCGGACCAGGACGGCGAGGTGGTGATCGGCGGCCTCAGCAACAAGCAGGCGGCCGACGCCAAGACCAAGGCGAAAATGCGCCGCGAACTCCAAATGGTGTTCCAGGACCCCACGGGCGCCCTGGATCCGCGGTTCACTGTGTACGAAGTCCTGGCCGAGCCGCTGCAGAACGCGGGCATGGACCGCCCCGCCATCAAGAAGCGGATCATGGAGCTGATGCGGCTGGTGGGCCTTCAGCCGGACCACGTCAACCGCTTCCCCAACCAGTTCTCCGGCGGCCAGCGGCAGCGGATCGGGATTGCCCGGGCGTTAGCCGTGAACCCCAAGCTGGTGGTCCTGGATGAGCCGGTTTCGGCGCTGGATGTGTCCGTCCAGGCCGGGGTCATCAACCTCCTGGACCACCTGCGCGCCGAACTGGGCCTGAGCTACCTCCTGGTGGCGCACGATCTGTCCGTGGTGCGCCACATCTCCAACCGCGTGGCCGTCATGTACCTCGGGAAAATCGTGGAGATCGGAGCCGTGGACCGGGTGTTCGACAACCCCCGCCACCCCTACACCCGTGCGCTTCTCTCCGCCATCCCCGTGCCGGACCCGCAGCTGGAACGCACCCGCGAACGCATCATCCTCCAGGGTGACCTGCCCTCGCCGCTGCAGGCGCCCAAAGGCTGCAACTTCGCCACGCGTTGTCCTGTGTTCGCGGCGCTGCCGGCGGCCAAGCAGGAAAAGTGCCTCACCCTGGAACCGCCCCTGGAAGCCGCTGCATCGGCCACGGACCAGCGGTTCGCCTGCTTCTTCCCCGACGGGGAACTGGATGAGGACATGTTGGTGGTCCACGAACCGGCGGACCACCATGCACCCTGAGACTTCTCCACCCACACGCTCCACCACTCGCACCTATGAAGGGAAAACCATGAGGAAACTGAACAGGATCGGCGGAGCTGCAGCAGTTGCTGCGGCCCTGGCGCTGACGGCCTGCGGCGGCGGTGGCGGTGCCAGCGGCCCCGAAACGGCCAAGGGACAGGAATCGGGAAGCGACCTGTCCAAGCTGATCAGCATCAACGAGAAGCCGGCAGCCGATCTCCAGCAGGGCGGCAACGTCACCCTGCCGCTGGGCAACATCGGCCCCGACTTCAACGGGTTCTCCAACAACGGCAACAGCGCGGACAACTCCGCACTCCAGGTGCCCATGAACCCGGTGGGAATGAACAGCGGCGGCCTGGGCGGCTGCTGGAAGGTGGACTTCAAGGGCAAGGTCACCCCCAACACGGATTTCTGCGAGTCGGTGGACAGCGAGGTCAAGGACGGCAAGCAGACCATCACCATCAAGGTCAACCCCAAGGCCACCTACAACGACGGCACCCCCATCGACGTCAAGGCCTTCAAGAACACCTGGAACATCCTCAAGAGCCCGGATGCCGGCTACGACATCGTCAGCTCCGGCGCCTACGAGTTCGTTGATTCCGTTGAGGCAGGCAGCAACGACAAGGAAGTCATCGTCAAGACCAGCCGCCCGGTCTTCCCGGTGGACTCGCTCTTCTTCGGCCTCATCCACCCCGCCGTCAACAGCCCCGAGATCTTCAACGAGGGCTACAACGGCAACCTGCACCCCGAATGGATGGCCGGCCCGTTCAAGCTGGACCAGTACGACACCGCAGCCAAGACGGTCACCCTGGTGCCGAACGACAAGTGGTGGGGCCAGAAGCCCGTCCTGGCCAACGTCACCTTCCGCCAGCTGGAGACCAGCGCCCAGATCGCCGCCTTCAAGAACGGCGAGATCGACGCCATGTCCGCCAACACCATCTCCCTCTACAAGCAGCTTGACGGCACCAAGAACTCCGACATCCGCCGCGGCCAGCGCCTCTTCGCCGGCGGCATGAACCTGAATGCCCAGCGCATCACCGACGTTGCCGTCCGCAAGGCCATCTTCGCCGCCGTGGACCGCGAAGCCCTCCGCAAGGTCCGCTTCAACGGCCTGAACTGGGAAGAACCCAGCTCCGGGTCCATGATGCTGCTGCCTTTCTCCGAGTACTACCAGGACAACTACCCGGTCAAGGAAACAGGCCCTGACGCCGCCAAGAAGGTCCTCACCGATGCCGGCTACACGGCCAACGCCAACGGCATCATGGAAAAGGACGGCAAGCCCGCCGCCTTCAAGATCAGCAACTTCGGTGACGATCCCACCACCCTCGCCTTCACCCAGACCCTGCAGAAGCAGCTCCAGGCCGGCGGCATGGACGTGGGCATCGACCAGCGCGCCTCCGCCGACTTCGGCAAGGTTCTCGGTTCCCGCGAGTTCGACATGAGCGTTTCCGGGTACACAGTTGGCGCGGACGCCACGGATGCGGTCAAGCAGTACTACGACTCCAAGACCAACGAGAACCAGCTGGGCGACGCCGAGCTGGACAAGAAGATTGCGGACCTCGCCTCGATCGAAGACAACGCAGCCCGCAACAAGGCAGCCATGGACGTGGAAAAGGAGCACATGGCGAAGTACTTCTCCATGGGCGTGGTCATGAACGGGCCGCAGATCTCCTTCGTCCGCACGGGCCTGGCCAACTACGGGCCGTCCCTGTTCCAGAGCCTGTCCCAGGTTCCGGACTGGACCACCCTCGGCTGGGAAAAGAAGTAACAACCACTCCCTCGGCCGCAGCCGCGTAACAAAAGCCGGCACCCCTGCTCTGAACTGGCCCAGTTCACCGGGGGTGCCGGCTTCTTTTAACCGGGCGAAACCGGGGGTAGCGTTGCCTGCATGACCGGAACTGAAGGTGACTCCCGCACCATCCGCACGGCCGTCGTCGGTTATGGCCTTGCCGGCAGTGTGTTCCACGCGCCGCTGCTCACCGCCGATACCAGCTACTCGCTGGAGGTTGTTGCCACGTCCGACGCCGGGCGGCAGGGAGCTGCCTCATCCCGGCTTCCGGGTGTGGAGGTGGTGCGCGACGGCGCCGCTGTCCTGGAGCGCGCAGCCGACCTTGATCTCGTGGTCGTGGCGACACCGCCGGCGACGCACTACCCCCTGGCCAGGGCAGCGCTTGAGGCGGGGCTGGACGTGGTGGTGGACAAGCCCTTCGCGGTCACCAGCGGACAGGGACAGGAACTCGTAGACCTGGCCCGGCAGCGTGGCCGGGTCCTGACGGTGTTCAACAACCGGAGGTGGGACGGAGACTTCCTTACCCTGCAAAAGCTGCTGGCCGCCCAGGCCCTGGGTACGGTGACCCGGTTCGAGTCGCACTTCGAGCGCTGGTCGCCGAGCATCGGCAAGGCCTGGAAGGCTCGGGCCACCGCTGCCGACGGGGGAGGAGTCCTGTTCGATCTCGGCAGCCACCTGATCGACCAGGCGCTGCAGCTTTTCGGTCCGGCCACCGTCCTCCATGCAGAGCTGGAGGCGCGGCGGTCCGACGAGCGGGCGGATGACGACGTCTTCCTGGTCCTGCGACATCATGCGGGGGTGGTCAGCCATCTGACCATGAATGCGCTGTGCGCGCAGCAGGGGCCCCGCTTCCGGGTCCTGGGCTCCATTGGCGGCTTCACCAAGAACGGCGTGGACCCGCAGGAGCCCTACATGGCCGCCGGGGGCAGCCCGCTGGACGGGGCGTACGGCGTGGAGGCACCCGAGTGGGCCGGCCTCTTGGGGCGCGACGGCCACCTGGACCGGTTCCCCACGGAACGCGGAAACTACCCGGAGTTCTACAGGATCCTGGCAGCCAAGATCCTCGACGGCGGAGCAGAGTCCAGCCTTCCCCTCCCAGTAGATCCAAAGGACGCGGTCGACGTCCTCAAAATCATCGAAGTTTCCCGCAAGCTCGCCTCGACGGACGTTTGATATGCCGAACGCCGGCCGACAGGCATCCGGCAGCGTGCGTCAAAGCGACGAAGGAGCAGCACGCAGAGGATGTCTGTCGTCCGGCGCAGCAGGACGAGCAAGGGCCCAGCAGAGGGGCTTAGGCGGAAACGAGCTCGTGCCAGTCAGCGACGAGGGGCAGGCCGTGGGCCTCGGACACGGAGTGGTGCGCCACGTGGCCGGCGGCGATGTTGAGTCCGGCGGCGAGGGCGGAGTCGCGGTCGAAGGCGGCCTTGACGCCCAGGTTGGCGAGGGACACGGCGTAGCGCAGGGTGACGTTGGTCAGCGCGTACGTGGAGGTGTTGGGCACGGCGCCGGGCATGTTGGCCACGCAGTAGAAGATGGTGTTGTGCACCTTGTACGTGGGTTCCTGGTGCGTGGTGGGGTGGGTGTCCTCGAAGCAGCCGCCCTGGTCCACGGCGATGTCCACCAGGACCGAGCCGGGCTTCATGCGGGCCACGAGGTCGTTGGTGACCAGCTTGGGGGCCTTGGCGCCGGGGATCAGGACTGAACCGATGACCAGGTCGGCGTCCACCACGGACTTTTCGATTTCGTAGGCGTTGGAGGCAACGGTCTTCAGCCGGCCCTGGTATTGGGCGTCCAGTTCGCGGAGGCGGTTGATGTTGATGTCCAGGATGGTGACGTCGGCGCCGAGGCCCAGGGCCATGGCGGCGGCGTTGGTGCCGGCGACACCGGCACCGAGGACAACGACCTTGGCGGGGCGGACGCCGGGAACGCCGCCGAGGAGCACACCCTTGCCGCCGGCCGGAGCCATGAGGGAGGTGGCGCCGACCTGGACGGACAGGCGGCCTGCGACTTCGGACATCGGGGCCAGCAGCGGGAGGGCGCGGCCTTCCTGGACGGTTTCGTACGCGATGGCGGTGACGCCGGAGTTGATGAGCTCCTTGGTCAGTTCCGGCTCGGCGGCCAGGTGCAGGTAGGTGAAGAGGATCAGGCCCTTCCGGAAGCGGTGGTACTCGGACTTGACCGGTTCCTTGACCTTCATCACCATGTCGGCGCGGGCCCAGACGTCATCGGCTTCGTTGACGATCTCGGCACCGGCAATCGAGTATTCCTCGTCGGTGATGCCCGAGCCCAGGCCGGCCCCGCGCTCCACCAGGACGGTGTGGCCGTGGGTAAGGAACTCGTGGACGCCGGCTGCGGTGATGGCCACACGGAATTCGTTGTTCTTGATTTCTTTGGGGACGCCGATGATCATCGTCTGCTCCAGTTTTTGGGGCCGGTGGGCCGGAAAGGTGGAAGGGTTTGCGTGATTCAACGATAAATCCCGGTGTGAGCCAGGCGACATGAACGTGCTGGTGCGGGAAGTCCGGGAACCGCGGAAACTAGCGGTTTTTCCCAGTCTCAGCTCGACACATGTCGAGCCCTGAAGCGTCAAGTGTCGCCTCGTGTTGGTTCGTTCGCCGCTGCACGGAGGCAGTACTGTTGGCCCATGCAGCAGCAGGGTGTGGAACAGCTCGTCGAGCAGGTGGCGCAGAAGCTGGGCCGCGGCCTGTCCCTCGAGGACCTGGACGGCCTCCTGCTCGCCTACAGCTCCAACCAGTCCCACGCCGACCGCGTGCGGGTAAATTTCCTGTTGAGCAAAAAGGTGCCGGCGGACGTGAGCGCGTGGCAGCTCTCGCATGGCATCGCCACCGCGGTGCGGCCGGTTGCCGTCCCGGCCAATCCGGACCTGGGCATGCTGGGCCGCGTCTGTGTCCCGCTGATGGTGCGGGGCTTCCGGGTGGGGTACCTCTGGGTGCAGCAGGACTCGGCCGAGGAAAGCCCGACGGCGATCCTCACCCAGCTGCCGGGCGTCAGCCACGAGCTTGAGCTGCTGTCCGGCCTCCTGCTCGACTCAAACACGGCGGAATCCGAATTCCGGCGGGGCCGGGAGCGTGAGTTCCTGCTGGCATGTTCCGGAGAACCCAATGCGGTGGCGGCAGTGGCGGGATGGAAGGAAGTCCAGGGCCGGGGGCCGTGGCAGATGGTCACGGTACTGGACGCAGATGGCTGGGCGGGCGGCCCGGACCCCATCGCGTCCACCCTGATCCACCGCTCAACCGCACTCCAGGCGACGGTGGGCATGGACGCCGCCCTTTTCAGCGCCGGAACAGAGACCCATTCGGTGGTGCTGTTCCGCGAGTCGACGGGACGTGCCAACCATGCCCAGGTCCTGGTCCATTACCAGCTGGAGCTGGCCAAGCGCTCCGGCCGGCCGGTCCACCGGATCATCCTGGGCATCAGTGAGGGCTTCGCCAAGACCCGACAGCTCGCGGAGGCATACCGGCAGTCGAAGGTAGCAGCCCAGGCGGCGGCGGTGGATCCGCAGCTGGGCGAGCTGGTGGACTGCAGGTCAACCGGCGTGTATCAGCTCTTGGCCTCTGCCGGGGGAGGGGTGGGGGCCTGGGCGGACTCCGGCTCTGTGTACTTCCGGATGCTTGAGGACCACGACCGCAACGGCGAGCTCATCCCGGTCCTGGAGCTGCTCTACGACAACGACGGGTCGGTCCAGGACGTGGCCGGCAAGCTCCACCTGCACCGGAGCAGCATCTACAACAGGCTGGGCCGGATCCGGCAGCTGCTGGGCGTGGACCCGCTCAAGGGGCTTCCCCGGCTGGAACTGCACGCTGCCCTGAAGATGCGTCGATGGGCGGCGCGGCCCAGGATCTGATGGCCTCGGACACCTCCCGCGGACGCAGGTGCTGTGCCACGTGCCCGGCCCGGGGGATCTCCACGAAGCTGCCCTGCGGCACCACCTGCGAGAGCCGGAGCGACCAATCGGCGCCGGCCACCTGGTCATGATTGCCCCGCAGCACCAGGACGGGAACGTTCACTCCTGCCAGCCGCGACTCCGTGGGGTAGGACATCATCACGGGGAGTTCGGTGAAGTACCAGCGCGGTCCGCAGCGGAAGTAGTCCGAGAAGACCAGCCAGTTGGAGGACGCGTTTTCGCGGAGGAGAGCGTCAAGGAACAGGGCCAGGCCCTGCCGCAGGACGCTGCGGTGCCGGGAATCCACTACGGGGCCCATCAGTACCAGCCGCCGTGCCTGCCCCGGTGCGTAGAGCGCGGACTCGATGGCGAACTGCACGCCCATGGAATGCCCCACCAGGATGTACGAACTGATGCCGCCCGCCTTCAAGGCCTGGGCGATAAACGCGCCGTAGTCTGCCACCGACAGCTGCCTGCCGGGCTTGGGCGTTGCGGCGAACCCCGGCAGGTCCAGCGAATAGGTGGGGGCGACGGCCGCGAGCTCGCGGTGGAGCCGCCGCAGGTAGCGGTGCGAAACCCCGATGCCGTGGATGAGGATGTAGGCCGGGGCCGCCGTGCCGGCTGCAGCATCCGGTCCCGGGGCGGGTGTCCCGTCGGCCCAGAGGATGCGGCCCTTCAAACCGTTTGCTTCCACGTCGGCTGAGTGAAGCGCAACGGCTTTCCGGCCCCTTGGCCAAGGCTTTCGGGCCTGCACTATTCCTCCGTGCCGGCGTCGTCCCCGGCGTTCTTTCCCTGCTTGCGCTTTTGCTCCGCAAGCTTCTGCTTTTCCAGCCAGGTCATGATGTCAGCCGTCCGGATGCGCCGGTGCGAGCCGCGGTACTCCACCGGGATCTCGCCGCGGTCAGTCATGTTGCGGAGGTAGGTGTGCGAAATCCCGGCCAGTTCAGCCGCCTGCGAGGTGGTCAGCATCTCCTCCACGCTGCTCACGGTCACCGTTTCGCCGCGTCCCAGCCTGGCGAGGAGGTCCACGACGGCGTCCCTCGCCTGTCCGGGCAGCCGGTGGACGGTCCCGTCCACGAACACGGTGATGTCGTTGCTGTCCTCAAGGGCGCGCGCGAGGCTGCGCGCGTCGCCGGCGGGCAGGCCGGCCGTGACGCGGGGGGCTATCAGTGCCATGCACGTAGCCTATCCCGGACGCTGCCGGCCTGCCCTGAGGCGTCAGAGGCCCAGCTCCGCCAGGACCGGCAGCTTTTCCCGGACCCAGGCGCGGGCATCAGTGGCGCTGGGCGCGGAGAGGGCCAGCTTGGCCAGCTCCTGGGCTTCGGACAGGGTGACAGTCTTCAGGACCGCGGCAACGGCGGCGAGTGAGCGGGCCGTCATGGACAGGGTGCTGACGCCAAGGCCGGTAAGGACGACGGCGAGGGCGGGGTCGGCGGCCGCCTCACCACAGACGCCCACGGGCTTGTTGTGGCCTTCTGCCCGGGATCCCTCGACGGTGAGGCCAACGAGGCGCAGGACCGCGGGTTGCCACGGGGTGTTCAGGTTGGCGAGCGGGCCGAGCTGGCGGTCGGCAGCCATGGCGTACTGGGTCAGATCGTTGGTGCCAAGGCTGGCGAAGCCCACTTCGCGGAGGATGGCTTCGGCAGTGAGGGCTGCGGACGGGACCTCAACCATGACGCCGGGGGTCTTGATGCCGGCGTCTGCGCACATGGACGCGAAACGGGCAGCTTCGTCCGCCGTGGAGATCATGGGGGCCATGACCCAGACGTCGGCCTCGGACTGCTGCTGCGCCAGGGCGATGGCCTCCAGCTGGCGGTCCAGGACGCCGGGGGTGGTGAAATCGGTGCGGTAGCCGCGGACGCCAAGGGCCGGGTTGGGCTCGGTGGAGTCGGTCAGGAAGGGCAGCGGCTTGTCGGCGCCGGCGTCCAGCGTCCGCAGGACCACCTTCTTGCCCGGGAAGGCGTCGAAGACGCTCTTGTAGGCGGCGGCCTGTTCCTCAACGCTGGGTTCGGTATCCCGTTCCAGGAAGCAGAACTCGGTACGGAACAGCCCCACGCCCTGGGCGCCCAGCTTGGCAGCGGCTTCGGCGTCCTTGCCGCCGCCCACGTTGGCGAGCAGCGGCACTTCATGGCCATCCGCCGTCGCGCCCGTTCCGGTGAACTCAGCCAGGAGGGACGCCGTGGCCGCCCATGCTTCCGCTGTTGCCCGGAGGGACTCGTCCGGCTCCGACGTGATGAGGCCGGCCGCGCCGTCCACGTACACCTCGGTGCCGTCCGGGAGTTCGTCAACGCCAACGGCGGCCACCACGGCGGGCAGGCCGAGGGACCGGGCGATGATGGCGGTGTGGGACTGGGGGCCGCCGCCGGCGGTGACCAGGGCCAGGACCTTGTTGGGGTCCAGCGTCGCGGTGTCCGCGGGGGCCAGATCCTCTGCCACCAGGACGAAGGGTGTGTTGGAGGCGGGGATGCCGGGGGCGGGCACACCGCGCAGTGCAGCGACGATCCGCGCGCGGACGTCCAGGACGTCGGTGGCGCGTTCGGCCATGTAGCCGCCCAGGTTGTGCAGCATCTCGGACACGGAGGAGCCGGATTCCCAGATGGCGCGCTCGGCAGAAACGCCACGGGCCACCAGTTTGGCAGCGCCCTTGATCAGCATGGTGTCCTTGGCCATCAGGGCGGTGGCTTCCAGAACGGCCTGGCCGTCACCGGTGGCGTGTGCGGCGCGCTCCTTCAGTTCATCGTGCACGGCCTGGGAAGCTGCCTTCAGCGCTGCGGTGGCTTCCTCGGCAGTGGTGTCCGAAGCCAACTGTTCACCGGCAGGAGGCTCGCTGATCGGTTTGGGCATCTGGCGGATGGTGCCGATGACGCGGCCGGGGCTGACGCCTACTCCTGGGAAGTTCTGCACTGAAGGTCCTCATTCTCTGCCGGTAGACAGGCCCGCCAAGTGCTCCGGCGCCGTGCCGGGTCCAGCCGGAGGACTGTTACATCCAGGGGCAGGAAACGTGCCTGAAAAAAGTGTATGTGATTCAGTTCATATAGCAACGCTATAGGTGCTAGGGTAGCGGTTATGAGTTTGGATGGCCAGCTTCCCCCCAAAATGCGACTGCTTCGTGCTGCCGCGGAACTGCTGGCAAAATCCGCGGGAGCTCCGGTATCCACCCGCCAGATCACCCAGCTGGCAGGGGTATCGGCTCCCACGCTGTACCACCACTTCGGTGACAAGGAAGGATTGTTCGACGCCGTCGTCGCCGCAGGGTTTGAAGAATATGTCGCGGGCGAAAGGGATTTCGCCCCCTCCGGACAGCCCCTTGAGGACATCCGGAGAATGTGGGACAACCACGTACAGTTCGGCCTGAACCAGCCCGAACTGTACCTGGTGATGTTCGGCAACATCCGCCCGGAAAGCCGGCCGGCCATCGTGGCCGACGCCGAAGCGCTGATGGAGGAGATGCTGAACAAGGCAGCGGTGGCAGGCCAGTTGAACGTCCAGCCCAGGGAAGCGGCCAGGTCCATCCTGGCGGCCAATGTGGGCGTGACGCTCATGCTGATTGCGGAGCCCGCCACCGAACGCAACCTTGAACTGTCCACCATGACCCGGGACGCCATGATCTTCGCGGTGTCCGCCGAGCCCGCAAGCGGCCCGGCCCCGGGCGGCACCGGGAAGTCCTCGGTGGTGGTGGCAGCGATCGCCCTGAACGCCGCACTCCAGGCCTCGCACTCAGACCAGCTTTCCAGCTCGGAACTCAAGCTTTTCCTCGAATGGCTGCACCGGATCTCCACCAGCCCGGCCGGTTAGCCCCACAACACCGCAACACCCAGCAGTACGTCGTCGTAATCATCGGACCAATCCTGCGGAGCAGCAGGAATGACGGTTAGGAAATCACATGGCAACAGAAACAGTTGCAAAACCCCGCACCAGCGCGCGCGTGCACGTCCAAAAGTTCGGGACATTCCTGTCCGGCATGATCATGCCCAACATCGGGGCGTTCATCGCCTGGGGCATCATCACCGCCCTCTTCATTGAGAAGGGGTGGCTGCCAGTACCGCAGCTCGGTGGTTTCGGCGAGACCGGCGGGAAGCCCAACATCGGCCTGGTAGGCCCCATGATCACCTACCTCCTGCCGCTGCTGATCGGCTACACCGGCGGCAAGATGGTCTACGACGTCCGCGGCGGCGTGGTGGGGGCCATCGGCACCATGGGCGTGATCGTCGGTGCCGGCATTCCCATGTTCATCGGCGCCATGATCATGGGCCCCCTGGGCGGCTGGACCATGAAGAAGATTGACTCGATCTGGGACGGCAAGATCCGGCCCGGCTTCGAGATGCTGGTGAACAACTTCTCCGCGGGGATCTGGGGCGCACTCTTGGCCCTGCTGGGCTTCTACGGCATATCCCCGCTGGTCACCGCCTTCAGTGAAGCTGCCGGCAGGTTCGTCGAGTTCCTGGTGCAGAACGGGCTCCTGCCGCTGACCAGCATTTTCATCGAACCGGCCAAGGTCCTGTTCCTGAACAACGCCATCAACCACGGCGTCCTCACCCCGCTGGGCGTCCAGCAGTCCCTGGAGCAGGGCAAGTCCATCCTGTTCCTGCTGGAAGCCAACCCCGGTCCCGGCCTGGGCCTCCTGCTTGCGTACACATTCTTTGGACGCGGTGCCGCCAAGGCATCGGCTCCCGGCGCAGCCCTCATCCAGTTCCTCGGCGGCATCCACGAGATCTACTTCCCGTACGTCCTGATGCGCCCGCTGCTGATCCTGGGTACGATCGCGGGCGGCATGACCGGCATCGCCACCCTGGCCATCACCAACTCCGGCCTCGTGGCACCCGCCGCGCCTGGCTCCATCTTCGCCGTCCTGGCGCAGACCTCCCGCGACAGCTACTTCGGCGTGATCCTCTCCGTGGTTCTCGCCGCGACGGTCTCCTTCCTGGTGTCCTCGGTCATCCTCCGCACCACCAAGCACAGCGACGAGGCGGACCTGGGCGACGCCACCGCCCGCATGGAGGCCATGAAGGGCAAGAAGAGCTCCGTCGCCTCCACCCTCACTGGTGCCGGGACTGCCGGTGCCGCCGGCCGCGGCGGGGTGGGCGTGCTGGCCGGTCCCGTGCGCAACATCGTGTTCGCGTGCGACGCCGGCATGGGCTCCAGCGCCATGGGCGCCTCCGTGCTGCGGAACAAGATCAAGGCGGCCGGCTTCCCGGACGTCAAGGTCACCAACGCCTCCATTGCCAACCTCAGCGACACCTACGACGTGGTGGTCACCCACCAGGACCTGACCGAACGCGCCAAACCCGTCACTTCCAGCGCCATGCATTACTCGGTGGACAACTTCATGAACAGCCCCCGCTATGACGAGATTGTCGAGCTGGTCCGCGAAAGCAACACCGAGGGTGCTGCGGCAACCGAAGGACCGGACGCGGGAGCGGGCACGCCGGGCGGGGCCTCCGCATCCGGGCCTGCAATGGCGGCAGCGTCCGACGCCGGCACCACTCGCGGTGCCCACGCCGCCAACGCCCCGGCGGACGCAGCGCCCGCTGCCGGCGCCAACGGCTCGGCCGAGATCCTGGCCCGCGAGAGCGTGGTCCTGACCGGCAGTGCCACCACCCGTGACGCCGCCATTGACGAGGCCGGCCGGCTCCTGCTGGCCCGCGGCGCCGTGGACGAGGGATACATTGCCGCCATGCACGAACGCGAGGAGTCGGTGTCCACCTACATGGGCAGCTTCCTGGCCATCCCGCACGGCACCAACGCCGCCAAGGACCACATCCGCAAGTCCGCGGTGTCCGTCATCCGCTATCCGGAGGGCATCGACTGGAACGGCAAGCAGGTCAAGTTCGTGGTGGGCGTGGCAGGCATCAACAACGAGCACCTGCACATCCTGTCCTCCATCGCCAAGGTGTTCACCAATAAGGAGCAGGTGGCCCGGCTTGAGGCCGCCACCACCGAGGATGAAGTCCTGGAGCTCTTCGGAAAGGTCAACGCATAGTGAAGGCAGTACATTTCGGTGCCGGCAACATCGGCCGCGGCTTCGTGGGCCTGCTCCTGCATGACGCAGGCTACGAGGTGGTGTTCGCGGATGTGGCCGAGGAACTCATCAACCGGCTCAAGGAAGCGGGCAGCTATGCCGTGCACGAGGTGGGCGAGAACCCCGCCGTGCGGACCGTGGACAACTTCCGGGCGCTGAATTCCAACGCCCAGGAAGCGGAATTGGTCCAGGAAATCGCGACGGCGGACATCGTCACCACCGCGGTGGGGCCGCACATCCTGAAGTTCGTGGCGCCCGTGATCGCCAAGGGCATCGTCGCGCGTGAGCCCGGCCTGGCGCCCCTGCAGGTCATGGCCTGCGAGAACGCCATCAACGCCACGGACATCCTGGCCAAGGAAGTGGCGTCCCAGCCCGGGGTCACCGCCGCCGTCCTCGACGGAAAGGCGGTCTTCGCCAACACGGCCGTGGACCGGATCGTGCCCAACCAGGAGGCGGGGCAGGGCCTGGATGTCACCGTGGAGACCTTCTACGAGTGGGTCATCGACCGCACCGCGTTCGGCGATGCAGCTCCGGTGATCCCCGGCGCCACCTTCGTGGACGACCTTTCGCCGTACATCGAGCGGAAGCTGTTCACGGTGAACACCGGGCATGCCTCCGCGGCGTATCTCGGGTTCGAGGCGGGCCTGGAAAAGATTTCCGATGCCATGGCGGACCAGGATGTGGCCGAGGACGTCCGGGCCGTGCTGGAGGAAACCAAGCAGCTCCTGGTGGCCAGGCACGGGTTCAGCAACGACGAACAGGAGGCCTACGTCCAGAAAATCCTGGTCCGGTTCTCCAACCCGTACCTGCCGGACACCGTGAACCGGGTGGGCCGGGCTCCGCTGCGGAAGCTCAGCCGGCACGAACGCTTCATCGGGCCGGCCGCGGAGCTGGCCGAACGCGGCGTGGTGCCCGAAGCCCTGCTGGGGGCCATCGCCGCCGCTCTTCGCTTCACCGATCCCGCAGATGCCGAGGCCACCGAGCTGGCGGGCATCCTGGGCTCGGCCAGCCCGGCCGACGCCACGGCGAAGATCACCGGGCTGGAGAAGGACCATCCGCTGTTCAACGCCGTTGCCACCCTGGTGGAGGAGCGGCAGGCAGAGATGGCCAGCGCCCCCGCCTGACCCGGCCCGTCTTCCACGCTCACCGACGTACTGCATAAACCACGACGCCGGCGCTTACCACTTACATTCCAGTGGCGGGTGCCGGCGTCGTGAGTTCCCCGGGCGGCAACGCCCCCGCCATCGTGCAGTTGCTGGCTGACGACGCCAGCTGAGCTTCCTCCCTGGCATTTCCAGGCACGGAGCCTGGCGTTCCCAGCTCGAAGGCGTGCGGGTGGCGGAGTCCCTTCGCGGACAGGGTATCGGAAAGCTGATGGTGGGATGGGCCATCGGGGAGTCCCGCCGTCGCGGCTGCAGCCTCATGCAGTTAACCACCCACAAAAGCCGCTCCGCTGCGCACCGCTTCTATGAACAACTGGGATTCGAAGCCAGTCACGTCGGCATGAAGCTGCCTCTGTAGCCCTTGACCGTTAGGTACCCTAAATGTTAGGCTACCTAACGATGAACATCAACGATGACGGCCTCCAGGAACTTGCCAGCGGTTTCCGCGAAGCCCTCCGCCACAGTGTCTACCTGGTCCGACGCCTCGACGCCGACGGTGAACTCAGCGCTGCCCAGCTCAGCACGCTCAAGATGCTGCTTGGGGAAGGCCAGCGCGTTGGCGAGATCGCCCGGAACCTCGGCGTCCGGGTGCCCAGCGCAACGGAACAGATCATCAAGCTCGAACGCGCAGGCCTGGCCCGCCGCGAACCGGACCCGGCAGACTCCCGCGCCGTCCGGGTGATCCTGACTGACGAAGGCCGGGCCGCCGTCGACTCCGCGAACAAGCGCCGCAACCAGGTGATGGCCGAAATCCTCAGCACCCTCACCGACCAGGACCGGAAAGCCCTGGCGGAAGCTCTGCCGGTCATCGACAAGATCAACGCATCCCTCCAGAACTGAACTGATTAGAAACGAAACTTAGGAGTACCCTCCGTATGGACGGCCAGCTCGCAGAATCCCTGCAGGCACCAGAATCCACCTTGCAGGCCGAGAAAGCCTCGTTCCTGAAGCAGCCGAAGGCGGTTTGGGCCACCGCCCTCGCCGCCGTGTTTGCCTTTATGGGCATCGGCCTGGTGGACCCCATCCTCCCTGCCATCGCCACCAACCTGGATGCCAGCCCCAGCCAGGTATCCCTGCTCTTCACCAGCTACTTCCTGGTTACTGCGCTCGCGATGCTGATCACGGGGTTTGTCTCCTCGCGGATCGGCGGCAAGAAGACCCTGCTGATCGGCCTGGCCGTCATTGTCGTGTTCTCCTCGCTCTCCGGCCTGTCCGCCAGCGTTGGTGAGCTGGTGGGCTTCCGCGCGGGCTGGGGGCTGGGCAATGCCCTGTTCGTGGCCACCGCGCTTGCCGTGATCGTGGGCGTGGCCAGCGGTGGCGCCGGCACCGCCATCATCCTTTATGAAGCCGCCCTGGGCCTGGGCATCTCCCTCGGCCCCCTGCTCGGTGCCCTCCTGGGCGGCTGGCAGTGGCGCGCACCGTTCTTCGGCACCGCCGTCCTGATGGCCGCCGCCTTCATCGCCCTGATCGCCCTGCTGCCCAACACGCCGCTGCCCGAACGCAAGGTGCGGCTGCGGGACCCCCTCCTGGCGCTGGGACACAAGGGACTGCGGACGACGGCGGCAAGCGGCTTGTTCTACAACTACGGCTTCTTCACCATCCTGGCTTTCACCCCGTTCATCCTGGGCATGAATGCCTATGGAATCGGTGGGGTCTTCTTCGGCTGGGGCGTGGCTGTGGCCATCTTCTCCGTTTTCGTCGCACCGCCCCTGCAGGCCCGCTTTGGTGCCGTCAAGGTACTCACCGGCACGCTGTTCCTGCTCATGCTGGACCTGGCGGGTCTGGGACTGGCGGCCGGGCACTCGGTGCCTGCCGTCGTCGTCCTGGTGATCGTTGCCGGTGCGCTGCTGGGCGTCAACAACACCATCTACACGGAACTGGCCATGGGAGTCTCCGATTCGCCCCGGCCCGTTGCATCCTCCGGCTACAACTTTGTCCGCTGGATGGGCGGCGCGCTGGCCCCGTTCCTGGCGGCGCAGCTCGGTGAACACTTTGGCCCGCAGGTTCCGTTCTTCGCCGGCGCAGTGGCCATGGTGATCGCCATCCTGATCGCCTTCGGCGGCCGGGCCTACCTGTCCTCGCACGAACCGCATGTCGTGTAAGCAGCCGGATAACAAACAAACCCTCCATCACGCCATGTGATGGAGGGTTTGCTGTTTTCCTGCGAAAGGTGATGGGGCGTTACAGGGCCTTTGCCGAACCTTTCGGCACGAACAGGGTCTCCGCCTGCTCCAGGGCCATGCCGTTGGTCTCCGGCACCTTGAACATGACGAAGAAGAAGGATGCCGCCGCGAACAGGGCGTACATGGCGTAGGTCAGCGGCAAGGACGCGGAGGCCATCACCGGGAAGCTGAGGGTGATCACGAAGTTGGCCACCCACTGTGCGGCGGCGGCCAGGCCCAGGGCCCGGGCTCGGATCTTGGAGGGGAAGATCTCGCCCAGAAGTACCCACACCAGCGGACCCCAGGATGCGCCGAAGCTGATGACGAAGATGTTTGCCGCCACCAGGGCTACGGGGCCCCAGGCGCCCGGCAGGGAGATGTCCTCGCCGCTGCCCGTTGCCGACGAGAATGCCAGGGCCATCGCGCCCAGGGAAACGGCCATGCCTACGGAACCGGTCAGCAGGATGGGACGGCGGCCCACCCGGTCCACCAGGGCAATGGCCACTAGGGTCACCAGGATGTTGGTGACGGACGTGGCCACCGAGATGGTGAGCGAGTCCTTCTCCTGGAAGCCCACGGCCTTCCACAGTGTGGTGGAGTAGTAGAAGATCACGTTGATGCCCACGAACTGCTGCAGTACGGACAGGATGATTCCCACCCACACCACGGCCTGCAGCCCGAAGGTCTTGCCGCGGAGGGAGCCTTTCTGGCCGGCGATCTTGTCCTCTTCAATGGCTTCCTGGATATCCCGGATGTGCCGCTCGGTGTCCTCGGCGGGGGCGATGGAGGCGAAGATCTTCCGGGCCTCATTGTCCTTGCCCTGGAACACCAGGAACCGCGGGGATTCGGGCAGGGTGAACGCAACCCAGCCGTATACGAGGGCAGGAACGGCGGCGGCCAGGAACATCCACCGCCACGACTCGATGCCCAGCCAGAACCGCTGGTCCGCGCCGCCCGCGCTGGTAGCCAGGACCGCGTCGGAGAGCAGGGCGGCAAAGATGCCGGTGGTAATGGCCAGCTGCTGGAGTGAAGCCAGGCGGCCACGGACCTGGCGGGGCGATATTTCCGAAATGTACGCCGGGGCGATGACGGAGGCCAGGCCGATGCCCAGTCCTCCTACCAGGCGCCAGAATACGAGGTCCCAAACACCGAAGGCGAAGCCGGTTCCCAGTGCGCTGACCAGGAACAACAGGGCGCCCAGCTTCATGGCCGGGATGCGCCCGTAGCGGTCTGCCACCTTGCCGGCCAGGAAGGCGCCGGCGGCGCAGCCCAGCAGTGCGACGGCCACGGCGAAGCCGGTCACGGCCTCCGACAGCGCGAATTCATCCTTCATGGCATCCACGGCGCCGTTGACCACGGACGAATCGAAACCGAAGAGGAATCCGCCCACCGCCCCCGCAAGCGCCAGCCAGATCACGCGCCGCGGCGTCCCGGTTTTGGTCTGCTCCTGTGCAGTGGGCATGATTCTCCCTGGGTTCTGGATTGGGTGGAAGCGGTGCGGACGTCGTCGGCTGCAGAACCGGACACAACGCCGGCGCGCTTCCGCCAGTGTTCCATGCCGTGGCTCCTCGATCCACTTCGGGGCTGCCCGGGCTCGCCGTTGCGCGCCCAAAAGAAGACGACGACGGCGGGCCGTGCCGCCGTCGTCGTCTGCTCGGTGCGCTCCCGGCCGGGGCGCTGTTCCGTCAGTGCGCTGTCAGCTAATGCGCCGGGACCTGCATGGTGTCCTTATCCTCCGGCGATGCGTTCTGGTCGGTCAGCTTCTTCCGCGGCAGGGCGAAGCTGATGAGGAATGCCAGGCCGGTCAGCGCCGCGGCCGTCAGCATCACCGTGTCAATCGAGTCGGCGAACCCCTCGGTGATCGGCCGGGTCAGGGTGCTGTTGGCGGTGTGCAGCCAGCTGGTGTCGTTCAGCGAATCGTTGGACGCGCCCTCCTTGAAGAAGTCGTACAGCTTGGCGTTGGCGGGATCCGATGCCACGGCCGGGTCCTTGAGGACTGCCGGGTAGGCGGGATCGGCGGCGGCAGTCTTCATGCCGTCGGCAATCCGGTCGGCAGCAAGGCTAAACAGCATGGAAATGAAGACGGCAGTACCCACCGCGCCGCCCATGGACCGGAAGAAGGCGGCGGAGGAGGTTCCCACACCCATGTCCCGCGGCGGCACGGAGGTCTGCATGGCCAGGGTGAGCGGCTGCATGCAGAAGCCCAGGCCGACGCCGAAGAACACCGCGATCAGGCCGGGCACCCATAGACCGGTGTCCACTCCCAGGACGAATCCCATCACCAGTGCAGCCGCGGTCAGGATGCCGGTGCCCATGATGGGGAAGATGCGGAACGTGCCGGAGGCCGAGATGGTCCTGCCGGCCGTGATCGAGCCGAAGAGGATGCCGATGGTGAAGGTGATCATCATCAGGCCGGCTTCGGTGGGGGTCAGGCCCTTCACCAACTGCAGGTACATGGGGAGCATGGCGATGGCGCCGAACATGCCGATGCCGATGATGAAGTTCAGCAGCGAGGACAGCCCGAACGTGACGTTGTGGAAGAGCCGCAGCGGGATCAGGGCGTAGTCGCCGGCACGTTTCTCGGCCAGCAGGAACCACACGATGCCCAGTACGCCCACGCCGTAGCAGAGGAACGAGTTGGGTGACGCCCAGCCCCACGTGCGGCCCTGCTCGGCCACGAGGAGAAGCGGAACGATGCCCACCGTGATGGCGGCGGCGCCCCAGTAGTCGATCCTTTGCTTCAGGTGCTTGGCCGGCAGGTGCAGGAACAGGAACACCACCACCAGGGCGGCGAGGCCGATGGGGACGTTGATGAAGAAGACCCAGCGCCAGCCGTCGAAACCCAGGATGTTGGCAGAGCCGGCGAAGGCCCCGCCCACCACCGGGCCCAGGACCGAGGAGATGCCGAAGACGGACATGAAGTAGCCCTGGTATTTGGCCCTGTCCTTCAGGGAGACGATGTCGCCGATGATGGTCAGCGCCAGGGCCAGCAGGCCGCCGGCCCCGAGGCCCTGGATGCCGCGGGCCACGGCAAGCTCGGTCATCGAGTGCACGGACCCGGCGTAGACCGAGCCGACCAGGAAGACGACGATCGCGGTCAGGTAGAGCGGACGGCGGCCGAAGATGTCGCTCAGCTTGCCGTACAGCGGGGTGCTGACGGTGGAGGTGATCAGGTACGCGGTGGTGGCCCATGCCTGCAGGGAGAGCCCGTCCAGGTCGTTGGCGATGGTGTAGATGGATGTGGAGACGATGGTCTGGTCAAGGGATGCCAGGAACATGCCCAGCATCAGGCCCACCATCACGGTGACGATCTGGCGTTGCGTCAGGGTTTCTCCGGCGCCGGGCGCGGCAGAGGCTTTGGACATGGGTGCTCCAAGGGGAAAAGGAAAAGTAAGCAGCGATAGTTGCTTTCAGTAACTATCTTACTGGTTACTTCCATTCCCTGTCCTGCGGAGTCTTCCCCTAAGGCTCCACGAGGATGCCGTCCGGATCGCACCAGACGGTGGCTCCGGGACGGAAGGTCACGCCGTCGATCACTACATCCACGTCCACCTCGCCGGCGCCCGCCTTCAGGCTCTTCTTCGGGTTGCTGCCCAGGGCCTTGACGCCCAGGTCCAGCTGGGCGACGGCGGCCCGGTCGCGGATCGCGCCATTGATGACGACGCCGGCCCAGCCGTTCGCCACGGCGCTTTCGGCGATCATGTCCCCCATCAGCGCCGTGCCCAGCGAGCCGCCGCCGTCCACCACCAGTACCGCCCCGTTCCCGGGTGAGCCGAGCGTGGACTTCACCAGGGCGTTGTCCTGGAAGCAGCGGATGGTCCGAACTGGACCGCTGAAGTGGGTGCGGCCGCCCAGGGATTGGAACTGCAGGGAGACGGACGCCAGTTCGTCACCGCGCTCGTCGTAGAGGTCCGCTGTGTTAACCGCGGTGCCTTCTGCCGGGATGGGTGCGCTCATCTGGTTCTCCTTTTTACTTGGGCAACTTATGCACAGGCCGACAGATGCACGGGCGGCGAGTTACGGCCCACGATAGTCTGATCGCAACGCCAACCGGCCGCACCAGGGGGGAGCCAAACCAATGAGCCTGTCCAACACGCCGGTCCCACCGGACCTTCCGCGGGCCACGACGGCGGCGCTCGCCGAACCGATGCAGAAGGTCACCGCGCGCTGGGTCACCGGTCTGGTGTTGGTCAATGTTGGCATCAACGCCGCGTTCTTCGGACCCATCAACATTTTTATCGCGCAGCAGGCCACTGGCATCGACGAAGCCAACAAGGAAGCCATCGCCTCCCTCGTACTTGGGTGCGGAGCCGCCGTATCCCTGGTTGCCAATCCGCTCTTCGGCGCGCTGTCCGACCGGACGGTCTCGGGTTTCGGCCGGCGTTCACCCTGGGTCCTGGCCGGTGCCATCCTGGCCGCGGCAGCGTTGCTGGCATTGTCCGGGGCCACGGCCGTTGCCCTGATGGTGCTGTTCTGGTGCCTGGTCCAGCTGGGTGCCAACGCGGCCTACGCGGCCATCACCGCCGCCATTCCGGACCGCGTGCCGGTGCTGCAGCGCGGCGGCGTGGGGGGACTGGCGGCCCTGGGCCAGACGGCTGGCATCCTCCTCGGCGCGGTCTTCGGGGCGGTGGTTTCCGGGAACTTCATGGTGGGATACACGCTGTGTGCGGCCGCCCTGCTGTTCTCCGTGCTGCCGTACCTGTTCCACCGGAATGACCCGCCGCTGCCCAGGGAACTGCGCCCGCCGTTCGCGTGGGGCCATTTCCTCCGCGGCTTCTGGATCAGCCCGGTCCGCCACCCGGACTTCGCGTGGGCGTGGCTCACCCGCTTCCTGGTCAACGTCTGCAACCAGCTGACCATTGTGTACCTGATCTTCTTCCTCACGGACGTCATCAAGCATGAGAACCCGGCGCTGGGGGTCCTCACCCTGACCGGCATTTATGCGGTGTTGGTGATGATTACTGCGGTGGTCGCGGGGCCCTGGAGCGACCGGGTGGGCAAGCGCAAGCCATTCGTGATCGCCTCCTCCGCCATGATCGCCATGGCAGGGCTCACCATGGCACTTTTCCCCGTATGGACCGGCGCCCTGATTGGGGCCGGCATCCTGGGCATCGGCTACGGCGCCTACCAGGCCGTTGACTTCGCCCTGCTGACGCAGGTGCTCCCGCAGGCCGCGGACCGTGGCAAGGATATGGGGGTCATCAACGTGGCCGCCTCGTTGCCGCAGGTGTTCGCGACGGGCCTGGCTTTCCTCGCGGTGACGAAATTCGGCGGGTACGGGACCCTGTTCACCACCGCGGCCGTCATCGGGCTGCTGGGCGCCGTTTTCGTGGTGAAAATCAAGGGCGTCAACTGACCCCGCAAAGGGCCGATAGTAAGGGTGGCTGACGAATTAGGGCACAGACCTGTGCCGTATAGTTGAACCGGCTGCAGGGCGGTACGGAAGTGGGGGCGCTCCTGGCCGCAGCCGCTACAACACAACCCGGAATGCTGATGCCCCAGACTCTTTCAGACCATCCGCCCATGGCCGCCCGGCCTTCCGCTCCGCGCCAGCGCCTCCGCTACGCACGGATCCTGGAGACCGCTGCCGGGTTTGCCCGCACGGGACTTGAGGCCGTGGAACTCTCCCAGGTCGCAGAAAAAGCTGACGTACCGCTGGGCACCCTCTACCGCTATTTTCCCTCCCCCACGCACCTGATGCTGGCGCTGTACCGGCAGCAGCTCGATGAGCTGCAGGCCGGGACCCGCGGCTCCTCCCCGCGCTTCCGCGGCCGGGCGCTGTCGGGCCTGCTGATGGAGATCTTCCATATGCGCGTTATGCAGCCCGCGGTGGAGCAGTGCCTCAGCCGGGGAGTTTACGTTCCGGAAAAGGACACCACCGAACTTTTGCGCGAGATCGACGCCCTCGCCGAGAAGCTCGTCGCCGATGCCTGCGGCGACGACGTGGGAGCGCGGGTCCTCCTGCTCACCGTCACTGGTCTGGTCCAGTCCGTCCGGAACCGCCGGCTTTCGCTTTTCGAGGCCGAAGAGGACCTCAAAAAGGCATGCGGACGGCTCTCTCCGGAGGCTGACACCAGATTCACAGTGACCAGATCCGCGTAACTGGTCTAGACCAGGAGGGCCATAAATACGCCATAATGCCGTGATCTGGACCACACAGAGCAAGGGTTAAACGCTTTACCCAGCCGTTTTGCTGTCAAGAGGGGCCAAACAGCGGTTCTTCGGTTGCCTACCATGGAGGCACAGGAGCGGCAGGGCGGAAACATCCCCGGCGTTCCCACGGACCCGCCACCCCTGGGTTTCCTGTCGCACTACTTTTCCCTGCTGGAGTCCACCCGGCCTCCAGCCCCATGTGCCGTGCGCCCACGGCGAGCACCAGGAGACAACGACGTGTCCATTGACGCAATCACAGCCACCGACAGTTCGGCAGCCACCGCCCTGACTGAGGACGAGATCTTCGGCGCCCATCAGGGCGGCAAGCTGTCCATCACCAGCACCGTGCCGCTGTCCAACAAGCGGGACCTGTCCATCGCCTACACCCCGGGCGTGGCCGAGGTCAGCCGTGCCATCCACGCCAAGCCTGAGTTGGCCCGCACCCTGACCTGGGCCGAGCGCCTGGTGGTCGTGGTCAGCGACGGCACGGCGGTCCTGGGCCTTGGCAACATCGGCGCGAGCGCCTCGCTGCCCGTCATGGAGGGCAAGTCCGCCCTCTTCAAGACCTTCGGTGATCTCGACTCCATCCCGCTGGTCCTCAACACCACCGATGTTGACGAGATCGTGGAAACCTTGGTCCGCCTGCGCCCCAGCTTTGGCGCGGTGAACCTTGAGGACATCTCCGCCCCGCGCTGCTTCGAGCTCGAGGAAAAGCTGATCGAAGCCCTTGATTGCCCCGTCATGCACGACGACCAGCACGGCACCGCCGTGGTTGCCCTCGCGGCGCTGACCAACGCCGCCAAGGTGACCGGCCGCAGCCTGGAGGGGCTGAAGGTGGTGGTGTCCGGCGCAGGCGCGGCGGGAATCGCCGTCGCCGAAATCCTGCTGGCGGCCGGCATCGGCGACGTGGTCCTGCTCGACTCGCGCGGGGTCATCAACAGCAGCCGTCCGGACCTCGCAGCCGACGCCACGAGCAAGAAGGCGGACATTGCCGGCCGCAGCAATCCCCGCGGTATTTCCGGCGGTCCCGCCGAGGCGCTGGCCGGGGCCGACGTCTTCATCGGCGTCTCCTCCTCCAAGCTGGACGAGGCGCACCTGGCCACGATGAACCAGGACGCCATCGTGTTCGCCCTGTCCAACCCGGACCCCGAGGTCCTGCCCGAGGTGGCAGTGAAGTACGCCGCGGTAGTGGCTACCGGCCGCAGCGACTTCCCCAACCAGATCAACAACGTCCTGGCGTTCCCCGGCATCTTCCGCGGCGCGCTCGACGCCGGTGCCCGCCGGATCACTCCGGCCATGAAGCTTGCCGCGGCCCGCGCCATCGCCGAACTCGCGGCCGAGGACCTTTCGGCCGAGTACATCGTGCCCAGCCCGCTGGACCCGCGCGTGGCGCCGGCCGTCACCGCGGCAGTGGCCGCGGCGGTGGAGGCGGAGTAGGGCTTCTTCCTGCAGGAAACCACGACGGCGGCGCCTCCTTTGCGGCAGGAGGCGCCGCCGTCGGGCGTTTAGCAGGCCCCTAGACTGGGGACCATGAACTCCGAGACCGTGGTGACCATCCTGTGCGGCCTGGCGATCCTGGTGGGGGTGGCGGGCACCATCATTCCCGTCCTGCCCGGAAGTGTCCTGATCGGCGTCAGCCTGCTGGCCTGGGCCATCTGGGGCGGCGCCGGGACAGCCGGGTGGGTGGTCTTTGCGGTGGCCATGATCTTCGTAGCTGCGGGAATGACTGCCGGCGCTGTCCTCACCGGGAGGAAGCTGAAGCAGCACGCCATTCCCAGCCGCAGCATCGTGGTGGCCCTGGTGGCCGGCGTCGTGGGAATGTTCATCATTCCGGTGGTGGGCCTCTTCGTTGGCTTCGCCGCAGGACTGCTGCTCAGCGAGTTCCTCCGGACCCGGAACTTTTCGACGGCGGCGAGGTCCAGTTGGGCCGCCCTGAAGGCCACCGGTTTGGGCATGCTCGCAGAATTCGGGCTCGCCTGCCTTGCCGCCAGCACCTGGGTTATCGGGGTGTGGATAGCCGCCGCCAACGGCTGAATCCGTTGCGTGGGCGGGGTCGTCAGGTTTGACGACTCCGGGCACGCCAGCTCCTTCACCGAATGGTTCATGGCCAGGAGCTGACCGCCGGAGTTTGTCTCCTTAGAGTCCCAGCCCGCCGAGTTTGTCGCCCAGCCCACCCGGCAGCTTGTCCCCCAGGCCGCCGGGAAGCTTGGACAGCAGGTCGGCCGGATTGATGCCGAGTTTGGACAGCAGGCCTGCGTGCTGCTCGGTATCCACCTGGTCCGGCAGCTCCGACTCCGCCTGCGACGCCTTGTCCTGGTCCCCCTGCGACCGCAGGAGTTCGAGGATCTGGTTCTTGTCGATCTGCATGGCTCTCTCTCCTTGCTGATTCATTACTAAGGGTGCTTACCACCTTTCCTGAAAATGGTGCCGGGGACAAGGCCTTGTGCATCCAGCCGTCCCGGACGCCGGGCATCCAGCACGGAACACCTCCCGGTTAGCATGGAAGGATGAGCGCCGGGGACACTGCACCGATCTACTGGGACAGCCGCGATCTCACGCCCTTTGGGCCGGCCCATCTCCGTACGCCTGTCCACGATCTCGCCGGAGGGGTAGGCGGCCTGCTGACCGGGGTCCTGGGCGGCCGCAACCCAGCACTGCTGTCCATTGACGGTGAGGTGCCGCGGCTCAAGCGGCTCATGCCCAAGCAGGCCAGGGCGGTGCACGAAGCCGTCTTCACCAGCCGGGAGCCGGAAGGGCTGATCACCCTGGCGCGGGCGTATCCCGGGTGGGCGGGTCTCTGCTACCTGATGGCTGGGCTGCTGGTGTACAAGCACGGCGGTTACCTGCGTGCTTCCGAGCTCCTCCAGCGGGGGCTCACCACCAGGAACGACGACGAAGCGAACCGCTACTCCTCCACCTACCTCACCAGGATTGTCACCAGGATCGAACTCGCCGAGAGGGTGGAGATCCCCGTGCTGTTCAGCGAGGAGGGGGTGTTCCTCGCCCTGGCCCATTCGCTGCGCGAAACCGGCCGCACCGAAGCCGCGCTCGATGCACTGGCCGGGCTTCCGCCGTCGCTGCCCATGGCCCTGGCGCGCTGCTCGCTGGCCCTTACCCTGGGACGCAGCCGCACCGTCATCGACTGGACGGAGGGACTGCTGAACGCGGACGACCTCTCCGCCGCCCTGCTGCTGGTCCGGGCACGTGCCCTCCGCCGGGAGGGCAGGCTGGATGCCGCACACGAGGCAATCGCCGAGGTCCTCCGCCGCCGCAAGACCCATCTGGTGCTCCGCAATGACGCGTTGACGGACCGGGCGCTGCTGGTGCTCGAATCAAGCCGCCGGTCCCTGAACCCGCGTGACTGGGGTCGCCGGCGCCCGGACCCGGAACCGCAGCGGGAGCTGGAGGGTCCGGTGCCCATCCGCAAGGATGAGGAGATGCGGCGGATCTGGGAGCAGGACTGGAAGGACCTCAGCGGGGATTAGGACTGCGTCCGGGAATCAGGCGCGGCCAGCCAGGAAAGGCGCCACCTGCTCGCCCAGCAGCAGGGCTCCCAGGGCCACCATGATGATGCCGCTGGCCAGGGTCACCGCCCGCGCAGCGCCGGGCCTGCTCTGCAGCAGAGTGCGCGAGAGCAGGGCCACCACCGTGTAAACGATTCCAGCCAGCGCCACGAAGGTCAGGCCCAGCAGCCCGGATTGCACCGGCACGGGGAGGGAGGCGTCGGCGCTGACGAACTGCGGAATGAGGGCAACGTAGAAGAGCAGGCCCTTCGGGTTAATCCCGCTGGTACCCATGCCCTGCAGGAAGGTGCGCAGCTGGGTGCCGGGGCCGGTGGCGTCCGCACTGAAGCTGGCAGCCCGCCAGGACCGCAGCGTTCCCACCCCAAGCCACAGCAGGTAGCCCGCACCCGCCAGGGTGATCCAGCCCAGGACGCCGGGCATGCCCGCGAGCACTGCGGCCAGGCCGGCCACCAGCAGTGCGGTGTGGAGGACATAGCCGCCGCAGAGCCCCGCCACCGCCGGAACAAAGCTGCGTTGACGGAGCCCTGCCGAAATGGTGTAGGCCCAGTCCACTCCCGGGGTGCAGGCCAGTGCTGCGGCCACCACCAAAAAGGCCAGGAACAGCTGCGGATTCATGGGTTCTCTCCTGTCGAACGCTCTCAGGAGCAACCATAGGGAGAATCCGGCCAAAAGTGCTGTCCGGTTTTCGCCCGCCCCGCGGCTTGGGCAGTATATTTATTGCGTGCTGGATCGAATCGACAGAAATATCTTGCGCCACCTCCAGGAGGATGGCCGCATGACTGCCACCGCCCTCGCCGCCAAGGTCGGCCTGACCGTGGCGCCATGCCACCGCCGGCTGCGGGATCTGGAACAGTCCGGCGTGATCCGCGGGTACAAAGCTGATATCGACCCCGCCGCCGTAGGCCTGGGCTTCGAGGCAATTGTGTTTGTCACGCTCCGCCAAGTGGACAGGTCCACGATGGAAGTCTTCGAAAACCAGGTGGCCGATAACCCCAACATTGTGGAGGCACAACGCCTCTTTGGATCCCCGGACTACTTATTGAAGGTTATTGCCGAGGACCTGCCCGCTTATCAGCGCTTCTACGACACCGAGCTGACGTCCCTGCCGGGCGTGGAGCGGCTGACGTCAACGCTGGTCATGAAGAACCTGAAGTCCAACGCCGGGCCGCCGGTGTAGCAGCCAACGCAGGGCTTCAGGTCAGGCTGCGGGCAGGACATGGACGATGATGACCTGTGTGTCCTTGCTGCCGTCGAAGCGAAGATCGTAGTTCACCGTAAGTCCTGTTCCGGTGCCGGGCGTGATGGAGAAATCACTTTTTGAGGTCGGATCCGCCTTCGTGCTGTCGATCCACTCTTCAGCGGACTCCGCCGATATGCCATACCGCTGCACGCCGTCCCTGATCAGCTCAAAGAACTCCTCCGGGGAGTTGGCGGTGAGGAAATAGGTGACCTCACTGAAGTCGGTTCGCGTATCCGTGGTGTTGAAACGGATCCTGTCCGTCGCGGCCGTAATTTCACCGTTGGGAGCCAGGATGCTGAGGTTGATCTTGCCCGAGCCGCGGGTGTTGACCTCGGGCCCGTAGCTGTCCTGGGTGACACGGACCGCGTTCTTTTCCAGTCGCCCCGAGCTCATGTCCAGCCGCGCCGTCTTGGTGTTGCGGATACTTTCCACGCCGGCGGCGTCAAGGGTGGAGAATGCTGAGGTTTTCACTGTGCTCCCTGCAGAAGATGACGTGGATGTTGCTGGATCGGCGGGTGCCGGCACTGCTGTACGGCAGCCGGCCAGGACAAGGAGTGCAAGGAGGCCAAGGACGACGGCGGAGCCCTTGCCGGATGCGCCGCGCCAGCGGAGTCGGGTCACTGGTGGACCTCCGCGCCGAACCCGTCAAGGAACCGGTCCATGATGCCCGCCACGTTGTTGGTGGGGCGGTACTGGTCCACCCGGCCGTCGAAGTCCGAGCCAATGATTTGCGCTGCACGGGCCGGGTCCGTTGCCAGCAGGTGCTGGTAGGCCGGCAGGGTGTCCTGCTTGATGAGATTCCAGCGCTGGTCCGCGTCCGCGATGTTGCCATCCGGGAAGCCCGTTGTGAAGTCGGTTCGGAATTGGGCCGGGTTGTCCCAGTTGGTAAAGGGGATGTTCTCCGGTCCGGGGCTTTCCACCCTGGAAGTGTAGGGAAAGACTTCAGGGTAGCTCCTGGCGCCGGGGATGGAGGGTTCGCCGGCAAGCGTCACCATATATGTCACTGCTTCGCCGCCCGGGTGGCTGCGCATGTTGTCATAATCGTCGGCGATGATCTCGTTTTGCTCGCGGTACAGCAGTGTTGTGTTGCCATCCCGGACCTGGTCCGGGTTGCCCGAATCGATCTGCGCCCACGCGTTGGCCGTGCCGTAGTCAATGGCGCCTGAGTCGCGAAGCCGGTTGATCTCGTCGATCCCGCCGCTCATGTACGCCTGGTGCTGACGGGCCTGGTCCAGGAAGATCTCCTTGTTCATGTCCAGCATGCTGGTTTCGTAATAACGGATCTCCTGGTCCGTCATGCCTGCCAGCTGTTCGAGCTGGTCCACGACCGGAAGGGGTATGTCCGAAGCCGGGTTGTCAGTGATCTGCCGGGCCAGATCCCGAAGCATGGCCATGTCCCGGAACCCGCCGGCGAAGGACGGGCCAATCATGTTCGCCATGCCTGCCCACTGTAGGTCCGGGTTGGAAAGGTAGGCCTGGCCGTAAAAGTCGTAAACCTTGGCAATGGTTTCCCAGTTGTATTCCGTGCCCTTGGACGTGTCCCAATCCGCTGGGTCGATGCCCATTTCCAGCATCGCCTGGCCGTTCCAGTAGGAATCGAGAAAGTCCCGATACCCCTTGGAGTTCGTGCTGATCAGGCCTGAATCCGCGGCGGAATCCATGGCGCTCTTGGCTGCATCCGGGTTGGCTTGGGCCCACTGCCGGAAATCATCGCTGAGCAGGTACGCGCGCCGCTCCGCAGGTGTCATGGAGGTCAGCAGAGCTGTCAGGTCCTGGGCCGTTTCCCCGCCTCCGGTTCCGGAGCCCCTGCCACCGCCGGACCCGCCGGATCCACTGCTGCTGGCCTTCTCTTGTTCGTCTGCGTTGGCCAGCAGATCCTTCGCTGCGAGCTCCAGCCCTGCGGTGGCCGACCTCAGCAGTTTGGCGTGGGCTGAGGTCCATTCGCTGCGGAACCTGTCACCGTCCCTGCCTTTCCATTGGCCTGAACCGATGCTGCTGCCAAGCTGTTGTTCCAAGCCGTTCAGCCGGTTTGCGCCGCGGGACAGCTCCTTGGCGAGCTGCCGGAGCTGCGCCACATCCCCGCCGTAAAAGTTCCCCGCCATGTGATCCCCCCGTTGGTTCCTCCACGCCAGCCTAGCCCGGCCGCCCTTCACCGGCGATGGGGAGCACTATCCTTCCAGCAGCCCGGTGGTGCGGTACGGGATGACCTCGCGCAGGAACATGCTGGTGGACGTCCGGACGATGCCGGGGCAGAGGCGGATCTCTTCGGAGACGCGGTAGAGGTCGTCCGGGCTTCTAGCCACCACACGGATGAGGAGGTCCGTGTCCCCGGCCGGCGCATGGCACTCCAGGACTTCGGGAATCTTGCGCAGGGCGGCGATGGCCTCGTCCAGGTGGCTCTGGTCAAGTTCTGCGCTCACAGCGGCGGCCACGCCCCGGCCCAGGGCCGATGGCAGTACGCGGCTGCTGTTGGGGCGGAGGGCACCCGATGCCGTCATCCGCTCCAGCCGCGACTGTACCGTCCCGCGTGCCAGGCCCAGCTTTTGGGCCAGCACCATCACGGGGACGCGCGGATCATCGTCCAGGGCATTCAGGATTCGCTTGTCTGTTGGATCGAGTTCCTGCAATTTGATCACTTCCTCTCGTCCTGGACCACAGGAAGTGATCAGAATGACTAGCCTAAGTCCTGCTTGTTGCCCCAACTGTATGGGCTCTGCTGAAATAGTGGCAACAAGGGCACAAGCTACCGCTGAATCCCGCAGGCTTACAGGATCCCCGGCACACCACCCGGTCCCTGGACCTCGCTTCCCGCAAGGAGGCCGCCGCTGATTGAGACTTGTTCACACCATGCTCACTCTAAAAACACGGCAAGGGCCCCTGAGCTACCGACGTCGGATTTCCGCAGTCATCGGTAGCTGAGGGGCTCTTGTGTTCTTCCGCCTAAGGTGGAGCCATGACCTCCGCCGGCCGCTTCGCCCCCAGTCCCTCCGGCGAGCTGCATGTCGGGAACCTGCGGACCGCCATCCTTGCCTGGCTTTTTGCCCGCTCCACGGGCCGGAGGTTCCTGTTACGCGTGGAGGACCTTGACCGGGCCCGCACCGGGGCGGAAGCGGTGCAGCTTCGTGACCTGTCGGCGATCGGCGTGACCTGGGACGGCGACATAGTCCGGCAAACCGACCGTGGACCGCTGTATGACCAGGCAATCGCGCGGCTGGCGGAAGCAGGGCTCACCTATGAGTGCTTCTGCACGCGCCGGGAGATCCAGGAGGCGGCGTCCGCACCACACGCCCCGCAGGGCGCCTACCCCGGAACCTGCCGCAACCTGGACCCTGCCGAGCTGGAGTTCAAGCGTTCTCTCCGGCCATCGGCCCTCCGGCTGCGCGCCGGGGTTGCGGCGTTCACTGTGAACGATGTCCTCCACGGCCAGTTCACCGGCGTGGTGGACGACTTCGTGCTGCGCCGCAATGACGGGGTGGTGGCGTATAACCTGGCCGTCGTGGTGGATGATGCCGAACAGGGCATAGACCAGGTGGTCCGGGGCGACGATCTGCTCCCGTCCACGCCCCGGCAGGCCTACCTGGCCTCACTTCTGGATATTCCTATACCGGAATATGCGCACGTTCCCCTCGTGGTGAACCGCGACGGCGCGCGCCTGGCAAAGCGGGACGGTGCTGTCACGTTGACTGACCTGGCCCAGGCCGGAGCGAGTGCCGAAGCGGTGCGGGACCGGCTGCTCGCTTCGTTGGGATTGCCCGCCGGAACCCTGGACCACGCCCTTGAGGCTTTTGACCCGGCGCACCTGCCGAGGGAGCCGTGGGTCTGGCCGGGCATTGCCCAGCCCGAGCCTTAGGCTTGGTGCATGCCAGACGAGTACATTCCGCATCAGAGCCCTGCACCCAGCTTCACGGTGGAGACCGCCAAGGTCCTGGCCGAGGTGGCGCACAACCGGCAAAAGGACAAACTCAAGCGGCCGTACCGCGACCACGTCCTGGCCGTGGGCGACGCCCTGGCGGACTTCGACGATGAGATCCGGATTGCCGGATACCTCCACGACGTCGCGGAGGACACGCCCATGACCCGGCTGGCCCTGCTGCAGATGGGCGTCCCTGAGCGCTCCGTGGACATCATCGAACGCGTCACCAACCGGCTGCACAGCAACCCGGACGACTACCAGGCCTGCATCCGCGAGATCGCGCAGGACCATGACGCTGCCCTGGTCAAGATCGCAGACAATGCGCACAATTCGCTGCCGGAGCGGGTCCAGGCGCTGGCGGAAAAGTGGCCGGAGAAACCGCCGGTCACCAAGTACCGGGATGCCCGGCCGGTGCTGTACGCCGCCGTGGAAGTGGAGGAGATCCGGAAGATCCTGGCCCGTGTGAACCCGTGGCTGCTCGAGGAATACGACGCGGAGCTGGACGAGGCGGACGACACTGACTACGAAAACCTCCGGTACGACGCCGGTCCCGGGGACTAGGGCGTGTCTCCTAATTCCTCATGTCGGTGTCGGGGATGCTTGATGGGTGTCGCGTACTTCTGTTTTGACTGATGGGCAGTGGGCCCGCATTCAGCCGTTGCTGCCGTCCTCTGCTGGCCGCCGGGGGCGTCCTTTCCGGGACGACCGCCGGGTGGTCGAGGGCATCATCTACCGGTATCGGTGCGGGATCGCTTGGCGGGATATGCCTTCCGAGTTCGGCCCGTGGCAGACCATTTGGAAGCGCCACCGCCGATATAGCGGTGACGGAACGTGGGACAGCATCTTGGCGGCACTTCTGACGGTCGCGGATGCGCGCGGTGAAGTGGACTGGTCTGTCTCGGTCGACTCGACGGTCAACCGTGCCCACCAACACGGCACCAACCTTCCCCGCGCCACAGGGGGCCGGCTCGAATTACATGAATCTGTTTGCTGAGCCGGAAGACCATGCAATTGGGCGCTCCCGCGGCGGACTGAGCACCAAGATTCACGCCCTGGTTGACGGCAAGGGCAGGCCTTTGGTGCTGCTGGTCGCGCCGGGCCAGGGCGGAGACGCGCCGATGTTCGCTCACCTCATGAACCATTTGAAGGTCAACAGGGCGGGTCCGGGCAGGCCACGAACCCGCCCGGAGCGGATCCGCGGTGACAAGGCCTACTCATCCAGAGCCATCCGGACTCACCTCCGGGACCGCGGCATCATCGCTGTCATCCCGCAACCTTCCGACCAGATCGGCCATCGGAAGCGACGAGGATCCACCGGCGGCAGGCCGCCGGTCTTCGACAAAGTGGACTACAAAGGCCGCAACGTCGTCGAACGCAATTTCAACACCTTCAAACAGTGGCGAGCCCTGGCAACCCGCTACGACAAACTCGCCCTCACTTACCGGGGCGGAGCAGTCCTCCGAGCAATCAACATCTGGCTGACATCTTTAGGAGACACGCCCTAGACCCGCCCCAGGGCCTCAATGTCCTCGAGGAAGTCCGCCTGCACTTCCGGACTCACCGTGGTGCGGGTATCGCCGATGGCGTCCAGGTAGTCCTGCGTGGAGGGCCCCTTCCGCACCGCCTCGCGGACGGAAACGTCACCCCCGGACGCCAGCCCGCCGTCGTCGTACACTGCTTTTTCCAGCGCCCGCTGGGAGGCGCTCCGGGCTGCGTACTCAATATCCGCCGGGGAAAAGCCTTCAGTACGCTCCACCAGCAGCTCCACGTCCACGGCATCCACCACGGCCGCGGGGATGAACCGCTGCCACATCGCCTCGCGGGCCTGGCGGTCCGGCAACCCGATAGGGATCACGTAGTCGAACCGGCCATGGCGCAGGAAGGCCGAGTCCAGGGCGCGGATGAAGTTGGTGGCGCAGACCAGGAGCCGGCCCGGTTGTTCGCGGAACGCAGGGATGATCTTGAGCAGCTCGTTGGTCACGCCCTGCAGCGGTGACGGCGGGTCCCCGGCCCGCTGGGAGGCGATCTCCTCCACCTCGTCGATGAACACCACGGCGTGCTCCAGCTCGGCGATCTCCAGGAAAGTTTCGCGGAGCGCGCCGGCCAGTCCCTGGGGATCGCCGGCCAGCCGGGAGGGGAACACTTCAACGAACGGCCATTCGAGCCGGGAGGCGATGGCCTTGGCGAAGGTGGTCTTGCCCGTTCCGGGCGGGCCGAACAGGACGACGGCGCGCGGCGGCACCACGCCGAATTCATCAGCCAGGTCCGCCTCGGCGAGCGGAAGCACCAGGCGGCGTTCGAGCAACTCCTTTTCCCTGCGCATGCCCGCCACGTTTTCCCATAGGTCGCGCGCCAGGACGCGGCCGCCGAGCTGGCCCAGCGCGCCGAGTTCCTGGCGCTGCACGGGGATGGTCCGCTCGAAGTAGCGCAGGTTCTTCTTGAGCGCGAAGCCGCGGCCCAGGAACGCCTCCACCCGGGTTTCGGACTCCGGCATCAGCGCCGACAGCTTGTTCAGGCCGTGCGGCGCCATCCGGTTTTCGACGGCGGCCAGCAGCGAGGTGCCAATCCCCCGGCCGCGGTACTCGGGCAGGGTGGCCAGGAAGACGATCCAGCCCTGGTCGTGTGCGGCGCGCCCCACCGCCGCGCCCACCACCTGGTCACCCTGCACCGCCACCACGGCGTGGTCCTTTTCGCAGGAGGCGAGGACCTCGGACAGGGCGTAGACAGGTTCGACGTTGTTTGCCTTGAGCGTCTCCCAGAGGTGCAGGATCCCGTCCAGGTCCGCTGAGTGGAAATCCCTGATGCGCCAGTTGGTCATGCGTTGCTCCTGTTGGTCGGTGTGGTTGTCAGAGGCCCAGGGCGTCCATGGTGTTCCGCAAGGTGTCCGCGGAGAGCCGCAAAGCCGCCAGCTCGCCGTCGTCCATGGGTGTTTCCAGGACGCGGTGCACGCCGCCGCGGCCCACCACGCTGGGGAGTGAAAGGGCCACTCCGGAGATCCCGTGAAGCCCGGACAGCACGGTGGAGACGGGCAGGACGGCGTTGTCGTCGCGGAGCAGCGCCTCCACAATCCTGGCGCCGGACAGGCCGATGGCATAGTTGGTGGCCCCCTTGCCGGCGATCACCTTGTAGGCGGCCTGCACCACTTCCTTTGCAGTGGTGGCAAGGTATTCGGGCGTAAAGATCCGCTCACCATGTTCCGTCCAGTCGCGGATGGGAACCGGGCCGATCGTGGCACCGGACCAAAGGGGAAATTCTGTATCGCCGTGTTCGCCCACCATGCTGGCGTGGACGCTGGTGACGGAAACCCCTGCCCGGCGCGCCAGCAGCCAGCGTAAGCGGGAGGTGTCCAGCACCGTGCCGGAGGAGAAGATCCGCTCTGTGGGCAGTCCGGAAATGCGCTGGGCGGCTACCGTCAGGACATCGCAGGGGTTGGTCACCAGGACATAGACAGCGTCCGGTGCGCGTTCAAGCAGGGGCGGCATCAGTTGTTCCAGGATCCGCACGTTGGTGCCGGCGAGGTCCAGGCGGCTTTGTCCGGGATTCTGCTTGGCGCCCGCCGTGATGACCACGACGTCGGCGCCTTCCGTTACGGCGATATCGCCGCCTCCGGTGACGGTCGCCGAGGCTGCAGCGAACTGGCTTCCGTGCGCCAGGTCCAGGGCTTCGGCCTCCGCCTTGGGTGCGTTGACGTCGAACAACGCGATGTTGCTGGCAGAGCCGCGGATCAGCGCCGCATACGCCAGCGAAGTTCCGACGCTCCCGGCGCCCACTACTGCGAGCTTCGATCCTGCCATGGTGCCCGTCCTTCCGGAGTCGTTGAGAGTGTCCTACCCGAAGAGTAGCGTGGCCAACATCACTCGACCCCCACTTAGGAGCCACCATGCCACATCTCGGACGCCGGCTCGCAGCTGTTACTGCGGCGCTGGCGATGAGCGTCACCACAGGGGCCATCAGCCCGGCCTCCGCCGATCCCCGGCAGACCGACAAGGATCCCACAGCCACCGGTTACGGTGGTGCGGTCAGCACCGTGGACCCGGACGCGTCAGCGGCGGCCATCGAAGTCCTCAGCAAGGGCGGAAATGCCGTGGATGCCGCCGTCGCTGCGGCAGCCACCCTTGGCGTCACCGAACCGTACAGTGCCGGAATCGGTGGCGGCGGCTATTTCGTGTACTACGACGCGAAGTCCGGGAAGGTCAGCACCATTGACGGGCGCGAAACCGCGCCGGCGGGAATCAAGCAGGATGCCTTCATCGATCCCGCCACCGGCAAGCCATACCGCTTCACCCCCGAATTGGTCACCAGCGGTGTCTCGGTGGGTGTCCCGGGCACACCGGCTACGTGGGAGCGGGCGCTGGAGCGCTGGGGTACAGTCAGCCTGAAGGACGCGCTGAAGCCTGCCATCAAAGTGGCAGACCGCGGGTTTGTGGTGGATGAGACCTTCCGCAGCCAGACCCAGGACAACCAGACGCGGTTCGCGGCCTTCACCTCCACCAAGGACCTGTACCTGCAGGGCGGCAAGCTGCCCGAGGTTGGCTCAATCTTCAAGAACCACGACCTCGCGGCCACCTACCGCATGCTGGCCAAGGATGGCATGAGTGCGTTCTACAACGGCCCGCTGGCCGAGGAGATCGCTAAGACGGTGCAGAGCCCGCCCAAGTCCCCGGACACCACCCTCCCGGTGCCCGTCGGTTCCATGACGGCGGAGGACCTTGCCGACTACGAAGCGCTGGACCAGGACCCCACCCACGTGAACTACCGCGGCTATGACGTCTACGGCATGGCACCCTCCAGCAGCGGCGGCACCACCGTGGGGGAGTCGCTGAACATCCTGGACGTATTCGACCTGCCAGGCCTGAAGGATGACCCGGCCGTGCTGCACCACTACCTGGAGGCCAGCGCCCTGGCGTTCGCGGACCGCGGCAAGTACGTGGGGGATCCCGCCTTCGTGGATGTGCCCACCGAGGCCCTGACCGATCCGATCTTCGGCAAGGAACGCTCTTGCGAACTCGACCCCAACCACGCAGCCACCAAGCCTGTCCAGCCCGGTGACGTCACCTCATACGACGGCACCTGCCCCGTGGAACCGGCGGCGCTCGCGGACGAGAAGGACACGGAGAACATCTCCACCACGAACATGACGGTCTCGGACAAGTGGGGCAACGTGGTCGAATACACGCTGACCATCGAACAGACCGGCGGCTCCGGAATGGTTGTTCCCGGCCGCGGGTTCCTGCTGAACAACGAGCTCACCGACTTCTCCACGGAGTACAAAGCCACTGACCCCAACCGGATCGAGCCGGGCAAGCGGCCTCGTTCATCCATGTCGCCCACCATCCTGCTGGAGGACGGCAAGCCGTTCCTTGCCCTGGGCTCGCCTGGCGGCTCCACCATCATCACCACGGTCCTGCAGACCATCGTCAACCGGATTGACCTGGGCATGAGCACCCCGGATGCCATTGCGGCCCCCCGTGCTTCGCAGCGGAACACCGCCAGCGTCACCGCCGAACCGGCCTTCATCGACAAGTACGGAAAGGCGTTGACCGACCGTTTCGGCCATAAGCTGACCCCGTCGGGCGACTCGTTCACGTCCGCCTCGGAGATCGGCGCAGCCACCGCCATCGAGTTCCTTGAGGACGGGCGGGTCCTGGCTGCAGCCGAGCCTGTGCGGCGCGGCGGCGGCTCGGCCATGGTGGTCAAGCCGTCCAAGTGACGGGCAGGAACTGCCGTTAAACCCCGACGGCGGCACCCGGGTTCTTCACCAAAAAGAACCCAGGTGCCGCCGTCGACGTTAAAGCTGTTACTTCTTGAAGGTGTCAGCAGGCGCGTTGGCCACCACCGGGGACATTCCGGTGAAACCTTCGCGGGTCTCGGCGATTTCACGGATGCGGTGGCGGCAGGCGTACCAGCCGATGACCATGAGGACCGAGGCGATGGCCGTCACCAGCATGGTCAGCGGGGAGTCGATGAACACCATCACCAGGACGCCTACCAGGAAGAGCAGCGACAGGTAGCCGGTGTAGGGGGCGCCGAACATGCGGAAGGAGGGGCGCTCCACCCAGCCTTTGTCGGCCCAGCGCTTGAGCTGGATCTGGCAGAGCACGATCGTGGCCCACGTCATGACGATGCCCACGGAGGCGATGTTCAGGACGATTTCGAAGGCTTGGGCGGGGACCAGGTAGTTCAGCGGGACACCCAGCAGGGAGACGACGGCGGTGATGGCGATGCCGCCGTAGGGGACGCCGGCCTTGTTCATGCGGGAGGCAAACTTGGGCGCGGAGCCGTTGACGGACATGGAGCGCAGGATCCGTCCGGTGGAGTAGAGCCCGGCGTTCAGCGAGGACAGGGCGGCGGTGAGGACCACGAGATTCATGATGACGTCCACGCCCTGGATGCCGATGGAGCCGAAGAACGTCACGAAGGGGCTGACGCCCTTCTGGTAGGAGGTGAACGGCAGCAGCAGGGCCAGCAGGATCACGGAGCCGACGTAGAACACGGCGATGCGGAAGACCACGGAGTTGATGGCCTTGGGCATGATCTTTTCGGGGTTCTCGGTTTCACCGGCGGCGGTGCCGACCAGTTCGATGGAGGCGTAGGCGAACAGGACACCCTGCATGAGGATGATCATGGGCAGCAGGCCGTTGGGGAAGATCCCGCCGTTGTCGGAAAGCAGGCTGATGCCCACCTGCTGGCCGTCCACGGGGGTGCCGAAGATGACGAAGTAGGTGCCGATGATGAGGAACGCGACCAGGGCGGCGACCTTGATCAGGGCGAACCAGAATTCCATTTCGCCGAAGACCTTCACGGAGACCAGGTTCAGGGCCAGGACCACCACGAGGGCGGTCAGCGCCCAGGCCCACTGCGGGACGTCGGCCATCCAGGGGATGTAGTTGCCGAAGAAGTGCATGTAGAGGGCGGCGGCGGTGATGTCCACGATGGTGGTGGTGGCCCAGTTGATCCAGTAGAACCAGCCGGAGACGAACGCGGCCTTCTCACCGAAGAACTCGCGGGCGTAGGACACGAACGAACCCGACGAGGGGCGGTGCAGGACCAGTTCGCCCAGGGCGCGCAGGATCAGGAACGCGAAGAACCCGCACACGGCGTAGGCGATGACCAGGGACGGGCCCGCGGCGTTCAGCCGGCCGCCGGCGCCCAGGAACAGTCCGGTGCCGATCGCGCCGCCGATAGCGATCATCTGGATCTGCCGCGGCTTGAGGTTCTTGTGGTAGCCCTTGTCCTCCGCGTGCAGGGAGGTCTCGGACGCATGCGCGTGACCACCATCAATCAGGTGGTCAGGGAGCGGGGTATTTGTCATGGGGGGTGTCCTTACAGACGGGGATATTGAGGGGGCGGGTGGGGACTACTTGCTGAGGTTGGCCAGGCGTTCGGGGCTGAGGAGTTCCTGGAGCTGGGCGTCGGTGAGGAGCCCGTGTTCCAGGACGAGTTCGGCCACGCCCTTGCCGGTGGCAAGTGCTTCCTGCGCGATGGCAGTGGCGGTGGCGTAACCGAGGTGGGGGTTCAGGGCGGTGACCAGGCCGATGGACTGTTCCACGGTGCGGCGCAGGTGCTTGGTGTTGGCGGTGATTCCGCGGATGCAGCGGGCCGTAAGGGTGCGGCAGGCCGCCTCCAAGTGGGAGATGCTTTTATGAAGGCTGTGCACGATGATCGGTTCGAAGGCGTTGAGCTGCAGCTGCCCGGCTTCGGCGGCCATGGTGATGGTGACGTCGTTGCCGATCACCTCGTAGGCCACCTGGGAGACCACTTCCGGGATGACCGGGTTGATCTTGCCGGGCATGATCGAGGACCCGGACTGGACGGCCGGCAGGTTGATCTCGCCGAAGCCGGCGCGCGGGCCTGAGGAGAGCAGGCGGAGGTCGTTGCAGATCTTGGACAGCTTGACCGCCACCCGCTTGAGCACGCCGGACAGGTGGACGAAAGCGCCCACGTCCTGGGTTGCCTCGATGAGGTCGACGGCGGTCACCAGCGGCAGTCCGGTGATCTCGGCCAGGTGCCGGCAGGCTGCGTCGGCGTAGCCGGCGGGCGCGTTAAGGCCAGTGCCGATGGCGGTGGCGCCGAGGTTGATCTCATGGATCAGCAGCTCGGCTTCCGCCAAACGCAGGCGGTCCTCGCCGATGGTGACGGCGTAGCTGCCGAACTCCTGGCCCAGGGTCATGGGCACGGCGTCCTGCAGCTGGGTGCGGCCCATTTTCACGACGGTGCGGAATTCCAGGGCTTTGGCGGCGCAGGCGTCCTCGAGTTCTTCGAGTGCTGCCAGCAGTTCCCGGGCGGCGAAGATGGTGCCCAGCTTCACGGCGGTGGGGTACACGTCGTTGGTGGACTGGCTGAGGTTGACGTGGTCGTTCGGGTGCAGCCGCGCGTAGTCTCCCTTGGGATGCCCCAGGATTTCGAGGGCCCGGTTGGCGATGACCTCGTTGGCGTTCATGTTCGACGACGTCCCGGCGCCGCCCTGGACAACGTCCACCACGAACTGGTCGGCAAGGCGGCCGGCCATGACGTCCAGGCAGGCCTGCTCGATCGCTTCGGCGCGTTCGGCGTCCAGCAGGCCGAGCTCGCGGTTGGTGCGGGCGGCGGGCCAGCTTTACAGCGGCGAGTCCACGGACCAGGTGCAGGTTGGAGGACAGCTTCTGGCCGGTGATGGGGAAGTTCTCCACGGCGCGGAGCGTGTGAACGCCCCAGTAGGCGTCGGCAGGGACGTCCCGGTCCCCGAGCAGGTCGTGCTCGGACCTGGTTGGGGCGGAGGTTGCTTCCGCGGCTGTTTCGGTGATGGTCATGGTTGTCCTCACAGGGCTTCGTTGACGGGCGTGGACGGGTTGGTGGTGGGGAAAGCAGGGTTCAGGAAGTCGGTGGCCAGGAGCTGGCCCACAGGGTGGCTGCCGCCCAGTACCGGCGCGGTGGCGATGCCGGCGAGCGGCTCGGTGTCGACGCCCAGGGCTTCCAGCAGGCGGACGGTGGCGGGCATCCGGGCCCGGTCGCCGCCGTCGGAAATCTTCACGGCCACGGCCCTGCCGTCGGGAAGGCCCACCAGCTGCACGCCCTCAAAGCCGTCCTTGGCCACGGCGCCGGGCAGGAGGCGCATCAGCGCGGTGACGTCGCGGTCTTCGCCGGCCACCATCTCCGGGTGCTGCTGCATGGCGAGCCCGACGGCGGCTTCCGGGCTGCCGTCGTCGTCGTTTCCTTCCAAGAAGGCCGCGGCCTTCTTGGCGATCCGGCCGAAGGCGCGGGCCATGCCGCCGAGCGTCAGCGCGAACAGCGGGGTGCCACAGCCGTCGGTGCTGACGGCTGCCGGTTCCTCACCGGTCAGGTCGATGACAGTTTCCGCCACGAGCTGCTGCAGCGGGTGGGACGGGTCCAGGTAGCCCTGCACAGGCCAGCCGTTGAGCACGCAGGTGGCCACCATGGCGGCGTGCTTTCCGGAGCAGTTCTGGGTGATCCGGGTGGCGCTGCCGCCGGTGCCCAGCCAGTCCTCACGCTCGGCCGTGCCGTAGGGGAGGTCCGTGCTGTTTTCCAGGTCCGTGGTGGCAAGCCCGTGCAGTTCGAGGATGCGCAGGGCACCCTCGCGGTGTGCTGCCGCCCCCGAGTGGCTTGCGGCGGCCAGGGCCAGGAGGTCTGCGGGGAGTTCAAGGCCGGCCCGGACCATGGCCACTGCCTGGAGGGGCTTGAGCGCGGAGCGCGGATAGAACGGGGCCATAGGGTCACCCGCGGCTGCCGCCACTGAGCCGTCAGCCGCGAGGGCAACCGCGGAGCCGTAGTGCACGCTCTCCACCAGGCCGTCGCGGACGGCGGCGACCAGCGGAGTGTGCTGCGGCAGGGCCAGCTGGGCCGGAGCAGCGGTATGGGCAGCAGAAAACACGGGGGAGGGCATGGGGTCCTTGGAAGGGTTGGTTGAATCTGGCTAGTTGTTGAGGATGGAGTCCAGGGCTGCGCCCACGGCTTCCAGGTGGTGGGCCATGGCGGCGCGGGCGTCTTTCGCGGAGCCGGACTCGATGGCCGCAAGGATCTGCTGGTGCTCAATATCGGAGGCATGTTGGCGGTCAGCCACCATGTTCAGCGTCTCGGACTGGTGCGCCAGGGCATCCCTGATGTCCGCCACGACGCTCGCGAACACCTTGTTGCCACTGGCGCGGGCAATGGTGGCGTGGAAGCTGGAGTCCAGGGCCACCCAGGACTCCGGATCGGTTTCCGTGGCCATGGCGGCAACGATTCCGCGGAGGGTTTCCAGTTCCTCCGGAGTGCGGCGTTCAGCTGCCAACGCTGCAGCCGGGACCTCGATGTGCGGGCGCGCTTCCGTGAGGTCGCGCGCCGAGTACTGCCCCAGGGTGAGGTCGTTGGCCACCTTGCTGGCAATGACGAACGTGCCCTTGCCGGTCCTGGTGACCGTCAGGCCCAGTGCAGTGCAGGAGCGGAGGGCTTCCCGGATCACCGAGCGGCTCACCCCATACTCCTGCGCCAACGTGGCCTCCGAGCTGAGCTTGGTTCCCACCGGAATCGCACCGGACTCAATGTCCTCGCGGATGGCGTTGAACACCGCCTCGGCAGCACTCAGCCGGGCAAGGTGACGGAATACAGGCTGTCCTGCTGTCCGGCTGTCTGACAGGTTCACGCCTTAAATATGGCACTGGTCACAGTGGCTGTCAAACTCTCCCTAGTCCTGCCGCTGGCCTGCGGCGCGCCGCCGCTGCTGCCGCCGTCGTGAGCGGACGTGCCAGGCGATGAGGGCCGCCACTGCCACCACGGCGATGACGACGGCGAGGTCCCGCCCCACAGCCTGGGCTACGGCTTCATAGGAATTGCCGGCCAGGAAACCCAGCAGGACGAAGCCGATGCCCCAGGCAAGGCCGCCTGCGGCGTTGTAGGCAAGGAACCGGCCGTAGGGCATGCGGGACGTGCCGGCCAAGGCGGGCATGACGGCGCGGAAGAAGGCGGTGAAGCGGCCCAGGAACACGGCGGACCCGCCCTTGCGGCGCAGGAAGTCCTGCGCGCTGTCCAGCCTGCCCGAGTGGCGGGACAGCGCCTTGGTTTTCATCAGCCGGGTTCCCAGGTGCTTGCCCACTTCGTAGCCCACGCTGTCGCCAGTGACGGCGGCGCCCACCACCAGGGCCATCATCGTTCCCAGCTGCACTTCGCCCCGGCTGGCCACCACGCCGCCAAGGACGGCGGCTGTTTCGCCGGGGATCACGAAACCGATGAACAGTGCGTCCTCGGCGAAGACCAGGCAGAAGACGGCGATGTACGCCACAACCGGGCTGACGTTGAGGAGGCCGTCGATGAAGCCGGTCATGGCAATTTCTTTAGGCCTGGGGAACGGGGACGGGACCGAGCTTTGCCAGGAACGGCACCCGGGCCAGCAGCGCCAGGCCGAAGCGGTTCCACAGGCCGGTCAGGAATGCGGCCCCTGTGGCTGCTGTGAGGAAGGACGCGGTGACGTCGGTGGGGTAGTGCACGCCGAGGTAGACGCGCGAGAATGCGACGACGACCGGCACGACGATTCCGAGGACGGCCGCGGGCCGTTGCCACCGGGTCCCGCGCGCCAGCAGGAAGAGGGCGATGGCCAGCGCGGAGGCCAGCGCCACGTGGCCGCTCGGGAAGCTGTCCGTGCCCGGTTCGGGGATCAGGGGGTTGAACAGGGCGGTGGAGTCGGGGCGGTGCCGCGCCACCAGTACCTTGAACAGTTCGCTGCTCACCCAGCCGCCGGCAGCCACCAGTCCTGTCGCGACCGCGTTTACGGGGCTGCGGCGGACCAACAGCAGGTAGAGGCACAGGGCTGCGATCATCAGGACGCCGCCTGCCGGGCTGAACACCGCATTGATGACCATGGCCACGCCCGTGAGGGGTGCTGTGTGGTCATGGCTGAGTTCTGCGTCCACGGACATGTCCGCCGACGTCAGGGCGGGGATGAACCGCAGCGCCATACCGGCCGCCACGATGAGGACTGCCATGAGGAGGGGCACTGCAATCCAGTGGCGCAACTGGGGGAGGGCTGCCATGCGCACGGCCGCGGCCTCCGCGGGGGACGCTGCCTGGGGCGGGCGGTTGGTGTGGGACGTCAAGGTTCAGCCTGGTTCTTTCGCCGGTAAAGGTACCTACGAGTATGCCCACGTACTCCTGAAAAATCCCTGACAGTGTGGGCTTCCGCCTACCCGGCCTGAACTACTCGTGCCCGCCCTTCGATGTCCCTGAGAATGCTGAACAACTGGACAACCTTCTCGTCCCCGAACAGGACGTCAGGCCCCGAGGGTGCCAGTTCGTTGTAGGGGGAATCGAAGAGTGCCGACGGCGGCACCCTCCCGTTGTCCACAAGGTGGTTCGTCAGGACCTGCAGGAAGTCGAGCTGCTGTGATGTCAGGGTTGTCCCGGCTACGAAGCCTTCCAGAGCTTCCTGCACTGCATCGCGGTCCAGGCCAACAAGGCACCGCACGTAGAGCCCGAGTCCGTCGGCAGCTGCACGGTTGAGGTCCTCGGGGGAGCCCAGACCGCTCTCGAGGAGGATCCTCTCGAGCTCGGAGAGGTCCAAAGCGGTAAGCTGCCTATTCCGGCGGAGGCGCTGGATGGAGGCATGCTCCTGATACTGGTGGAGGTACTGGCGGATCTTGTCGCGGTACCGGGCCAGATCCACATGCCCGTTGCTGGCACCGGTGAGCTCAATCTCTTCCAGCTCCCCCAGTTCATCCTGGAAGTTGGTGTAGACAACGTTCCGGCGGCGCTTTTCGATAAGGTGCACCAATTCCCGCAGCTTGAGCCGGATCTCCTCCAGCCATTCCACCGACACCGAGTTCCACTCTTCGTCGTCGAGGACTCCTTCGATCAGTTGGAGTTGCGCGGCGATGGCCGGAACGTTTGGCTGGTCCTGCAGGGCGGCGGCAACTGCCTGGACCTTGGTCCGGAGGGGTCCCAGTGATTTGCCCTGGAGCGACGCGAGTTCGGTTTGCAGCATGAGGAAGTCAAACCGCTTGGCCTCCTCGGTATCAGGTAGGGTGCCAATAGAAGCGAGCCTGGCGATGCGCGTTTCCAACGCCTCGAAGTCTTCGACATCCAGTGCATCCCATGCTGCGGGCTCCGCGAACCTGTCCACCCCATTTGCGTGCCGGCTTCACCAGGAAGTTGTCGCGGGGGAGCCGGTCAACCGTGTGCTGCAGGGACTTCCTCAGGTCCATCACGAAGGGGACGTTCGTGTCCCAGGTGAGGTCCGCCGTCGTCCGCAGAAGCTGGACTCGCGTGGCGAAGGTGCTTTCGGCCAGGGACCTGTCAACTGACCCCTCATTGCCGGCCATGCCCGCATTGAAGAACTCCGCGTTGCGGCACAGGTCGAAGATGAAGAAGTCTTCCTTGTCCTCGCCGGGGCCATAGAGGTTGGGGCAAAGCCGGGTGCCGCGCCCCACCATCTGCCAGAACTTGGTTTTGGACCGGACCATCTTAAAGAAGACAAGGTTGACGGCCTCCGGAACGTCTATGCCGGTGTCCAGCATGTCCACGGAAATCGCGATGTGGGGATTATTTTCCCGCTGTGAGAAATCGTCGATCAGGTTCTGAGCGTAGTTCACCTGATGAGTTATCACCCTCGCGAAGTGGCCCTTCAAATGCGGGTAGTTCTTGTCGAAACGATCCTCGATGAATTGGGCGTGGAGATTGTTCTTGGCGAAGATGATGGTCTTTCCCAAGCGGTCCCCGCCGGCGACTTTGTGGCCGTGCGTCATGAGGACTTCCAGCGCCTTGTCCACGGTGTCGGCGTTAAAGAGCCAGGAGTTCAGGGCGTTGGCGTCCACCGAGTCAGGGATTTCACCCTCTTCATCCCATTCGACTTCGTCCCAGTGCTCCTTTTCGGCTTCCGGAAGGTCATCGTAGGAGATCCCTTCATAGGGGAACTTCAGCGGGACCGGAACCACGCGTGGAGGAACGAGGTACCCCGCATCAATGGCCTCGTTCAGTTCATAGGCGAAGGTGGGAACGTTGTCTTCGATCCCAAAAAGACTGTAAGTGTTCCGGTCCACTTCCGACTGGGGTGTCGCCGTGAGGCCGACCAGAAGCGAGTCGAAGTAGCTGAAAATGGCCCGGTACTTCTGGTAAACGGACCGGTGCGCCTCGTCCACCACTATGAGGTCGTAATGGCCAATGCCGAACTTCCGCTTGCCCAGCTTTCCCTCGGTCTGGTTGATGAGGTTCATCATCGTCGGGTACGTGGCCACATGGATCCGGCTGTCGGCGTCCTCGCCGGCGCCCAGGATGACCGGTCCGGAGCCGGGCAGATGCGTTTTGAACGCGTTGGCGGCCTGTTTCACCAAGGCAACGCGGTCAGCCAGGAACAGGACGCGCTTGGCCCAGTTCGCCTCCTGCAGCAGCTTCGCCAGCGCGACGACGGTACGCGTCTTGCCAGTGCCCGTTGCCATGACAACCAGGGCTTTTCGCTCACAGTTCTTCTCGTAGGCCTCGGTCACAGCGCGAATGGCGTTGTGCTGGTACGGACGCTCCACGATGGCGTCATCAATTTGCTGCTCGGCCAGCGGCTTCCGCGTCTGCCTGCGGTTGATGAACAACTGCAGCTGGTCGCGGGTGTGGAAGCCCTGGACCGGCCGCTCCGGGTACATGGTGTCGTCCCAGATCCAGGTCTCATAGCCGGACGTGTAGTAGATGACGGGCCTGCGGCCGTACCGCCGTTCCAGGCAGTCCGCGTAGAGCTTGGCCTGCTGCTTCCCGATATGCGGATCCTTGGTGGTCCGCTTCGCCTCTACCACCGCGAGCGGCAGGCCGTCTGCGCCCCACAGGACGTAGTCCACGTAGCCGGTGCCGGTCAGCGTCCCGTTGGACGTGGGCATGGTGTCGACTTTGAACTCGCGGTCTTCCACGTTGTCCAGCGGCCAGCCGGCCTCGTGGAGATCCAGATCGATCAGGTGTCGGCGCGTCAGCGCTTCGTCGTAGTCGTGGCGGTCCGGGACGGCCTGGTTCTGCTTCTTGGCCTCGGCTACCTCGGCCTGGAGCTGCGCCAGCTGGGCAGCAAGGCTTGCGGACTCGGCTGCGGCCTTGGCCAGCGCGTCGTCACGTGCCTTCAGCTGCGCTTCCAGCTCCTGCAGCTGCTCCGGCGACTGCTGCGGGGCTGCAGCCTTTGGCGCCGGAGCGAGATGTGCGGCGTCGAACGCCAGCGACGGCGGCAGCTGGCTGCCGTTCTTCGCGTAGTTCCTCGCAAGCCAGTAGCAGACGTGATGCAGTTCCCGAAGGACGAGTTCGGCACCCTGCAGCGTCGGAGAGACGGCATTGTGGACGGCGTTGTTTCCGGCTTTGCGGATGATGGTGAGCTTGTTGCCGATTGCGCTGCCGACGAGGTTCTTGAACCTGGGCTCGCTGAGCAGGGCGTTGAGGTCCTCCTTGTAGGGAAGAGCGAGTGCTGGCTCGACCTTGTACAGCCATTCGACGAGCCGCTCCACGGTGTACCGGGCGTAGAAAACCGAGGCGCGCGGGTCAAGCCGGGCAAACTGCTCAGAGCGGCGGGCCTGCTGTGCCAGGTCTGGCCAGTCTTCCAGCATGAAGCCAAAGTTGCTGTTCACTGTCGCTGCCCCCATGCAGCTTTCTCCGATCCCACGATGCGATGTCTGGCACTAGTCAACCATGGCGTGTGGCGCACTAAGTAAAGCTGCGGTGTCAGAGGTCAGGAAACGATCCTTGCCCCTGAGGCCAAGGGCTCTTCCTTATCGACGAGACGGACATCCTGCGCTTCGTTTTCGCGGAGAATGACGCCGCATAGCCATTCCACCAACCTGACCGGAGCAACGATGAGACCAGCAGTCACCGCGATGGCAGGGACAATACCGGATTCAACAATGCGCTGCCTGATGAGGCCTCCGCAGATGAGCACAACCGACACGGCAAGAGTAATGACGAGCATGTCGGCGCCCCGGGAGACGGACAGCGCGACAATAAACCAAAGCGTCGCAGATGAACGGCTTTGAAGTGCTTTCTGCCCCTGCAAAACAACAGCCAGGGCAGCAAACGTGACCAGCACGATGCAAGTGGCCGGTGTTAACCAGTCCCGCGCCGCAATCCAGGCCTGGCCAACATCGAACCAGGGAATCGGGGCCCCTAGATACTCCCTACTCATGGCCGACAGGACGATGAGTGGCGGTTTTCCGCCGCTCATTATGGCGACAATCGCTAATGCTGAAGCGGCAAAGGTATAGAGAGAATTGATACGCCCCTCGAACTTTTTGTCGAGCGCGGAAATAATATCAGAGATCATTCTGCCCCTGCCCTGGTTGTTTGAGGGCTCCAACCTATTAAACAGGTGCGACAAAGCTCCCCGCGGAGCGCAACTATTCGAAGAAGTCCTCGTCCAGCTCCACCACGTCGTAGGTCTGCTTGACCTGGACGCCCACCCGGTACTTGATCATGAGGCCTACCAACCGGGCGGCGTCGATCAGGATGATCCGGGAGGGAACGTTCTCTGCATACTGCCGTGCTCCGGAGGTGAAGGCACTGGTAGTGATAAAGACGCCCCGGGACGCGCCGACGCCGTGTAGAGCACCCACAAAAGCCTGGATGGTTTCGCGGCCCACCGTGTTGCCGTCGGCGTACCGTTTGGCCTGAACGTAGATCCGGTCGAGTCCGAGAGCGTCCTGATCTATGACCCCATCTACGCCACCGTCCCCGGTGCCACCGATGCGGCGGCCCCGCTGTTCGGCGCCGCCGTAGCCCATCTTCAGGAGCAGCTTGACCACTGCTTCTTCGAAAAAGTCGGGATGGCCCTCGCGGAGTCGGGCGAGCAGCGAGACGCCCACCTCCGCATGGATCCGGTTGATCCCGTCCTCGATCTGCTCGACAGGCTCCAGTTCTTCGGCCGCGACTTGGTCCGGGGCAGCTGGTTGCGTGGGGTCCGTCGGCTTTTCAGACTTGGGCCAGTGCTTCGCGAAGAGTTCGCGGGCTTGGCTGTAGTTGATGCCGCCTGGGTTCTCTTTGAGCCATCGGCGGCCCTCATCAGTGATGCAGTAGTGCCCCTTGGTGGGCCGGTCCATCCAGTTGGCCCGAATAACGTGGCTCAACACCCAGCCCATGCGCTGCTCGTACCTAAGTCCACCTGAATTGAGAGTCTCAAGGCGTGCCGACTCTGAAAGGCCGGCTTTGTCAGCGGCCTGATGAAACAGGTCCTTGCGGTGCAGAGTCCGCCCGTCCTCGAGCGCTTGCAGGACGGGAACAATAAGTGCGGGCCAAATTGGAACTTCCGTCACGAACGACTCAGGTGCTGGTTCTGACATCAGAGTTCCCCCTTGAAAGCGCGGTGTTGGAGTGAAGCGAACAGAGCGTCCAACTCGGCGAGGTGCTTGCGGTGCGCCTGCTTCAGGCGCTCGACGGCGGATACCTGCCCTGCGAATTCTTGCTGGCGTTCTAGGGAGACCTCAAAAACGTAGATTTTGCTAAGGCCGTCAGCCGTGAGTTTCTTGGTACCGTGCGCGGCTGTTTCCACAAGGCTTACTGCATGCCCGTGTTGGGCTTGCAGGCATGCCAACAGGAATTCCGGTTCGATAGGTTTGTAAGGCTGGATCGCCTTAAGATCTTGGTTGATCGTGGCCGGGCGGCGCAGCATCGCTACAGGAAACGAATGTGCCAGTATCATCCCGCGCACTACAAATACAACTGTTTTCGCTGGTAGCAGCTTCAACGAGGTGGTCTCAGTTACTTGTGGCGAGATGTGATCCTTGGAATTTTCCAAGAACGATTCCTTTATATCCTTGGGGCTGAACCAGGGGACATCACCCTCCCAGTTTTCAGGAGTCGCCTTGGAAGGAGTGCCCCCACTGTAGAGACGGCCGATCTCCGGCAGGGCTAACCGGGGAAGGTTCCGAGGATTGGTCACAGGGTCGCCGAACATTGCGTGGAAGATTGATTGGGTCAGGGCATCGAGGTGGGCAAGGGCCGCGCGGCGCTTAGTCCGGAGCTCATCGGCCTTGTCCAGGATCGCAGCAATCCGCCGCTGCTCGTCGAGCGGTGGAACTGGAAGTGGGAGTTCTGTGATGTCCGAGCGGTTGACCTGAAGAAACGTGGCCCCTTTTGCCTTGGCTCGAAGGGTAGGTTCGATATGACCCAACCAGTGCCAGAGGAAATTCCTGTCGAGCTGGGCTCCCGCGCGCAGCGCTGCTACGCCGCGACCCAAGCAATACTCGCCGTCGGACCAAACTTTGTCACCAATCGAGGCTCTGATGCTCAAGACCACATCACCAGCACGCGAAAGCTTGGTCGGTTGGCTGGTGTATTTTTTCGGTGAGAGCACGCCCCTGCTAAAGTCGCCTGCTCCCGCGATGAGAGGTACGCCTTGAGTGGCGGAGTAAGTATCCCCGCTTGGAGCCTGTCCCATAATGATCGAGCAGACTTCTCCGAGCGTCGAGTTCATTTGAGCAACTCCTGCAGTTCTGCCATGCCCTCGGCAATCTCGGCCTCGAGTCCGTTCAATGCAAGCAGAATCTCTTCCGGGTCCGCGTGCTCGATGTCCTCGTGCACGATCTCTTTGTACCGGTTCAGCGACAGGTCGTAGTCGTTCGCAGCGATCTCCGAAAGCGGCACACAGAATGACTGGTCGGTGCGCTCACGCTCAAGTTCCGCCGTCGTACGTTCGTTCCAGCGGGCGAGAGCGTCGGGGAGATCGGACGAACCCAGCGCTGTGCGCTTGTCGTCGAGGCTGAAGCCGTCGGACTTCACGTCGTAAAACCAGACATGATCCGTGCCGCCGGAGTTGGTCTTGGTGAAGAACAGGATGGCGGTGGAAACTCCTGCGTACGGCTTGAAGACGCCGGAGGGGAGCTTCACCACGGCGTCGAGCTTGTGCCCTTCGACGAGCGTCTTCCGCAGTGACTTGTGGGCGCCGGTAGAACCGAACAGCACGCCGTCGGGGACGATGACGGCCGCCCTACCTCCCGGCTTGAGCAGCTTGATGAAGAGCGCCAGGAACAGGAGTTCCGTCTTCTTCGTCTTGACGACCTTCAACAGGTCTTTGGCCACATTGTCGTAATCCAGGCTTCCAGCGAACGGCGGGTTGGCCAGGATGAGGTCGTACTTCTCCTCCTCATCGGCATGCAGGTCGGCCAGAGAATCGCGGTATGAGATATCAGGGTTTTCGACGCCGTGCAGCAGCATGTTCATCGAGCCGATGCGCAACATGGTTGAGTCGAAGTCATAACCGTGGAACTGCTGGTGGTGGAAGAACTTGCCGGTCTCCGCGTCGGTCAGCAGGCTGGGGTTGTTGTCCCGGAGGTACTGGCCGGCCTGCACTAGGAACCCGCAGGTGCCGGACGCCGGGTCGCAGATTGCCTCGAGCGGTTTGGGCGACGTCATGGCCACCATGAGATCAATGATGTGGCGGGGCGTCCTGAACTGACCGTTGGTACCCGCCGAGGCAAGCTTGGAGAGCATGTACTCGTACAGGTCACCCTTGGTGTCCTTGCGGTCCATGTTGATGCTGTCCACAATGTCCACCTGGTTGGACCCCCGTTAGCAGTCCAGCGCCTATGCGATAGCTAATTGGTTTTCTTGCGTCCAGTTTTCCCAGTAGCGCTTCGGCGTCATGCCGTTCAGGGATCCATGGGGCCGTTCATGATTGTAGATAGCTTTCCATTCGTCGGCCAAATACTTGGCTTCGGCCATGGTGTCCATGATTTCTCCGGAGAGTTGTTCCCTTCTGAACTGGGCGTTGAAGGACTCGATGAAGCCGTTCTGCCAGGGTGATCCCGGGTCAATGAAGGCGGTATCCACGCCGGCGGTGTTGCACCACTCAATCAGTGCGGCGGCGGTGAATTCGGGCCCGTTGTCACACCTCACGTAGGTCGGGGCGGTGCCGGTCTCGGCGATGATGTTCTCCAACACAGCGACCACGTCGGCGGCCTTGAACGACCGGCGCGGAATGACCGCCAGCGCCGTGCGGGTGTATTCGTCGATGACGTTAAAGAACCGGATGTGCCGTCCGCAAGAGGTCACATCGGACTGGAAGTCGAAACTGACCACATGCATCGGGTACTGGGCAGTTAGGCGCTTCTGTTCACCGGCGCCGGGCCCGGTCCGGCGCTTCTTCCTCGCCCGGGGTTTACAGACCAGGCCTTCATCGCGCCAGAGCCGTCGCACCCGCTTCCTGTTCAGCACCACGCCGTCCCACTCAGGCTGAGCCAGCAGGTGCCAGCGCACCTTCCGCCAGCCCCACGCGGGGTGCTGCCCGGCGACGGCGCGCAAGGCTGCACGGAGCCGGGCTTCCTCAAAGCCCATATCGGGCTTCTTCTTGCGGAACGCGGACCGGTTCTGCCCCAGCACCGCGCACGCGAAACGCTCGGACGCCCCGAACTTCTCCACCGCCATGCGCACGGCACGACGGCGGGGTTCGGGGCTCAGAATTTTCCCTTGGCCACCTCGTTCAGGATGTCGATGGCCAGTTCCTTCTCCGCCAGCAGCCGCTTAAGCCGGGCGTTCTCTTTCTCCAGCTCCTTGGTCCGTTTGGACGCCTCGGCGTTCTTCTCGGACCCGTACTGGTTCAACCACCGATACCAGGTCGCCTCGGTAACCTGGAGCTCCTTGATTACCTCGACCATCGGGCGCCCGTCATTGAGCATCTTCTGGCCCTGCCGGACCTTGGCGATGACCTGCTCAGGGGTGTGTCTGCGTGCCATGATTCGTGAATTTCCTCCTGCGTCCATTCTCGGACACGAAACTCACACAAACACTGGACTTCTATCTGGGGACCCAACCAAGTGCGGCGGCGGTGAATTCGGGCCCGTTGTCACACCTCACGTAGGTCGGGGCGGTGCCGGTCTCGGCGATGATGTTCTCCAACACAGCGACCACGTCGGCGGCCTTGAACGACCGGCGCGGAATGACCGCCAGCGCCGTGCGGGTGTATTCGTCGATGACGTTAAAGAACCGGATGTGCCGTCCGCAAGAGGTCACATCGGACTGGAAGTCGAAACTGACCACATGCATCGGGTACTGGGCAGTTAGGCGCTTCTGTTCACCGGCGCCGGGCCCGGTCCGGCGCTTCTTCCTCGCCCGGGGTTTACAGACCAGGCCTTCATCGCGCCAGAGCCGTCGCACCCGCTTCCTGTTCAGCACCACGCCGTCCCACTCAGGCTGAGCCAGCAGGTGCCAGCGCACCTTCCGCCAGCCCCACGCGGGGTGCTGCCCGGCGACGGCGCGCAAGGCTGCACGGAGCCGGGCTTCCTCAAAGCCCATATCGGGCTTCTTCTTGCGGAACGCGGACCGGTTCTGCCCCAGCACCGCGCACGCGAAACGCTCGGACGCCCCGAACTTCTCCACCGCCATGCGCACGGCACGACGGCGGGGTTCGGGGCTCAGAATTTTCCCTTGGCCACCTCGTTCAGGATGTCGATGGCCAGTTCCTTCTCCGCCAGCAGCCGCTTAAGCCGGGCGTTCTCTTTCTCCAGCTCCTTGGTCCGTTTGGACGCCTCGGCGTTCTTCTCGGACCCGTACTGGTTCAACCACCGATACCAGGTCGCCTCGGTAACCTGGAGCTCCTTGATTACCTCGACCATCGGGCGCCCGTCATTGAGCATCTTCTGGCCCTGCCGGACCTTGGCGATGACCTGCTCAGGGGTGTGTCTGCGTGCCATGATTCGTGAATTTCCTCCTGCGTCCATTCTCGGACACGAAACTCACACAAACACTGGACTTCTATCTGGGGACCCAACCACACCACCTGCTTCAAGACGCCGGCGTTCGGAATCTTGAACTGCGCGTCCTTCATGTGGTTGCTGTAGGTTGAATCCTCGCCATTCGACTGCTTGGGCAGTTCGTTACGAAGGAACGGGAAGATGCTCTGGGAGAAGACGGTGAACATCTCGGACTGGGAGAAGTCCTTGAACTTGGACCAGCGTAGGTCCGAGTAGGGGCGGCCTTGCGGGTCCAGCCCGTCGGGGAACACCGCGTTCTGCAGGGGCTGGCCCAGCAGGTTGGCGCGCTTCTCTTCGCGCGTGTGGTTCTCGTCGAGGCGCTTCAGGAACAGCAGGTACGTGATCTGCTCGATGACTTCCAAGGGGTTGGAGATTCCGCCGCTCCAGAACGTATTCCAGACCTTGTCTACTTGGGACTTGATTTCACCTGTGATCACCCGTGTGAGTTTAGTGCGTGATGGGACATCCCAGATGTAAGGAGTGGCAGCCCCTACTTCGATCTAAAGCCCAACGTGGCGTCAGTGCTCTGTCTGTGGGGTGTGTGAAGATGGCCACTATGAATGATGTGAACCCGGACCTTGCCCTCTACGTCGAGGGCGAGTCCGCCCTGGTAGCAGGGTCACCTGACGCCATCGCCGAGCTCTTCCGGAAGCTTGATGTGCCGCCCGAATCAACGGCAAAGGTCGGGACGGCCATCACCGAAATGCTGGCCGCTGCCGGCGGGCTTCTAAGCATCGTGGGGCAGGGAGCAGTAAGTGGCAACTCTTTCCAGATGACCCCTGAGTCCTACGCGAAGTACTTGGAGTTGGCCGGTTCCACCAAAGAGGCGTTCGGCATCGTCAGCGGCGTCCTTCGCCAGTCCGACGGGACTATCGACACCGTGGTGCAGTTGGTGAAATCCTCTCCGGCGGGCCTTCCCGCCGGGCCCAACCCAGCGATGTTGGCAGCCGCGGTAGCTATTCGAGCTGCTATCCACAGCTTGGAAGTGCAGCTCGAAGCAATCGATGTGAAGCTCGATACGGTGCTTCGGGACACCCGGAATGAAGCGCTGGGCAACATCCAGGGGACGACTTATATTTTGGACAAGGCCTTTGGGTACTTTGAAGAAACCGGAGAGTTGACGGCCACACTGTGGGACCAGGTGGCAGGACAGGCTGCAGCCTTATCGCAAATGCACGCCGTCGCGCTCAACCATATAGATGCGCTCGCGGATGGCTTGAGTGCCAAGAGCTTCGGCAAGCGGTTGGACGGTGCAAAGAGTGCTGCGTCCGGCGAACTCCAGCACTGGCTAATCATTACAGCGGTTGCTCTGACGAATATGGTCCGGATGGATTCACTCGAGATTGTTCATGGGGCCAAGGCAGAATCCACAGGCGCGCACGCCCGCCACGTGGAGCGGGCGAGGGAACGCCGGCTAGAGCTCACGCGGTCTAAAGTGCAGAAATTGGCCGATGCTGCCGCGAAAGCGGCGAAGGTGGACGCACTGACTCGCGTGGCGAATCCCTTCGAGCTGCCCAAATTCTATGATTCCTTATCGGAAACCCAGCGGCTTCTCATGGTGTTCTCTGAGGCTTATGGCATGCCGGCGACGGAGGCATTGGAGCGCAAGGAATGGCATACGTCGCTTCTCGATCTAGGACAGGCCGCCGGAAGCGCAGTGACGGGAGTCGTTGGTGCTGCGGCTGGCACTGTGGCCGCCGCACCAAAGGCCATAGCCCACGGCGTGGAGGACGGCATCCTGCAGGTTGCCCAGGGCATAGAGCAACGCCGCAAGAGCACCGACCCGGACGACAGCTTGAAGTCCTAAATCTGCCGGTTTCTGAATGGGAAGGGCAGCGGGCGGATCAGAGGTGCTGGATGCCTGCCCGCTGCATCGCGTCCCGGTAGGTCTCGACGTTCTTGGCGAGGAGTTCTTCCTGCTTGGCCTCAGAAACAGCAAAGGCCCTGCCGCCAAGGGCGGAGGCCTTGTAGATCTTGATGCCGGCATTCTTCAGTGACGAGTGGTAGGTCTTCTCGAACAGCGTCAGGAAGGTGGATGCGTCGGTACCATGAGCGATGATGGCCGAAACCCGGGAGTTGATTTTGAGGAACTGCCGGAACGGGCGAAGACCGTCGGTTTTCTCCTGGACACTAAGTGCCGAGGGACTGCCGCTTTCCCGGATCCAGGGGTAGGCGTTCCAGGGCATAACGTAACGGGGGTCAAGCTCAGCAAGCTCGTAAATCTGGGTGGCGCGGCGGGCCGCTTCGTCATCGTTGTTGTGCGAGACGAATCCGGACTCGGTCCCCTTGCCGGGGCTGGCCTGGAGGCTGATGATCCTGCACTCATCTTCGTCGTGCACGGGGTCGATGTAGGGGACGATGGAATCGGGCTTCTTTTCCATCAATTCATCGCAAAGCTGCGTTACCTTCGCGATGTTCGGTTCCTGTAGCAGGGCCTTTTTTTCGTCCCAATCAATCGTCACGATTTCTCCCTTACCAGCGAGGCGTCCAGATTCAGGCGTCCTATGTCACTCTACGCTTCCCCCGGGAGTGGTGCGCACACCGAATTTTCAGGGCGCTCCAGACCGCACCTGCGTTGCCGCGCTCGGCTTCCGAAGGTGGCTTGTCCTTGTGCCGGGAAGTGGTGGCGCGGTGGAGTGGTAGGTGTGGCCGGTTGGGGTGGCAGTTGCGACCGTATGGCGTCGCCCGGGGATTTGTTTGGCGGTCCAGCCGGCGGTTTCTTTGGTGTGGTTGCAGGTTTCGCAGAGGCCCTGACCGTTTCCGGCGGTGGTGGGTCCGCCGTCATGCCAGGCGGTGATGTGGTCGTTGTGCCTGATCGGGGCGTCGCAGTACGGTGTCCGGCAGGTTTCGTCCCGGATCTGGAGGAACCGCTTCAGGCCGGCCGGGAAGAACCGGGCTTTGGAGTCCAGCGCCACGAGCTCGCCGGTGGCGGGGGCCGTGTAGAGCCGGCGGACCCAGAGAGTGAGGTCGTTGTCAGCAGTGCCGGTGAGGGCGAGTTCCCTTGCGACTGCTGCGGGGACGGTGCCGTAGCCGGGGAGCCGGGCGGGTTCGGCGTCGGCCTGAAGGAGGGCGCGGTCGGTCATGACAAGTTGGATCTCCACCCCGCTGATGCCGCCGGGGGTGCCGGTGACGCGTTCGACGAGGATGTCGGCCATGACCTGCCCCCGCGACCTCTCATCCCCGGCCGAGCGGGCGCTGTCGGCGTCACGCGCCAGCGAGGCGTAAGCGGCGACACCTTGGGCAACTGGCAGGAGGGCGGTCAGGTAGGTCATGGTGTCCGGGGCCGCGCGCAGGCTCACGCACCGCTCACCGACGGCCCGGGCGGTGCGTTTAGCGACCGAGGCGGGGTCCCGCCGGTACGCAGCGGCCCGGACGGCGGCAATGATGGCCCTGTCTCCCATGCCGTCCAAAGCGCCCATATCGGCGGCGAGTTCCTCATCCACCCCGGCCCGGTCCCCGGGGGAAAGGCAAATGGTTTCCTTCACGACCAGCGTCACCCGCCACTCATTCAACAAACCGCTTCGAAACGCTGCGACGGTGTGCGGCATCCCGGTGAGGGTCTTGGCCAGGCCCAGCAGCCGTGAACCCCTCGCCGGGGACTCCCGGCGGGCCAACGCGATCTGTGCAGCGACCCCGGCACCCCGCTCCTCGGCCGGGACCCCGGCGGCGGCCTGCTCACCCCGCTGCTGAAGATCAAAGGCCACAGTGGCATCAGCCTGCCGGGTGCCGGCCAGTGATTTCAGGTCCTCCAGCCCACGAATTTGGTCGATCATCCCCGCACCGTCGCGGGCCAGGGGAACGCAGGCGAGGAGCTTCAGGACGTCGTCAATGGAAGGCGCCGCAGGCGGGCATGGAATGGCATCAACAGCAGGGAGCCCGGCACGCCGCACCGTCCGTTGTATTCCCGCCGATTCCAAAACCGCTTCCATGACCAAAGTCTTCCACCAGGGTCTGACAGTGGCAGGCACCCAAAACCCCTATGTGGAAAACGGAATGCAGCACCGGTCCCGGGCATGCTGTTCAATGGATTATGCAGTTCACCAGGAAGGGCCTGAAGGCGGAAGGCTTCGCCGGGTTCCGGCCTATCCGAACCCTTGAAGCCATGAGAATTCCGCAGGGAACAGGCCTCTTCGCCGTCGTCGCTCCGGACGATTTCCAGCCGCGCTTTCTCCCGAAAAGCACCGCGGGCGTCTTCAAGAAGAAGGACCCATCCCTCCCCGCAGCCCCGTTGGCCGCCGAGTGGGTGGATCGTGCCGTGGTTCTCTACGTGGGAAAGGCCGGACCCGGAAGCCAAGGCAACCGGGGGCTGCGGCGGCAGGTCAAGGAATTCGTCGACTTCGGGCAGGGAAGGCCTCCCGGGCACTGGGACGGGCGGTTGATCTGGCAGCTTGCCGACGCCGGGTCATTGGCTATTGCGTGGAAAGAACTTCCAGCGGACCAACTGAACGGCGCAGAGGCGGCGTACCACGCCGCTTTCGTGGAGGAGTTCGGCCGGTTGCCCTTCGCTAACCTCGCCCAGGCGCGCACCAAGGCGCGCACCAAGGCGGGTGCCTGACGCCGGCAGGCGCGACGGTCAGGCTGGTCCGCGCAGCCGCTCCATCTCGCGGCGGTCCTTCTTGGTGGGCCGCCCCGCCCCCCGGTCCCGTTGGGGCAGGCCAAGCGCCGGCAGGACCGGCCGCGGGGGAGTGTGGTCGGTAAAGCAGTGCGACGCAGCCTCGGCCCCCACGCGCTTGGCGATCAGCCGCCGCACCTCAAGGATGCGTTCATATCCCGGCATGCGGACGGTGACCGTATCGCCGGTGACCAGGGTGGCCGAGGCCTTGGAAGGGTTCCCATTGAGGCGGACATGCCCCGCCCGGCAGGCGGCGGTTGCGGCGGACCTGGTCTTATAGGCGCGGACGGCCCACAGCCAGGCATCGATGCGGACACTGGCGGGGGAGGAAGGCAGGCTTGTCATGGTTGGCACCGAGTATAGACCCGGGCTGCACCGCCCAAGGCAGTAAAACCGGTTTCACTCCACGGTCACCAGCACCCGCTGCACCACGTTGTTGCCCATCCCCTGGAAGTTCCAGTTCTGCTCCAGGGGCTGGGCGGCACCGGTGATGTCCGTGGCGCGGCAGGACAGGACGTGCTCGCCGGGGTTGGCTACCCAGGGCAGGCTCCACCTCCGCCAGGCGTACCCACCGGCCGGCTTGTCCAGATGGGCAGGCAGCCACGTGCCGTCAATACCCACCTCGACGGCGGTCACGGCACCTTCCCCGGACCACGCCCTGCCTTCCAGCATGACCGGGCCCGCGCGCAGGAACCGCTCCCGGGTGAAGAAGTCCGGGACTCCCGGCGGGACCATCAGCGAACGCACCCGGATCCGGGAAACCGGGCTGCCGCCGTCGTCCGCGGAGCTCTGGTAGCGGTAGGCGACGGCCTGCTGGTACCCGGCGAAGGGTGCCTTCACTACCTCGGTGGACTCCAGCCACTTCACACTGGCCATCCCGTACCAGCCCGGCACCACCAGCCGCAGCGGGTAGCCATGCTGCGGCGGCAGATCAGCGCCGTTCATTTTGTAGGCAAGGACGACGTCGGGACGCAGGGCTTCACGGATCGGCAGGCTGCGCGCGTAGCTCTGGGGGACGCCGCCCTGCACCCCGGCATCGGCGCCGGTGAAAACGACCTCGACGGCGTCCGGCAGAACCCCCGCCTTGCCCAGGAGATAGGCCAGCGGCACCCCGGTCCAGTGCGCTGTGCCTACTGCCTCAAGGACCCAGGGCTGGCTGGGCGGCCGAGGCTCCAGAAGTGACCTGCCGTTGCCTGCGCACTCCAGGGTGACGGGCACGGTGATGGCCGGATCCCTGCGGAGGGCTGCCATGCCCAGCTCCAGGGCGCGTTCCACCGCCCCGCCGATCCGCAGGTGCCATGACGAGCCGTCGAGATCCGGAATGTCGAAGTGGGTGAGGACGTAGTGCAGTCCCGGGGGCGTGACCTCGCGGCGGAGGGCCTCCAGCGGCATGGAATGGTTCCGGGCGGCGAGCTGCAGTTCCTCCCGGGTAAGCGGGCCGGACGTAGGCTGCGCGGCCGGGGACGGGGCCAGCGGGGTGACCGCCGACGGCTCCCGGGTGGACTGCTGGTTGATGTAACTCATGGCGGTGCGATTCTGCTTGGCGGACTGGGGCGCCCCCGGCACAAACAGGTCTACGCCGCGCCCGCCGGCCCGTCAACGGGGTTTACCCAGCTACAGCACCGGCCGTGTCAGGAACTCGGCAAGGCTGATGGGGTCCTGGCCGGTCAGCCCGTGGACGTCCGGTGAGAGCCCCGACATCTCACCCGCCGCCATCGCCGTGTAGGTGCTGACCCAGGCATCCAGCTGCCACTGCGGGGCGCCGTAGGAGGCCCGTGACGCGTAGGCTTCCTCCACCGTTTCCGGCTGGTAGCGCACCGTCCGCCCGGTCCCGCCGCTCAGCACCCCGGCCGCCTGTGCCATGGTCAGTTCCTCCGGGCCGGTCAGGTTGTAGGTCTTGCCCTTGTGGATGGCAGGGTCGCGGAGCACAGCGTGGGCGGAGCGGGCAATGTCCTCCCGCGCCACCCCCGAGAACACCCCGTCGCCTGCAGGCCCGCGGATGACGCCGTCGTCACCGGTCATCAGCGGCAGGAAGTCGAGGTAAAAGTTGTCGCGAAGGAAGGTGTACTCCATTCCGGACGCCTTGATCCGCTCCTCCGTGGCGTAGTGGTCCCTGGCCAGGGTGAAGGTGGCATCCGGCGCCGCCCCATAGAAGGAGGTGTACACCACGTGCTCCACCCCGGCCTTTGCAGCGGCATCCACGAACGCATAATGCTGCTGCAGCCTGTCCTCCGCCTCGGCGGCAGACACCATGAACAGGACCTTGGCACCCTCCAAGGCATGAGTGGAGGTAGCGCCATCCCCGTAGGAACACACCAGAGCATGCGCACCGTCCAGCTGCGGGGCCCGTGCGGCATCCCGCACCAGCAGGCGCTGGGCGAAACCGGACGCGGCAAGCTGCCGTGACACCATTCCGCCCAGGCCGCCGGTGGACCCGGTGACCGCCAGGTCCGGCAGCTCCGGCAGCTCCGGCAGTTCCGACGGGGACGCCACTTACGCTTCCCGCGTGGCCGGCGACTTGGTCTGCGCGGGGTCCCGTTCCGCGAGGCCGCCGATGGCGTCGTCGATCCGCTTGAGGACCTCCGCCTCAAGCTTCACGCCGGCGGCGCCCACGCTGTCGGCAATCTGCTCCGGCCGGGAGGCGCCCACGATGGCGGACGCCACGTTGGGATTCTGCAGCACCCAGGCAACGGCCAGCTGCGGCATGCTCAGCCCTGCCTCCTGGGCAATCGGCTTCAGTTCCTGCACGCCGGCCAGGACGTCGTCGCGCATCCACCGCTGGATCATTTTGGCGCCACCCTTTTCGTCCGTGGCGCGGCTGCCCTCGGGGGCGGGCTGGCCGGGCTGGTACTTGCCGCTGAGGACGCCCTGGGCCATGGGTGACCAGACGATCTGGGACACGCCAAGCTCTTCCGACGCCGGGACCACCTCGGCTTCGATCACGCGCCACAGCATGGAGTACTGCGGCTGGTTGGAGATGAGCTGGAAGCCCAGTTCCTTGGACAGCTTGTGGCCCTCGCGGAGCTGCTCCGCGGTCCACTCGCTCACACCGATGTACAGCGCCTTGCCCTGCCGGACGATGTCCGCGAACGCCTGCATGGTCTCTTCCAGCGGTGTCTCGAAGTCGTAGCGGTGGGCCTGGTACAGGTCCACGTAGTCCGTCTGGAGCCTGCGCAGGGACCCGTTGATGGATTCCATGATGTGCTTGCGGGAAAGGCCAAGATCGTTTTTGCCCTTGGGCCCGGTGGGGCCGAAGACTTTGGTGAAGATTTCCAGGGACTCGCGGCGCTCGTCCTTCAGGGCCTCGCCCAGGACGGTTTCCGCTGCGGTGTTGGCGTAGACGTCTGCTGTGTCGAAGGTGCTGATGCCGGCATCGAGGGCGGCACGCACGCATTGGGTGGCGACGTCGTTCTCCACCTGCGAGCCGTGGGTCAGCCAGTTGCCGAACGTGATTTCCGAGACTTTGAAGCCGCTGTTTCCGAGGTATCTGAATTCCATGTGTTCACGCTAACCCAGATGGTTGCTCAGGGTAAGGGCTTAGCCGTTCTCCTTGGACTGCTCCTTGAGCACCTGTGGCGGTCCGGCCAGCGAAACGAGGGACCCGGTATCGAGCGGCGGCACCGGATGCAGGGGCTGGGGCTTCTTGAATGAGCGCGGCATTTCGTGCGGCGGGCGGTGGTTGTGCAGGGCTGACTCCACCAGCGGGGCCACTTCGGAGACCTTGTCCGCGGGGACGGCCGGGTCCGGAAGGTCGCGCACCGAGAGCTTGATTTCCGGCGCGGCGGCCCGGGCCCTGGCCTTGGCGCGCTTGTCAGCCTCGGCAACGGCGGAGGCCCAGTCCTCGGCAAGGGCCGGGGGTTCGGGACGGGCGGCGGCAAGTTTGGGATGGCGTACGACGGCGGTGCGGAGCGACTCCTTCAGCCGGTCCGGCTTCAGTACGGGGGCCCGTTCCCGGAGCGGCTTGCGGGGCTCGGCCTGGCTGGTTGGCACGTTGGCGAAACCGGCGGAGCGGGTCCTGCCGGGAACGCGGCCGAAGAGGGCCATCAGCACGATGGTTGCCAGCCGGCCCAGGCCCGCGAGGACCAGGGTGATGACGCCCAGCAGGAAGAGAACTCCGAACATCAGGAGAGCCACGCCCACTGTCCCCAGGAAGGTCAGGTTGAGGACGAGAGTGTCCGGGTTCCCCATGCCGTCTCTCCTCTCTGCCTGCGTCCTGGGCCCGCGCCCGGCCAACAGTGCCGGGCGGAAGCTCCTTCTCCACCATACGGATTTTTGGCCTGCCATGCCGCCGTGGACCGCGCCACGCCCGGGGTTGTAGCGAAGCTGTTACCGGATGTGACAGCATCGCCGGGTGACCCACTCAGTTGAACCCGCAAACTGCATGTGCCTGTCCGGGGAGCCGTACACCGAGTGCTGTGGCCGGTTCCATTCGGGACGCGCCCAGGCGGCGACAGCGGAGCAGCTCATGCGGTCCCGCTACGGTGCGTTTGTCCGCCTGGATGAGGATTACCTGCTACGCACGCACCACCCCTCCACCGCACCGGCCGGTCTTGACCTCGACCCCACCATGGAGTGGCGCCGGCTGGACATCGTGGCCACCAGCAACGGAGGCCCGTTCGATACTGCCGGCACTGTCGAGTTCAAGGCCTACTACCGGCACGGCAGGGAACGCGGCGTACTGCACGAGAACAGCAGGTTCGTCCGCGAGGACGGCCGGTGGCTCTATGTGGACGGCGACATCCTCCCCTGACTACTCGTCGTCGTCGTAAAACTCGCTGTCCGGGGTGAAGCCAGCACGGTCAACCTTGCGGTGGAACCGCATGCCCGCCAGGCCGCCGAGGACAGCACCGATGAGGGCCACCACTGCCACCACGACCGCGGCGATGATGCTGGTGGTGGTCAGCTGTCCTTCGTTAATGGGGATGCGCGGGAAGCTGTTCAGGTTGGCCAGGACGTTGAACTGCTGTCCTGCCACCATGCCCAGGATGGCTACCACGATGGCCGCGATCAGCGCCCACACCCACACCATGAGGCCCTGCTTGGCGCCGTTGAAGCGCGCCATCCGGCCGGCCACGTAGCCGCCGCTGTAGTAGGAAACGAACAGGATCACCAGCAGGACGATGATGCCCACCAGTCCAACTGTGCCACTGTTCTGCGCGGCCTGGTTCACGGCCTCGTTGACGTCGGTGTTGCTGGCAAGTCCCACGGCGGTCCCGGCGGCTGCCACCAGTGCGGTCAGCAGTACGGCCATGCCCGTGGCGGTCAGCCAGCCAAAGAACGCCGAACCCACCTTGATGCCGCCGAACCGCTCCTTCTGGCGGGCGACGACGGTTTCCCGATCTGCCAGCGCAGGGTTCACCACAGGGGTGGCAGCGGTGGGAGCGGGTTGGTACTCGCGCTCCGCTGTGGGCGGGGCAGCCTCGTACGACCGTTCCGCCCGGAGGTCCGCGGCGCGGTCCCGATCGGTAGTGCGGTCCCGAGCCACTGAGCGGGCCGGCGCCTGGTCCATCGCGCGCGTGGCGGCGTCATCCGCGGCGCCCGCGCGGTAACTTCCGTTGCGGGTGGTTTCATCCTCCCGGGCGTGGCGGGGCGGCAGGTTCTCTGGGTTCGTTGAGCTGCTCATGGTTCAACTCAACCACCCGGCCAAGCCCATAGCAAGCGTGCTTACTATTTTGTGACCTGCGGTTTTACCGGTATTTCCGGTGCAGGTCCTGCTTCCTGGACGGGCCCGGTGAGGCATCGGCGATCCAAGGCCCCGTGCCTTCGGACTGGTCCAGGACTCCGGCCTCAAGCCACGTGTAGTCCCCGTCGAGGACCCTGCGCGTCAGTTCCCGGTCGGCGTCGTCCGTGTTGCGCCACAGCTGGTCGAAGTACTCGTCCACCCGCACCCTTGCCTGCTCGCAGTAGGCATCGGCGAGCTCATAGGCGCTGGCCGCCTTGTCAGGGGACGTCCTGAGGAGCATCTCGGCACGCGAGCAGCACGCGGTCATGGCGAAAAGTTCAGCGCCGATGTCCACCACGCGGCCCAGGAACGCCTGCTTCCGCTCCAGCTTGGCCTGCCACCGGCCCATGCCATAGAAGGTTTGCCTCGCCAGCCGCCGCGACGAGCGTTCAACGAAGCGGAGGTGCCTGGCCAGCCTGCCGAATTCACTGTAGGAGCGGGGATCCATGCCGGCACCGGCCACCAGCTTGGGCAGCCACTTTGCGTAAAAGCTGGAAGCCCCGACGGCGGCCTTCGCTTTGTCGGCCAGGCTCGCATCCAGGGACGCAAGGTCACCCGCGGCGGCCAGGTGCGCGTCCACCGCTTCCCGGGCGATCAGCAGCCGCATGATCTCGGAAGAGCCCTCAAAGATCCTGTTAATACGGAGGTCCCGCAGCTGCTGCTCGGCCGGTACGGCACGTTCACCGCGCGCAGCCAGCGACTCGGCCGTCTCGAAGCCGCGGCCACCCCGGATCTGGACCAGCTCGTCAGCTATCGTGCAGCTGATCTCCGTGGCCCAAAGCTTGGCGAGCGCCGCTTCGATCCTGACATCCTTCTGCCCTGCGTCGGCAAGCTCTGCGGAAAGTTCAAAGACGGCATCCAGGGCGAAGGCAGAGGCGGCGATGAAGGCGATCTTCTTCCCCACCGCCTCATGCTCGCCCACCGGCCTGCCCCACTGGGTGCGGGCGTTGGACCACTCGCGGGCAATCTTCAGGCTCCAGCGCCCCGACGCGACGCAGAGCGCAGGCAGTGCCAGCCGGCCGGTGTTGAGCGTGGTCAGCGCGATCTTCAGGCCCTGGCCCTCGCGGCCCAGCCGGTTGGCGGCCGGTACCCGCACCTGGTGGAAGCGGGTTACACCGTTCTCGATGCCGCGCAGACCCATGAAGGCGTTGCGGTTTTCCACCGTGATCCCGGGCGAGTCCATCTCCACCACGAACGCACTGATGCCGCCCTTGTGTCTGGTGCCGTCCTGATCGGTGTGTGCCGGGACCACCGCCATGACCACCACCAGTTCGGCGATCACCCCGTTGGTGGTCCAAAGCTTTACGCCGTCCAAAAGGTACGCGTCGCCGTCGTCCGTTGGCGTTGCCGTGCTGCCCAGCCGGGCGGGGTCGCTGCCCACGTCCGGTTCGGTGAGGAGGAACGCGGTGATGGCGCCGGCGGCACAGCGGGGCAGGTACTCGCGCTTCTGTTCCGGCGTGCCAAACACCTTGACCGGCTCCGGGACGCCGATGGACTGGTGGGCGGAGATGAGCGCGCCCAGGCTGGGGTGCACGCTGCCCAGCAGCGCCAGGGCCCGGCCGTAGTACACCAGGGACAGGCCCAGCCCGCCGTACTCCTCCGGGATCTTCATGCCAAAGACGCCCCGGTCCGCGAGGCCCCTGATGTAGTCGTCGGGAATCTTTGCTTCCCGTTCGATCACGCTGCCGTCCATGGTGCGGGCGTACTCCTTGAGGCGGGCCATGAACTCCTCGCCCCGTTCCACAGAGGCAGGATCCGCGGCAGGCCAGGGGTGGACCAGGTCCAGGTCGAAGCTGCCAAGGTACAGGCCCTTGGCGAAGCTGGGACGGTCCCATCCGGATTCCCGGGCTGCTTCGGCGACGGCCCGGGCATCTTCTGCGGTGGCCCCGGCGCCGATCTTGCCGGCCGGGACGGGGGTCTCTTCAGCCGGGGCATCCTTGGCCTGGCTGTCAGTGGCGGAGGTCATGGGTTATCTCCTTGGCCGGATGGCCGGTGTAGCCATGGATCCGCCGGGGTTGGAGAACCCTTCAGCTGTCCCTCAAGATTACCCGCGGGTAGGTTCCGGTGCTAGGGGACGTTTGGCCCTGGAAATCTCCGGGCAGGTCCACTGCGGAGGCGCGGTGGACCAGTTTGTCCCAGCCGGAATTGATGCCGTGCACCACCGCCATCAGAGTGTTGACCACCACCACCCAGGTCAGTTTGCCTGCCCCCAGCAGCGCCAAGGCAAGCAGCCCCGCCGTGAGGACGAATGCGGCCAGGACCGCGCCGAAAACCAGTGTCCCGATGAAGACCAACGTGGCTGTTTCCACTGAGCTTAAATCGAACTGCATGAATCCCCCTGCTGCAACATTGCTATGCGAAAGACTGTGTGGCGAAGACCAGTAGCAGCAGAGTAGGGGCATTTCTACGGAGCCAGCCAGAGCGGCGTGGGTCAGAAGTGACTGTTGATACGGGATTGAAACACTACCGGCAGGTAGGTCACGGAGCGGTCGCGGCGGGCTGCGTTAACCTTGTAGTTGGCAGTTTTCCGGTCCGACCCGTTCGGAGCGCCCTGCCCAGCCCCCGGAACAGTCCAACAGCCAACAGCCCAAGGAGAGTGTGTGCCCCGCTCCGCCAGGTCATCCGCTGACGCCATCAGCGCCCGGCTCCGGGACCTCGAACTCCTCACCAAGGGCCCGGCCTGGGCCCTGACGCGTTCGGCGCCGTGGGTGATCGCGGTGCTGCAGGCTTCCTTTACCCGCACCCGGCCGCAGGTGCCGCTTGAGGAATTCCATGCCGACGTCGACACCTTCCTTGAGGAGCTCCGGCGCCAGGATCCGGGGCTGGGGGGAGGGGCCAACGGGAAGGCCTTTGGCGATGAGTGGACCCGGCGGCAGTTCCTGACCCGCCGGAACCAGTCAGGCCAGATTGTTTATGAGGCCACCGAGCCTGCCGCCCGTGTGCTCGCCTTCCTGGACAGTCTTTCCAGCGAGCGGTCCACCCTGAATGGTTCCCGCCTGGGCACCCTGCTGGGGGATGTGGAAAAGCTCGCCAATGAAACCAACCCGGACCAAAGCGCCCGCCTCGAGGCCCTTGAGGAGGAAATTGAGGAGCGCCAGCAGCTGATCGAGGACATCAGCACCGGCGAGTTCGACGGCCTGCTCGACGACGACGAAGCCGTGGAAGCCGCCGGGAACATCCTGGACCTGGCGGCAAGCCTGCCTGCCGACTACAAGAAGATGCGTGACCGGATAGAGGAACTGGTGGGCGAACTCCGCAACCAGATCATCGAGGAGTCCCTGACCAAGGGCGCCACTATGGCGCAGGTCCTCGAGGCGGACAAGCGGCTGCGCCAGAGCCCCGAGGGCAGGACGTTCCGCTCCTTTACGGCATTCCTTGAGGACCCGCAGCAGCAGCTGAGGTTCCGGTCGGCCATCGGGGAGGTGCTGAGCCGGCAGTTCGCGGATGACCTTTCACCCGAGGACCGGGAGACGCTGAAGAACCTGGTGGCAGAGCTCCGCCAGCAGCACAGCCAGATCCAGCGCATCTACGGCAAGCTCAGCGAAAGCCTCAACACCTACGTCCAGAGCGACGACTTCCGCCAGTCAGTCCGGCTGCGGCAGGTCCTGCGCGAAGCCGAGCAGGCCATCCGTTCCCTCCCGTACGAGCGCGAACGCCCTGGCCTGGTTCCCGGACCGGTCCTGTACAACGCCGGATTCGAGTCCCTGTCCATGGTGAAGCTCTTCGATCCCGACGAGTTCGCCGCCCCGCCCCGCCTGGCCGATCCCATCGCCTTCACGGATTCGGACCGGGTGCGCTCGCCGCGGACGGGCAAGGCCAAACCGGCGGTGGTCCGGGCGGCACTGGCCGGCGCCGCGACCCTTGCCGATGCCTGGCAGCAGCTGCCGCCCGAGGAGCAGCACATCAACTCCATCCGTGCCCTGTTGTCGGAGGCCCTGCATGCCGGGGCGGACTTCGACCGCGGTGCCTGGGATGGCCTGGACTTCGAACAGATAGACGGCTCCACCCGCAGGGCCTACCTGCCGGTGGTCACGCTCGCAAAGGATTCAGATGACTGAGGTTTCACACGACAACGTGCTTGACGAGGCGGAGGACCTCCAGCCTGAAGCCGCGCCCGTCCCGGCGCCGGCGGCTGAGCGCCCCTTCACCGTTTCCCCGCGCGACATCTATGTCGATGGCGCCGCCTTGTTCCCCGGTGACACCGGGGTCCTGTCCATGAAGGTGCGGCAGGCCCTGGTGAAGCTCCTCAAGGGCCCCTACATCGACGGCGGCCGGGACGAAAAGCTGTGGACGGTGCTGCTGGACAACCAGGTGATCCTGCGCAGCCGCCTTTCCGAGTTGTTCCTGACCCTGCAGCTGGACCATGAGCGGAAGATCGCCGTCCTTCGCCCGGTGGACCCGGAGGTGATCGGCGGCAGCACCCGCTCGAGCATCCTGCGCCAGCAGCGTGCCCTGAGCCGGGTGGAAACCATCGTGCTCCTCCGTTTGCGCCTGCTGCTGGACCGGCACGTCACGGCCCAGACGGACCCCACCATCACCCGAGAGGAAATCACAGACCTGGTGGCGCACTACCAGCCCGCCGGCCAGCAGGACGCCCTGCGCGACTCGGACGTGGTCACACGCGCCATCACCAAGCTCCTGGCCCGCCAGCTCCTGCTCCCCACCGGCCTGGATGACGTCTACACCATCTCCAACGCCCTGCCCCTGGCCCTGCCGTTCGAAAACATCGGCGACATCCCGGCCCACATCGAGGCCCTGGTAGCGGCCTCAGCAGACCCTGCGGGCACAGAAGCGATGCTGGACCTTGATGCCGAGACTTCCTCGAACGAGAACGAGAACGAGAACGAGGACGAGGACGGTGCGGGGGACGACGACGCCGATGCCGCCCCCGCCCCTTCGCCGGGCGACTCTGCTGCAAGCAGCGAGTCGCCCGGCTCCGACAGGCCCGATGCCACTCCCGGGGCGGCACCGGCGTCGTCGTCATCGGGTGCGCGGGTTGCGGGCACGAGCGGCGACACCGGGGACATGCGGCAGCGTGCGTCTAAGCGAGGAACGAGCGAGCACGCAGAGCATGTGTCCGGTGGTGCCGCGTTCGGCGAGCCGGCACCTCAACCTGAAGGAGAAGGCAAGTGACCATCGCGAGCATGCTTCCGTTGGGGGACGTGACCAACCCGGGGCAGATGCGGCTTGCACTGGTGCAGGTGGTCAACTGGGGGACGTTCCATGGGGCGCACACGATGCACGTGGACCGGAACGGGACGCTGCTGACGGGTAATTCGGGCGTGGGTAAGTCGACGCTGTTCGATGCGATGCTGCGGGTGTTCGATGCGCGTCCGCGGTCGAACGAGGCCGCTGCGCAGCGTTCGGGTGGTGCCGTGGAGGACAAGCGGACCACGTTCACGTACATGCGCGGCAAGGTGGGGGACAAGGCCGTGGGCGAGGGCTCGGCGAGTGCTTTCCAGCGCCCGGGTGCCACGTGGTCCGCCGTCGCCCTGACGTTCGACAACGCCGCGGGGACGCGGGTGACGGTCTCAGCTCTGTTCGACCTGCCCAAGAACGGCACCGAGTCCAGCGTGGGCCGGTTCTACCTGATCGACAATGTTCCGCTGGACCTTGAGGCGGTTGAGGGCATCGCGGACAAGCGGTTCACCAAGGGCGCGCTGGAGACGCTCTTCCCGCACGCCCAGGTCTTCGACGTGCACAAGGCGTTCGCGGAGCGGTTCCGGCGCCTGCTGGGGATCAGTTCGGACCAGGCCCTGCCGCTGCTGCGCGTGATCCAGGCCGGCAAGGGGCTGGGCGGCAGCGTCAACACCTTCTTCCGGGACCAGGTTTTGGACGCGCCGGCAACGCTCGCCGCCGCGGACGACGTGGTGGAGGAGTTCAGCAACCTGATGTCCATCCGCCAGCGGCTGGAGGACGTGCGGCAGCAGCGTGATCAGCTGGCGCCGGTGCCGGGCCTGAACCGGGAGTACGCCCAGTCACTGCTGGACGCGAACCGGCTCCGGGAGCTGGTGGGCGGGGAGTTCGAGGCGTACCGGCAGCAGTTGTCCGTCACGGTGCACCAAAAGACACTTGCACGTTTCCGCGAGCTGGCGCAGGCGAAGGCCAAGGAACTCGGCGCCGAGAGGGCGGTCCGGGACGGCCTGGCCAAGGAGCTGCGGCAGCTGGAAACCGACTACAACAACCAGGGCGGCAACGCGATCTCGGCCATCGAGCAGTCGCTGGAGAACGCCCGGGTTGGCCTGAAACTCCGCCAACAGGTGGAGGAGGCGGCCCAGCAGGCACTGGCCGACGCCGGCCTGCAGCTTGAGTGGAGCGCCGCCGGCTGGGAGCAGGCCCACGAGCAGGCGGCAGCACGTTCCGCCGAGCTTAAGGATGATTCCCAGGCCCTGCAGGAGCTGCGGTTCGAGGCGTTCGACGCGCACGCCAGCCGGAAACGGGAGCTAGCCGCGGCTGAGCAGGAACTCATCTCGCTGAAGACGCGCAAGTCCCTGCTGCCGCCGTCAAGCATTGAAAACCGCGCCGCCATCGCGGCCGCCACCGGCATCCCTGAGGACCGCATGCCTTTCGCCGGCGAGCTCATGGACCTCGCCGAAGGACAGGAACGCTGGCGCCCCGCTGCCGAACGCGCTCTCCGCAGCCTTGCCACCACCCTGCTGGTCCCCGGCGAGCACTTCGGCGCTGTGACCCGCTACCTCAATGACCACAACGTCCGCGGCGCGCTGCGGGCCGTGGACGTCTCCAAGCCGCTCGCCGGTGGTGCGCTCGCCGTGGAGGACGCGCACGACGGCGACCTGCTGACCAAGCTGGACATCCTCGCCTCGGGCGCGGCTGCTGAGGCCGGCGCATGGGTGCGCGAACGCATCGCGCTGGACTTCGCCTACCCCTGCGTGGAGGACCCGGACGAGCTGGCCGTTATGGACAAGGGCCTCAGCCTGGGCGGCGTGGTCAAGCGCAACCGGCACACGGTGGAAAAGGATGACCGATTCAACAGCCGCCAGGATTACGTCCTGGGCTTCGACAACGCGGCCAAACTGGAACTCGTGGCCGGGCAGGTGGAGGACCTCCGGCAGGAAGTGGCCAAGGCCGCCGAACTCGCACAGAGCCGCGAGGACTCCCACCAGGGCATGAGCCGCCAGCTGGACGCCCTGCGCCGGATTGCCGAAGACGACCGCCCCTGGGAACAGGTGTCCGCCGCGGTGGCTGCTGATGAACTCACCAGGATCGAGCAGCGGCTCAAGGACGCCTTGGCTGCCCAGGCCGACCTGGAGCCGCTCCGGGCCACCATCGAGGAGGTCCGGCAAAAGCACCAGTCCAGCACCGAGTCCGCTGCAGTCCTGCAAAGCGAATACAAGGCGCTCGACCGCCAGCTGACCGCTGCCGACACCCTGCTGGAAGCCGCACGTGACCGCCTGGCCCAGGCGCCGCCGTCGGACGCCACCGTCAAAGCCCTGGAACCCTACTTCGCCGACTTCGGCGACATCACCGAAATGCACGAGCTGGATAACCTGGCCAACCGGGTCCGGACCGCCCTGCTTGGCGAACTGCACTCCGCGGAGTCCCGGGGACAGGCAACAGCCGAACGGCTCACCCGGATCTTTGAAGGGTTCGTGCGCGAGTGGGGCAGCGCCATTTCCGCGGACCACGGAACCAGCATCGGGGCTGCGAGCGAGTTCGAGGCCCGCTACCACGCGATCGTCAATGACGGCCTGCCCGCGCAGGAGGCAGAGTTCCGGCAGTTTTTCAACCAGCGCACGCACGAGTCCTTCAGCACCCTGCTGCACCTGCTGGACGAGGAACGCCGCTCCATCACCAGCCGCATCCTGCCCCTGAACGGCATCCTGTCCCAGGTGAACTTCCACGAAGGCAGCTACCTGGAACTGGACATCAAGCAGACTCTGCCGCCGACGGCCAAACAGTTCAAGGACGCCATCCAGAACGCCCTGAAGGCACGGCACGCCCGGCCGGCGAAAGCGGAAGCCGCCCGCCCAGACGGCGCCGCACCGCACAAGGACGACGACGGCGAGCTCACCGCGCGCTACAAGTCCCTGGAGACCCTCGTTAAGCGGCTCGGCTCCCAGGCACCGGAGGACCGGCGCTGGCGGGCCGAGGTGCTGGACGTGCGCGGGCACCTGTTCATCCAGTGCAAGGAGCACCGGGAAGTCACCGGAACGCCGTCAAACGGGAAACGCAGTGGCAAAAGGACCGAAGTGTTCATGCACGCGGACACCGGCTCCATGTCCGGTGGTGAGCGGCAACGGTTTACGGCGTTCATCATGGCCGCGGCCCTGAGCTACCAGCTGGGCATCGCCGAGCAGGGTTTCACCACCTACGGCACCGTGATGATGGACGAGGCTTTTGTGCTCGCGTCGGAGGAGTTTGCCGGCGCCGGGATCAAGGCGCTGCACGAGTTCGGCTTCCAGCTGTTGCTCGCGGCTCCCGAAAACGTGATCGACCTGTCCCGGCACCTGGGCTCGGTCACGGAGATCCTCCGTGACCGCCGCACCAACCGCTCGGGCGTCCTGACGGCGCCGGTGATCCGGCCCCGTCAGGGTGAGGAAGGTGCCTGGCGGTCGGAAGCGAACCCGGTGGACATCGTCCTGCGATGATCTGAGGCAGCTATATAACAAATTGGTGGAATTATTGCTCCAGCGATGGTGGCGGGTGTTTTCGTTGTGCCACTCTGGGCTTTACCAATCACACCTCGCCTGAACAAATCCCATAGGTACAGCGGGAGGCTGGGCCCGCACTGTTCCCCAAGAGAACGATGGCGTCCTCTTGAAAGGCACTTCCCATGCGCCTCCTGCAATGTGCACCGCTGACGCTCGCTGCTGTGCTGCTCTCCCTCGCGGCTTGTGCCGACGGGACCCCGGAGAACGGCGGTTCATCCCCCGCGTCCGCCGCCATTTCCACAAGGGCCCCGGACCCGGCACGGTCAATAGTTCCCGCCGCCACATCTTCCCCGGTTCCCGCGGGGCCGGAAACCTTCACCTTTCCCGATGGCCGGCTGTCCTTCAGCCATCCGGCGGACTGGACGGTGGAGGTTTTCGAGCCGTCGAAGACTCCGTACGTGGGAACGGCCACGGTTCGCGACGCCGAAGGAAACAGCCGCATCAACATCTACTACGGCCAAATCGCCGACGTCGTGGCCGGCTCTGCCATCCGGACCGTCATCGAAACAGACCCTGTCCTGGGCCTCCGGGACCATTCTGTTCCCACGCCGCATTCCTCGTTCTTTGTGGACCGCAGTGAAGCCGCCGCAAGATACCGCATGGAACTCACGGCCGGACTGCCCGTTTCCCCGGACGGGCAGGTTCGGGAAGGCCCGGTGCTGCTTGGCGACCGGGTCCTGAGCGCGGACGTCCTGTTCGACGCGCAGCCGTTCACCGACGATGAGGCGGCGAAGGCCTGGTACTGGGGTGCTGAAGGCCAGGCGCTCAAAGCGGTGCTGATGAGCTTCTCGTACCGCTGACCGGCACTTATTTGGCCTGCACCCTGGCCAGGAACTGGGCCGTGCGGTCCTGCAGACCCTGGATCTGGCGCTCCACCACGGCAGCCGGGTCGGGGTTGATCTCGTTGACCGGGGGTTCCTTGCGGACGTTGCCGCAGCAGAGGAAGTCGGCGCAGATCAGAGTGCCCACGGTGTTGCCGTCGCGTCCGGACTGGCCGGCGCGCTTGGCGACCCAGAGGAGCACGTCCTCCTTCGAAAACACGTCGTGGCAGAGCTCGCACAGCACGGAGCGCTTCTTCCTGGCCCCTCCTTCGGGTGCCCGGAGCATCATTCCCGTGAGGCCTTTGGGCCCGGGAACCACCAGGTAGCCGCGGAGCGGCATCTTCTGGTCGCGCCATCCCAGGAACTCCAGGTTGTCCCAGTCGAGGGAGTCGAAGTTCTTGGGCAGGGTGAGCTTCGCGGCTTCCGAGCGGCTGGCGTTGACGAAGGATGAACGGATCTGTTGAGGCGTGACTGATTGCATGGCTGAACTTTCGTGAAAGGTGGGCGGCCCGGAGGCGGGCCAGGGGTAACGGGGGAGTCAGTCAGTCTCCGCGGTGCAGGCCAAAGCGGCCACCCCGCTTTCCACGGCAGCGGCGGCCCAGCTGGCCTTCTGCGTGCTCATTGTTCCCGTTGTCCTGTTCCTGTCAGCATCCCGGTGTTCTTGCCGCCGGACCGGCAAGGCCATCCTGCCAAATCAATCGCCACCTGTCCAAGGAACTGCCCCGGGGGCCGCCCGGGAGTTGTGCGCTGCGTCACTTAGGAAGTATTAGGTGACAAAACATTTGCGTAATTGCCGTTTACATAGGTTAGCCTTACTTAAGTTTTCACCAGCCTGATCAAGGAGCACCGTGACATCCCCCCTCTTTCCCGGCCCCCTTTCCACCCGCCGGACCCTCTTTTCTTCCGCCGGCAAGGCCGCAGCAGCGCTGGCGGCGGCAACGCTTACGCTTTCCGCGTGCAGCACGGGGCCCGCCTCACCGGTTTCGGATGCAACCAGTTCCAGCAGCAGCCCTGCCTTCCCCGTGACCATCCAACACGTGTACGGCGAGACCACCATCGACAAGCAGCCCACCCGCGTTGCCACCGTCTCCTGGGTGAATGACGACGTCGCCATCGCCCTCGGAGTAGTACCTGTGGGCGTTCCCAAGAACGAGTGGGGCGGCAACGACAAGGGATCCACCCCGTGGAAGGACGCGGCCCTCGAGGAACTGGGCGCAGGTTTCGGTTCGGCCAAGGCACCGGTGCAGTATTCGGAGGCGGACGGCATCAACTTCACTGAAATCGCCAAGCTCAGCCCGGACGTAATCCTCGCCGCCTATTCCGGCCTCACGGAAGAGGACTACAAAAAGCTCAGCGGGATCGCGCCCGTGGTGGCCCACCCGGAGGTGGCCTACGGAACCTCCTGGCAGGACGCAACCACCATTATCGGAAAGGCCCTTGGCAAGGACGCCGAAGCGGCCAAACTGGTTTCCGACACCGAGGCCGCCGTCAAGGAGAAGGTTGCCCGGTACCCGCAGATCCAGGGCAAGAGCTTCATTTACGGCAACCTGGAACCCGCCAAGGGCGACGGCGTGAACGTCTACACCGCCAACGACAACCGGCCCCGCTTCCTCAGCGAAATCGGGATGAACCTTGCGCCTGTAGTGGCAAACAACTCGAAGGGCTCCAAGGAGTTCTACATCCCGTGGTCAGCAGAGAAGGCCAACGAACTGGACTCTGACATCTTTGTCACCTGGGTTCCCGACGCCTCCACAGCTGACGCCATCAAGGCTGATCCCCTGCTTGGCCAGATCCCGGCGATCAAGAACGGCGCCCTGGTGGCCGACTCGGACAACACCCTGACCCTTTCCATCTCGGCCTCGTCACCGTTGAGCCTGCCGTGGTCCCTGGACACGTTCCTGCCCCAGCTGGCGAGCGCCGCGGATGCAGTGAAGTAGGCGCACCTCCATGAGTACGACGACGGCACACCCGGCCGCGGGTACAGGCACCGCGGTGCCGCCCAGCGCAGCCGCTGGTCACCTCCGCGGTGATGCGTCAGGAAGGAAACGGGCCGCCTGGCTGGCTGCCGCCGTCGTCGTGCTGGTGCTCATGGCCGGCACATCGCTGGCCGTGGGCGCCCGTGACGTTCCCCTCGGCACTGTGTGGCAGGCGCTCACAGCGTTCGATCCCGCAAACGGGGACCACGCCGTGGTGCAGGCCCGCATCCCGCGGACCGTCCTCGGCCTGCTGGCCGGAGCCGCCCTGGGCCTGGCAGGTGCTGCCATGCAGGGGGTGGCGCGCAACCCACTGGCCGATCCCGGCATCATCGGAGTCAACGCCGGAGCTGCCCTGGCGGTGGTCACCGGAATCTACCTGTTCGGCGTCACCACCTTCACCGGCTACATCTGGTTCGCGTTCACGGGGGCCGCCGCGGCCGCCGTCGTGGTGTACCTCATCGCCTCGCTGGGCCGGGACGGTGCAACGCCGGTGAAGCTCGCGCTCGCGGGAGCCGCACTCAGCGCAGGGCTGTCCTCGCTCATGAACGTCATCCTGGTCTCCAGCCAGGACACGCTGGACCGGTTCCGCTTCTGGCAGGTGGGCGGCATCGCGGGCCGCGACTGGTCGGTACTCCGGCCGGGTTTGCCGTTCCTGGCGGCCGGTGCACTCATCGTGCTGCTGGCTGGACGGACCCTCAACAGCCTTGCCTTGGGGGACGACGTTGCCCGCGGGCTGGGCCAACGGGTAGGCCTGTCCCGCGCGGTGGTGGCCCTGGGGGTGGTCCTGCTGTGCGGCACGGCCACCGCGCTGGCGGGGCCCATCGGCTTCGTCGGCCTGGTAATCCCGCACGCGGTCCGCTTCCTCACCGGCCCGGACTACCGCTGGATCCTGCCGTTCTCCCTGGTCGCTGCCCCGGCACTGCTGTTGGGCGCGGACGTGATCGGCCGGGTGGTGCTGCTGCCTGGGGAGGTCCCGGCCGGCATCATGACCGCACTGCTCGGCGCGCCGGTGTTCGTCTGGCTGGTCCGCCGCGGGAAAGGGGCAGGGCTGTGACCGGCGTTGCGCTATCAGATATGGCTGCCAAAACCGGTCCTAAAGGACCAAAAGTGATGGAGCAACGCGGGGGAAGGAGGCGACTGCACCGGACCGCAATGCTGGCTGCCACCGTGGTGCTGATGTTCTTCGCATCCGTCCTGCTGGGCAGCTACACGGTGACGATCCCGGATTTCTTCACCATCGTCATCAACCACCTGACCGGCGGGCCCAAGATCCCCGGCGCCAGCTTCATCGTGATGGAGAACAAGCTTCCCCGGGCCGTCATCGGCACCCTGATCGGGATCGCATTCGGCCTGGCCGGCGCCCTGTTCCAGACCATGCTCCGCAACCCCCTCGCCAGCCCCGACGTCATTGGCATCAGCTCGGGGGCCAGCGTGGCGGCGGTTGTTGCGATTGTCATCTTTGGCGCATCCGGTGCCGCTGTGTCCGGCGCGGCACTGGCAGGTGCCCTGGCCGTGGCAGCCCTGATCCACGCGATCTCCCGCAGCGGCCGCGGAGGCGGCAGGGGAAACACCGCCGGAAACCGCCTGGTCCTGGCCGGGGTGGGGATAGCGGCCGCACTGCAGGCCGTGGTCAGCTTCCTGATGACCCGCGCCGACATCCGCACCGCCGCGGACGCACTGGTGTGGCTCAACGGATCCCTGAACTCCGCCAACTGGGACCGTGCCGGCATCCTTGGCATGGCGCTCGCGCTGCTGCTCCCCGCCGTCGCGCTCGTCGCCGGGCCGTTGCGCATCCTGGAACTGGGGGATGACGCTGCCGCCGGACTGGGCGTGCCAGTAAACAGAGCCCGGCTGGTCCTGGTGGTCATTGCCGTGTCGTTGGCAGCAGTGGCGACGGCGGCTGCCGGCCCGGTCTCGTTCGTCGCCTTCCTTGCCGGTCCGATCGCCCGCCGCTTCACCGGCAAAGCCAGCCTGCCGGCGTCGGCCTTTGTGGGTGCCCTGATTGTCCTGGCCGCCGACTACTGCGCTGCCAAACTTGCGCCCCTGCTGCTGGACGGCACCGTCCTGCCGGTGGGCGTCATTACCGGCGCGCTCGGCGCACCGTTCCTGCTGTGGCTCCTGGTCACGGCCAACCGAAAGGATGCCTGAAGTGGCAGTTCTCGAAGCCCAGGACCTGACCCTCAAATACGACCAACGCTGCGTGCTGGATGGGCTGAGCGTCCGGATTCCGGAAGGAAAGGTGACCATGATCGTGGGCGCCAACGCCTGCGGTAAATCCACGCTGCTGCGCGGCCTGTCCCGGCTCCTGAAACCCGCAGCCGGCGCCGTGACCCTGGACGGCAAGGACATCCATTCCCGCCCGGCACGCGAACTGGCCCGCACCCTGGGCCTGCTTCCCCAGCACCCCAGCGCCCCGGACGGGATCACCGTCCGCGACCTGGTGGGTCGGGGACGCTACCCGCACCAGGGCTTCTTCCGGAGCTGGAGTGAAGGGGACTCGTCCCTACACGATCTCGCGGTGCAGCGGGCGCTGGAAGCCACCGGAACGCTGGAGCTCGCCGGGCGGGACGTGGACGAACTGTCCGGCGGCCAACGGCAGCGGGTCTGGATTGCCATGGCACTCGCCCAGGAAACGGAAATCCTGCTGCTGGACGAACCCACCACCTACCTTGACTTGGCGCACCAGGTGGAAGTCCTGGACCTGGTGACGGACCTGAACCGCAGCCGGGGCACCACCGTGGCCATCGTCCTGCACGACCTCAACCTGGCCGCCCGCTACGCAGACAATGTCATCGCCATGAAGGACGGAGCCGTGGCGGCCATGGGGTCCCCTATTGAGGTGGTTACGGAAGAGCTGGTCCGTGATGTTTTCAGGCTTGAGTCCCGTGTCATTCCCGACCCCGTCTCCGGCACCCCGCTGATTATTCCCATCGGCCGCCACCGTGCCACCGCCAACGAATTGGAGCTCGTTTCATGAAGATCCGGGAAAGCGCCGCCACCCAGCCAATGAGCCTTGCCTTCGAGGTGGCCGTATCCGCTGTCCAGCAGCTGAGCCCCACGTTCCGCAGGATCACCTTCGGCGGCTACTGCCTGCGAGACTTCGGCGTCCTCGGCCACACCCTGGACCTGCGGATCAAACTCCTGATCCCGTCAAAAGCCCCGGATGGCGTGGAACTTCCGCTCCCCACCTTTGAGATGAGCCAGGCCGGTTGGTACCGGGACTGGCTGGCCATGGACCCGGAAGTGCGCGGCTCCATGCGCACCTATACGGTCCGGGAGGCGCGGCTGGATGCGGTGTACCCGGAGATCGACGTCGACTTCGTGATGCATAGCGACGAGCACGGAGGCGCCGGGCCAGCCGCGGACTGGGCATCCAAGGCCAAACCCGGTGACCCGCTCACCATCATCGGCCCGAACAACCGGGCTGCGCACTGCGTCACCGCCGAAACCTATTCCGGCATCGAGTGGCGCGCCGGCATGGCCCAGCGCGTCCTGCTCGCCGGCGACGAAACCGCCGTCCCCGCCATCTCCGCGATCCTGGAAACCCTCCCGTCTTACATGAGTGGCCATGCCTTCCTGGAAGTTCCGCAGGCCGGCGACTTCCTGGAACTCAGCTCTCCGGCGGACATCGAAATCACCTGGCTGGCCCGCGGTGCCGCACTCGGCCGGTCCAGGCCGCACGGCCAGCTGCTTCAGGAGGCTGTCCGCAACGCTGTCCCCCTGCCGGGTTGGGTGGGCATCAGAGCGGACGACGGCGGGGCGGGGCTTGAGCCCGAAGACGTCAACGTAGATGAGGACATTCTCTGGGAGACGCCAGCACGTCTGGACACCGCGGAGATCAACGCCACCAGGAACCCGCACCTGCCCGCCGGCGCACTGCCCTTCTACGCCTGGATCGCCGGCGAAGCAGGGGTGATCAAGGAGCTGCGGCGGTATCTTGTGCGGGATGTGGGGATTGACCGGAAGCAGGTGGCGTTCATGGGTTACTGGCGGCAGGGCAAAGCCGAAGGCTGACTCCGGCTCTCGCCGGGGCGGGAGGCACATCCTCTGCGTGCTCGCTCGTTCCTCGCTTAGACGCACGCTGCCGGATGTCCCTCCCGCCCCGGACGTTCGCTCACCTTTCGCACTTTTCCCTGCGACGCCCCACCAGGTTTTGCAGGTTTTTTCGCAACGCCCGCTCACTTTTCGCGGGCCAGACTCAAACGCGCGCTCACTCGCTGTTCATCCCGACGTCGTACTTGCGTTGGTTTGTTTCGCTACTTTCTTGCCTGTGCCCTCTGATCCCTTGCTTCCTGACTCCGGGCGGCGGGTGTTTGTTGCCCTCGGTGACTCCTTCACTGAAGGGGTGGGGGACCGGGATGAGCGGCTGCCCAACGGGGTGCGAGGGTGGGCTGACCGGGTGGCGGAAAAGCTGGCCAAGGCGCAGCCCGGATGGAAGTACGCCAACCTGGCCATCAGGAGCAAGCGGCTGCGGCACATCATCGACGAGCAGCTGGAACCCGCCCTGCGGATGCGGCCAACACTGGTCACGCTCTACGCGGGAGGCAACGACCTCCTGGACCTGAAAACGGACATGCCCGCCTTGCTGGCGGACTATGAGCGGCTCGTCGCGGAACTGGCGGGCACCGGGGCCACCCTTGTCCTCTTCACGGGGTTCGACGTCAAGGTTTCGGCGCTGCTGGAGCCACTGAAGAAGCGCAACACCTTCTACAACGAGCGGGTGCGGGAGATCGCGGAGAAGTACGGGTCCGTGCTGGTGGATTACTGGTGCCTCGACGCCTTCCACGACCGCAGGATGTGGGACTCGGACCGGCTCCATATGTCAAAGGCGGGCCACAAATACCTTGCCGGGCAGGTGCTGGACCAGCTGGGCGTGCAGCACAAGATCAAACCCAAGGACTGGGATCCGGCACCCAGGCTGGGCCTGCGGGAGTGGGAGCGGCGGCAACGGCGCTGGGTCCACGACTGGGTCCTCCCGCTCTTCGGCCGCAAGCTCCGGGGTGTCACGCTGGGGGATACGCTCACTCCGCGCTGGCCTCAGCCGGTGAAGGTGCCGCAGAAGGGCGGCCTGAAGAAGCTGGCCGGAGAAATGTCCGGAGGAAAGTACGACGGCGGACCGCGCCTTAAACGGTAGGCGCGGGCGGGGTGTCCAGCAGGTTTTCAAACCCCGGCGCCACCCGGCCGGCATGGAACTCCAGCACCTCGAAGTCCGCAACGCCGTTGGTATAGAACGGGTCCTGCGCGAGGCTGGCGTCGAGGGTTTCCTTCTCGGCCTGCGACAGCAGCAGCCCGCCGGTGCGCGGAATCTTGCGGCCGGCAGCGATGAAGATGCCGTCGTCGAACGCCTTCTGAAGCCAGGCTATGTGGGCGTCGTTGTGGAAGTCGACGATCTCCTGGGGCACACGGTAGGTGAGGGAGACAACATACATGCGGCAAGCCTACCGGGGCCGGAGAAGCTGGTTGAAAGATCAATCGTAGAATGGGGACCATGACCGAACCCCGCTGGCTGACCGCCGACGAACGCCGTGCCTGGCTGGCGCTGGTGAGCATCAACACGCTGCTGCCGGCGGCCTTGGATACCAAGCTGCACGCCGCGGGGAAGCTGTCGCTCTTCGACTACACGGTCCTGGCCATGCTCTCAGAGGCGGAAGACCGGTTCCTGCCCATGAGCGAGCTCGCGGCCCGCAGCAGCGCGTCCCTGTCCCGCCTTTCGCATGTGGTGACCAAGCTGCAGAAGCGCGGATGGGTGGAGCGCCGCCCGCACCCCTCCGATGCCAGGGTTACCACCGCGCACCTCACCGAGGAAGGCATGGCCACCATCGTGGGCCTGGCTCCTGGCCACGTTGAGGACGTCAGGCACCTGTTCCTCGATGCCCTGACCGAGCAGGATGTGCTGGACCTGGCCCGGATCGGCGAAAAAGTGGTGGGACGGCTGGACACTGACCACTGGATCCTGCGCGAAAAGCAGGACTGACCTGGGCATCCACCAGCCGATTGGTTGCTTTCGGCAACGGATGGCAAACTAACCGCATGGATTTCACTTCCCGGTTCGTGGCCCTTGGCGACTCCTTCACGGAAGGCGTTGGCGACGACGATCCCACACGTCCCAACGGTGTCCGCGGCTGGGCGGACCGCGTGGCTGAGCAACTCTGCGCCGCCGACCCGAACTTCGGCTATGCCAACCTGGCCATCCGCGGGAGGAAACTCCGCCAGATCCTGGTAGAGCAGGTGGATGCCGCCGTCGAACTTAATCCCACCCTGGTGACCATCTACGCCGGTGCCAATGACATCCTGCGCCCCAAGGTGGACATCGACGACCTCCTGGCCGAATACAACGACGCCGTGGGTAAGCTCGCCGCCACCGGCGCCACCGTGGTGATGTTCACCGGATTCGATGCCAGGGGTTCGAAGGTTTTCGGCACCATGCGGGGCCGCACCGCCATCTATAACGAACTGGTCCGCGGGATCGCCGGGGACCACGGCGCCCTGCTGGTGGATTACTGGCGTTTCAGCGAGTACTACGACTGGGGCATGTGGGCCCATGACCGGATGCACATGTCCGCTGCCGGCCACGCCAACATGGCAAAACGTGTCCTCGAGGTCATCAAGTACGACCACTCCATCGAGGTCCCGCCCATGACGCCCGTCCCCCAGCTGACCGGGACCGAGGCCATCCGCGCCAACGCGCAGTGGTTCCGCGAGTACGCGGCGCCGTGGGTAGTCCGCCGCGTCACGGGCAAGTCCTCCGGGGACAACCTGCAGCCCAGGTACCCACAGCTCACGCGGCTGTAGCAGGAGCTGCCGCCGGACGGTCAGGCGGGCTGGAAGCCCGGGGTTGCCAGCATTGAGCCGTCAGCCCGGACGGCCAGCACGGCAACATCCCAGCTGTCCGCAGCGCGGTTCAGCATCGGCGTCCCGCCGGCGACAATCGCCGTGGCCAGGACATCAGCCGTGACGATGTCGCCGGCTGCCACGGTCACCTGGACGAATTCGCCGGCTTCGTGGGCCTCTTTTCCCACCCGCCAGATGTGCTCGCCGCGCTCAGCGGAGCCGGACGTGGCGATCGCGCTGTGCCGGCTCTTGCCGCCGAGAGCGTAGCCGGTGATGAGGGTGCGGCGGTCGGCAGGATCCACAACGCCTGCCTTCCAGGGCTCGGCGCTGCCGGGGTGCGGCGAGCCGCTGACCAGCACGTCGCCGCCGGCATTGAGGCACCAGTCGCGCAGCCCCAGGGCCAGCAGCGTTGCTCCTGCTTCGCGAATGGCATGCCCCTTGATGATCCCTGAAAGGTCCAGCACGCCGTCAGGCCTTTCAGGGGTGAAGGCGCCCTCGGTGCGCAGCCGCCATTCATGCGCCTCGGCGTACCTCTCACGCATCTGCGCCGAGGCGTGGGGCAGCTTTAGCTCCCCGTGTGCGATCCTGCTCGCTTCCGACTCCGGACGGTACAGGCTGAAGGTGTCGTCCAACTCCCGGAAAAGACGTTCGACGACGGCGGTGGCGGCAGCCAGCTCGTCCAACCCCGGTTGCCCTTCCGCGCGGGTGTCCATGGGCATGGTGAGGCCGATGACCGTACCCATGCAGTCAAAGGTGTGGGCCTTCAGGGCGGGAGCCTTGAGGGTGCCGGCCCCGGGCAGGGGCTCACTTGAGGGTGCCGGCCCCGGGCAGGGGCTCAGAGGTTCGCTGCATCGATGGCCGCCTGGAGTGAGGTCAGGTAGGCGTCGCTGGTGATGGTGGCGCCGGTGATGGTTTGGACATTTGCTGACTGTGCCGCCAAGACCTTGCTGCGAAGCAGGGGAGCCGCACGGTCGCTGATCTGGATGGACTTGCCGTCCGTATTAGTCAGCTGGAGGGCGGTGACATCCGTGATCTTCCCGTTTGCCACCGTGATCTGGACCTGCACGGGACCGAACCGGGTCTGGACGGTGTTGCCCTTGTAGGTGCCGGAGGCTGAGGAGTTCGAGGAGCCGGAGGAACCGGAGGAACCCGAAGAGCCTGACGAGCCGGAGGACCCCGTGGATCCGTACGACCCTGCTGCCCCCGTGGAACCCGACCCGGACGAACCCGACGAACCTGTGCCGGCCGCACCCGTGGTGCCTGTCGCCGTCGTACTTGACGCGACGGTGCTGATGCCGCCCGCCTGCGTGCCCGTCTGCCAGCCCGCCAGGAGGATCCCGGCCGAGGCCAGAGCTGCTGCGACTGTTCCGCGTATTTTCACCAGTCAAACCTTTCGTGATGGATCTGTTCCTCGGGGACGCCGGCTTTCGCGGCATCCGCAATGACATTGGCCGCCCACGCCGCCGGGCCGCAGACGTAGACGTCCGCATCCGCGATGTCCGGCAGGTAGGAGGTGAGGCTGTAGCCGTTCTGCACGGCGTCCTCGGGAAGCCACGTGGAGCCGAACCGGGACCTTCGGCCCGTGAGATGGAAGAGCCGGACGCTGCGGGCCCGGCACAGGTCAAGGATTTCGCTGCCCAGGTACAGCTCCTGGTCGGTGTGGCCCCGGAGCAGGACGGTCGCCCCGCCGGGAGCAAAAGGCGTGGTTTCCAGCAGCGCGCGCAGGGGAGTGATGCCGATACCGGCGCCGATCATCACCACCTTGTTCCTCGTCCGGGCCGCCGTGCTGAGCAGGCCGTAGGGGCCTTCGAGTGCCACCTTGGTTCCCTTACGCAGCCGCAGAAGCTGGGCGGAGCCGTCACCAAGGTTCCGCACCGTGACCCGCAGTGTCCCCTGGCCGGCCGGGCCATTGAAAACCGGCTCGGCGGACAGGCTGAAGGGATGAGGGTGCCACCACAGGCCCGGGGCGAGGAAGCGCCAGATAAAGAAGCGTCCACCTGTTCCCGCCAGCTGATCCAGCTTCCGGCCCCGCATGACGATGTTCACTACGCCGGGAGCGACGGCTTCCACGCGGGCCACCGTCAGCCGGTGCCGTGCGGTGGCCAGCACCGGCTCCAGGATCCGGAAGTACACCAGGGCTGTGCCGGTGTAGATGCAGATGGCGAGCCAGTACCAGCGCTGCCAGGTGCCCGCTGCGAAGAGGCCGCCCACGCTGAACTGGTGCGGGATCGAAGTGGCCACGGCAGCGTAGGTCAGCAGGTGGACCACGTACCAGAACTCGTACGGAAAGCGCCGGCGCACAGCCACCAGGGACGTTACGACGACGGCGATGAACAGCGCCATGGAGACGAACGCCAACCACATATCGGGCACCTGCACCCACAGGTTGATGGACTCGCTGACCGGGTCCAATCCTTCGGCCATGCCGTACCCGACGACGAGCAGGAGGCCGTGTGCCAACAGGAGATAGAGGGACGGCTTGCCCAGTTTGCCGTGGAATTCCAGGGCGCGGTCATGGCCGATGGTGCGGTCGATGAAAGGGATCCTTGCGGCCAGGAGCAGCATGAGCAGGACCAGGTCCATGCCCGCCAGCCCGGCCACGATCCCCGCAGCCGTGAACAGTGCGGCGGGCGAGGTGATGTTGGTGGCACCACCGTCGGCCAGCCACAGGGCGATGGCCGCGGCAACGGATGCCCAGGCAATGACGGTCAGGAGATCCGTCCGGAGCATGCGCTGGCGGTACTGGCGGGCGAACCAGCCGCGGGCGGGTATCTTCGGTGGTGAAAGCTCCGGGCGGCCGGAGCTGCTTGCGGCTGGTGATGCCGGCAGGAGCTGCGTGTTCATGCATCAAACATGCGTGGGGAAGCTATGTCCCTGCTGTGAAAAGGGGCCAGCGGCGGCTGTGACCTTTTCGCGAGAGCCGCCACTTATACACCCGATTGGTCTTTAATTGCGTCAACTCGTAGACTTGGTAGGCGCTAAGTGCGCGGAGCGTGCGCAATTGCTCCGGTTGCCCGGTAATTTTCTCCAGGGTGGCCGGTAGTTAGGGGCTCAAGTTGCGTAACTAACCGTTGCCCGTACATTCTGTGGGTCGCACTTGGCAGCATGGTCCAGCAGCCGATATGCGGATCATTACTTTCAATTCTTGAGGAGAAGTCATGGCAGCACACTGCCAAGTGACCGGGGCCGAGCCGGGCTTTGGGCACAGCATTTCGCACTCGCACCGCCGCAACAAGCGCCGGTTCGATCCGAACATCCAGAAGAAGCGCTACTGGGTTCCGTCCCTGCGCCGTAATGTCACTCTGCAGGTTTCTGCAAAGGGCATCAAGACCATTGACGTTCGCGGCATCGACGTAGTCGTCGCCCAGATCCTGGCTCGTGGGGTGAAGCTCTAGTGGCTAAGGACAAGGACGTACGTCCCATCATCAAGCTCAAGTCGACCGCGGGAACGGGTTACACCTACGTAACCCGCAAGAACCGTCGTAACGACCCGGACCGCATGGTCCTGAAGAAGTACGACCCCAAGATCCGCCAGCACGTCGAATTCCGAGAGGAGCGCTAAACATGGCTAAGAAGTCCAAGATTGCTCGCAACGAGCAGCGCAAGGTCATCGTTGAGCGTTACGCTGCCAAGCGCCTCGAACTGAAGAAGACCCTGGTTGACGAAAACGCAACCGACGAAGCACGCGAAGCAGCTCGCCTGGGCCTGCAGAAGCTGCCCCGCAACGCGTCCCCGATCCGTCTGCGTAACCGCGACATCATCGACGGCCGCCCCCGTGGCACCTTCCAGAAGTTCGGCATCTCCCGTGTCCGTTTCCGCGACATGGCACACAAGGGCGAACTCCCGGGCATCACCAAGTCTTCCTGGTAATTCAGCACTGCTGATTCCAGCTGCTTGAGAAGGGCCGGCAACCTTAGGGTTGCCGGCCCTTCTGCGTTAACCGGTGGCCCATGAAGCTTGCCCCAGCCGGTTGATCTCGCCGGGATGCGGTGAGGCAGCACACATCAACCAATGACGACGGCAGCAGGCTGGCTTGGGCGCGTAAAGTCCGTTCTGTCGCGGAATCCCGGGGATTTCCCTGGGCCAAAGCCACGGTTTGCGGTGGACGCAGAGTCCGTGTATTGTTTTCTAAGTCGCCGCGGGGGAGACAGTGAAGAACTGATCACCGCGCGGCCAAAAACCCCGAAATCAAAGCCAAAATCTGGTTGCTCTTTAGGGCGCTGGAAATGGGTGGGGCCGGTCTTCCACTGATGAGCATCCTGAGACATGGATTTGCGTCGCAGGGTGTGATCGGGTAGGTTTGGAAAGTTGCTCCGGAGCGATCCTGAACGTTGGTTTGGGTGGTGCCGGGTGTGTCTGTTGTTTGAGAACTCAATAGTGTGCCAAGTTTGTTGATACCGATTATGTAATGTGATTGGTTGAATTTGCCGAATCGTGCCGCCCCTGTGGTATTGGTTTGGTGTTTTTGGCTGGTTTCAAATTTTGTGCAGCCTGGTTCCGCGTTATTTCCGTGGTGCTTGGTTGTGTCTGTTTTTCTTCAACGGAGAGTTTGATCCTGGCTCAGGATGAACGCTGGCGGCGTGCTTAACACATGCAAGTCGAACGATGAAACCAGCTTGCTGGTGGATTAGTGGCGAACGGGTGAGTAACACGTGAGTAACCTGCCCTTGACTCTGGGATAAGCCTGGGAAACTGGGTCTAATACCGGATATGACCGACTATCGCATGGTGGTTGGTGGAAAGCTTTTGTGGTTTTGGATGGACTCGCGGCCTATCAGCTTGTTGGTGGGGTAATGGCCTACCAAGGCGACGACGGGTAGCCGGCCTGAGAGGGTGACCGGCCACACTGGGACTGAGACACGGCCCAGACTCCTACGGGAGGCAGCAGTGGGGAATATTGCACAATGGGCGCAAGCCTGATGCAGCGACGCCGCGTGAGGGATGACGGCCTTCGGGTTGTAAACCTCTTTCAGTAGGGAAGAAGCCGCAAGGTGACGGTACCTGCAGAAGAAGCGCCGGCTAACTACGTGCCAGCAGCCGCGGTAATACGTAGGGCGCAAGCGTTATCCGGAATTATTGGGCGTAAAGAGCTCGTAGGCGGTTTGTCGCGTCTGCCGTGAAAGTCCGGGGCTCAACTCCGGATCTGCGGTGGGTACGGGCAGACTAGAGTGATGTAGGGGAGACTGGAATTCCTGGTGTAGCGGTGAAATGCGCAGATATCAGGAGGAACACCGATGGCGAAGGCAGGTCTCTGGGCATTAACTGACGCTGAGGAGCGAAAGCATGGGGAGCGAACAGGATTAGATACCCTGGTAGTCCATGCCGTAAACGTTGGGCACTAGGTGTGGGGGACATTCCACGTTTTCCGCGCCGTAGCTAACGCATTAAGTGCCCCGCCTGGGGAGTACGGCCGCAAGGCTAAAACTCAAAGGAATTGACGGGGGCCCGCACAAGCGGCGGAGCATGCGGATTAATTCGATGCAACGCGAAGAACCTTACCAAGGCTTGACATGAACCGGTAATACCTGGAAACAGGTGCCCCGCTTGCGGTCGGTTTACAGGTGGTGCATGGTTGTCGTCAGCTCGTGTCGTGAGATGTTGGGTTAAGTCCCGCAACGAGCGCAACCCTCGTTCTATGTTGCCAGCACGTGATGGTGGGGACTCATAGGAGACTGCCGGGGTCAACTCGGAGGAAGGTGGGGACGACGTCAAATCATCATGCCCCTTATGTCTTGGGCTTCACGCATGCTACAATGGCCGGTACAAAGGGTTGCGATACTGTGAGGTGGAGCTAATCCCAAAAAGCCGGTCTCAGTTCGGATTGGGGTCTGCAACTCGACCCCATGAAGTCGGAGTCGCTAGTAATCGCAGATCAGCAACGCTGCGGTGAATACGTTCCCGGGCCTTGTACACACCGCCCGTCAAGTCACGAAAGTTGGTAACACCCGAAGCCGGTGGCCTAACCCCTTGTGGGAGGGAGCTGTCGAAGGTGGGACTGGCGATTGGGACTAAGTCGTAACAAGGTAGCCGTACCGGAAGGTGCGGCTGGATCACCTCCTTTCTAAGGAGCACCTACAACCATCCGGCCTGGATGTATGTCCGGGTGTGGGGGTTGTCAGGAAGCAAGCCCGTTGCGCAGGCGATTGTCCTGCGGCGGGTGCTCATGGGTGGAATATCAACAAATAGCGGCTGTTTCTTTCTGCGCTCTTCTCTAGTACGAACCCTGGTGGTTCTGGAACGGTGGGGTGCGGGGTGGGGATGGTTTAGTGTTTGGCACACTGTTGGGTCCTGAGACAACAGGGCCACGGGTTCGCTGTCTGCGCCTTTCGGGGTGTGGGTGGTGTTCTGGTGGGTTTGTTTGTTTCTGGTTTCCCTGCCATGACGGTCCACGCGTGTTGATCCCTTTGGGGGTTTGTGTGTGGGGTGTGTGGTGTGGGGTTGTTGTTTGAGAACTACATAGTGGACGCGAGCATCTTGTATAAGAAGCAATTTCCAAGATATATGAACCTGGATCTGGCTGCGCGTGGTGGTGCTGCTCCTTTGTGGGTGGTGTTGATTGTGCGTGGTTGGTTTCTGTGGTTCTCTCGAAAATGTTTTTGATCTTTGTGGTCAAGTTTTTAAGAGCACACGGTGGATGCCTTGGCATTAGGAGCCGAAGAAGGACGTAGGAATCTGCGATAAGCCTGGGGGAGTCGATAACCGGACTGTGATCCCAGGGTGTCCGAATGGGGAAACCCCGTCAAGCGCGCGAGTGACTTGGTGACCCGTACCTGAACACATAGGGTGCGTGGGGGGAACGCGGGGAAGTGAAACATCTCAGTACCCGCAGGAAGAGAAAACAATAGTGATTCCGTTAGTAGTGGCGAGCGAACGCGGATCAGGCTAAACCGTTCCATGTGTGATAGCCGGCGGGCGTTGCATGGTCGGGGTTGTGGGACTTTCCATACCAGTTCTGCCGGGCTGGTGGGGTGTGATGTGCGCGCATAGGTGAACGGTTTTGAAAGGCCGGCCAGAGAGGGTGTTAGTCCCGTAACCGTAATGTGTAGCACCGCCTGTGTGAGTATCCCAAGTAGTACGGGGCCCGAGAAATCCCGTGCGAATCTGTCAGGACCACCTGATAAGCCTAAATACTCCCTAATGACCGATAGCGGACCAGTACCGTGAGGGAAAGGTGAAAAGTACCCCGGGAGGGGAGTGAAACAGTACCTGAAACCGTGTGCTTACAATCCGTCGGAGCAACCTTGTAGTTGTGACGGCGTGCCTTTTGAAGAATGAGCCTGCGAGTTAGTGTTACGTCGCGAGGTTAACCCGTGTGGGGCAGCCGTAGCGAAAGCGAGTCTGAATAGGGCGTGTGAGTGGCGTGATCTAGACCCGAAGCGAAGTGATCTACCCATGGCCAGGTTGAAGCGACGGTAAGACGTCGTGGAGGACCGAACCCACTTCAGTTGAAAATGGAGGGGATGAGCTGTGGGTAGGGGTGAAAGGCCAATCAAACTTCGTGATAGCTGGTTCTCCCCGAAATGCATTTAGGTGCAGCGTTGCGTGTTTCTTGCTGGAGGTAGAGCTACTGGATGGCTAATGGGCCCTACAAGGTTACTGACGTCAGCCAAACTCCGAATGCCGGTAAGTGAGAGCGCAGCAGTGAGACTGTGGGGGATAAGCTTCATAGTCGAGAGGGAAACAGCCCAGACCACCAACTAAGGCCCCTAAGCGTGTGCTAAGTGGGAAAGGATGTGGAGTTGCGAAGACAACCAGGAGGTTGGCTTAGAAGCAGCCACCCTTAAAAGAGTGCGTAATAGCTCACTGGTCAAGTGATTCCGCGCCGACAATGTAGCGGGGCTCAAGTACACCGCCGAAGTTGTGGCATTCACATATTCTCCAAGCCTTCGTGGTTCAGGAGTGTGGATGGGTAGGGGAGCGTCGTGTGGGCGGTGAAGTCGCGGTGTAAACCAGCGGTGGAGCCTACACGAGTGAGAATGCAGGCATGAGTAGCGAAAGACGGGTGAGAAACCCGTCCGCCGAATGATCAAGGGTTCCAGGGTCAAGCTAATCTGCCCTGGGTAAGTCGGGACCTAAGGCGAGGCCGACAGGCGTAGTCGATGGACAACGGGTTGATATTCCCGTACCGGCGAAAAACCGCCCATGCTGAGCGGGGGATACTAACTGCCCGAAACCTGCCCGACACCCCTTGTGGGTGAAGGGTTTTGGTGGAGCGCAGGACCTGATCCCGGGAGGCAAGCGTATTAACAGGTGTGACGCAGGAAGGTAGCCGAGCCGGGCGATGGTTGTCCCGGTCTAAGGATGTAGGGCGAGTGGTAGGCAAATCCGCCACTCACATAGCCTGAGATCTGATGGGACCCCCGTTGGGGGGATTTGGTGATCCTATGCTGCCGAGAAAAGCATCGACGCGAGGTTTTAGCCGCCCGTACCCCAAACCGACACAGGTGATCAGGTAGAGAATACCAAGGCGATCGAGAGAATTATGGTTAAGGAACTCGGCAAAATGCCCCCGTAACTTCGGGAGAAGGGGGGCCCCAACCTTGAACACCACATCGCTGGTGGGAGGGGATCGGGGCCGCAGAGACCAGGGGGAAGCGACTGTTTACTAAAAACACAGGTCCGTGCGAAGTCGCAAGACGATGTATACGGACTGACTCCTGCCCGGTGCTGGAAGGTTAAGAGGACCGGTTAGCCGCAAGGCGAAGCTGAGAATTTAAGCCCCAGTAAACGGCGGTGGTAACTATAACCATCCTAAGGTAGCGAAATTCCTTGTCGGGTAAGTTCCGACCTGCACGAATGGAGTAACGACTTCCCCGCTGTCTCAACCATAAACTCGGCGAAATTGCAGTACGAGTAAAGATGCTCGTTACGCGCAGCAGGACGGAAAGACCCCGAGACCTTTACTATAGTTTGGTATTGGTGTTCGGAGTGGCTTGTGTAGGATAGGTGGGAGACGTTGAAGCCCGGACGCCAGTTCGGGTGGAGTCATCGTTGAAATACCACTCTGGTCACTTTGGACATCTAACTTCGGCCCGTAATCCGGGTCAGGGACAGTGCCTGATGGGTAGTTTAACTGGGGCGGTTGCCTCCTAAAAAGTAACGGAGGCGCCCAAAGGTTCCCTCAGCCTGGTTGGCAATCAGGTGTCGAGTGTAAGTGCACAAGGGAGCTTGACTGTGAGAGAGACATCTCGAGCAGGGACGAAAGTCGGGACTAGTGATCCGGCGGTACATTGTGGAATGGCCGTCGCTCAACGGATAAAAGGTACCTCGGGGATAACAGGCTGATCTTGCCCAAGAGTCCATATCGACGGCATGGTTTGGCACCTCGATGTCGGCTCGTCGCATCCTGGGGCTGGAGTAGGTCCCAAGGGTTGGGCTGTTCGCCCATTAAAGCGGTACGCGAGCTGGGTTTAGAACGTCGTGAGACAGTTCGGTCCCTATCCGCTGCGCGCGCAGGAAATTTGAGAAGGGCTGTCCTTAGTACGAGAGGACCGGGACGGACGAACCTCTGGTGTGTCAGTTGTACTGCCAAGTGCACCGCTGATTAGCTACGTTCGGATGGGATAACCGCTGAAAGCATCTAAGCGGGAAGCTCGCTTCAAGATGAGATTTCCATACACATTTATGTGTGAGAGGTCCCCAGCCAGACCACTGGGTTGATAGGCCGGATGTGGAAGCGAGGACTAACGACTCGTGAAGCTGACCGGTACTAATAGGCCAACAACTTACACCACACAGAAACATACAAATTCTGCTTGCGTCCACTATGTGGTTCCCAACCAACAACCCCCGCAACACACGGGTTGCACAGGGAACCAACACAACTGAATACAACACCACATGTTGTAACCACAGTCTTCCCACCCCCAAAGCAACACCAACGCGGGGGAGCGGGTGAAAGGGTTACGGCGGTCATAGCGTGGGGGAAACGCCCGGTCCCATTCCGAACCCGGAAGCTAAGACCCACAGCGCCGATGGTACTGCACCCGGGAGGGTGTGGGAGAGTAGGTCACCGCCGGAACAATCATTGAGGTCGAGGCCCCAACCACACGGTTGGGGCCTCCCACATTTAACAGCATCTAGACTTACGGGTTATGACTCCCCGAACGTCCAGGCCCGCGGGCAAGCGCGCCACCATCCTGGACGTCGCGGCCGCTGCCGGTGTATCGCGCCAAACGGTGACCCGGGCCATGAATGGCATGAAAGGCATCAGCCAGGACACCAGGGACCGGGTCCAGAAGCTCGCGGCCGAGATGGGTTACACCCCCAGCCGCTTTGCCAAGGGCCTGGTGCAGGGTGCGCAGATCTCCATCGGCCTCGCCATTCCGGACCTGACCAACCCCTATTTCCCGGCCTTCGCCTCCAGCGTGGTGGAGGCTGCCACGGAGAGGGACTGGAACGTGGTGGTGGACGACTATGGCCACGGCACAGGCAGCGCTGCCGATGCAGCCGCCCGGCTTGCACCCCAGGTTGACGCGCTGATCGGATACCTTGCACCGCAGCCGGATGAGGCACAGGCGCTGATGGGCCGGCGACCCGTCGTCGCCCTTGACTCCCCGGGCGCGGGCACCGCCGGCGGGATCTCCTTTGACTACCGGCACGCAGCCCAGCTCGCCCTGGCCCGTCTGGCATCCAGGGGGTGCCGAAACATCGTCTTCCTGGACTCGGACCACGGTGGACCGGCCAGCAGCCGGAGCGCGGCAGCAGCTGAAGTAGCAGCCAAGGCCGGCCTCCGCCTCACCCGACTGGAGACCGAACCATCGGCAGCCGCAGCCAAGTTGGCTGTAGCCGTCCTTCCCGGGGGCGGAGAACGCATCGATGGCATTCTGGCCTTCAATGACCTCATGGCGGCCGGAGCACTCAAGGCGCTCCAGGAGTCGGGGGTGTCTGTTCCCACCGAATGCGCGGTGATCGGCATGGATGGAATACCGCTGGGAGAGCTGGTGACGCCGGAGCTCACCACCCTGTCGCTTGACCTGCGGGCGGTGGGCCGTGCCGCCGTCGGACTGCTGGAGGGCCTACTGTCCGGCTCCATCGCGGAGCGCAGCCCCGAGGCCTACCTGACTCTTGAACACCAGCTGGTTGTCCGGCAATCCGCCTGACCCCTACTCAAATGAAGTACTGGACGATAGGCTCATGCTGTCCCTGCGTGAACGTTCACGCTCCGGTTCACGTCTCGCCACCAAGGAAGCCACATGTCCCTGCACACCCCCGCCGCGACCGCCGGCCACCGTTCCGCTGCGGCTGCCGCAAGTGTCTCCCGCAGCCTTGAGCTTGGCGCCGCGGAAGTCGCGGAACTGGCCTCGCTGAAACCGGGACGAGGCAGCCTTCCCGCCCGGGCGTACTTGGCGTCGGACTCAGCGCGGCTGTCGCTGAACGGCGAATGGCAGTTCCGCTTGAGCCCGGGAATCCGGACGGCCCCGGAGGACGGGTGGCAGCACCGAAGTGACCTGTCCGGCTTCACCCCTCTTCCCGTGCCGTCCAGCTGGAACATGCACGGCCACGGGTCGCCGGCCTACACCAATGTCCAGTTCCCGTTCCCGGTGGAACCGCCCCACGTGCCCGATGCCAACCCGGTGGGCGACCACCTGGTCACCTTCGAGGCCGGCCCGGAGTTCTTCCCGCGTGCGCTGCTGCGGTTCGACGGCATCGACTCCGCCGGGACCGTGTGGCTGAACGGCGTGGAGCTGGGCACCACCCGGGGAAGCCGGCTGGCCCATGAGTTTGACGTCTCCGGCGTCCTTGTCGCGGGCACCAATACGCTGGCCGTGCGGGTGGCCCAGTTCTCCGCGGCAAGCTACCTGGAGGACCAGGACATGTGGTGGCTCCCGGGGATCTTCCGGGACGTGGCGCTGCAGGCCCGGCCGGCCGACGGCATCGACGATGTTTTTGTCCACGCCGGCTACCATCCGGGAACGGGCGAAGGTACGCTCCGGGTAGAGGTGACCCGGGCCGGGCAGGCGATTGACGCCGTCGTACGCGTTCCGGAACTTGGCCTGGAGCTGGCTGCGGGGGCCGAGCAGCGCGTGCCGGCTGTGGAACCCTGGTCAGCGGAGCTTCCCCGCCTCTACCACGCCACGGTCGCAACGCCCGGCGAGACGGTTTCGCTGCAGCTGGGCTTCCGCAGCATCACCATCGAGGACGCCCAGTTCAAGGTAAATGGCCGCCGCGTCCTGCTCCGCGGCGTAAACCGCCATGAGCACCATCCCCGGCTGGGCCGGGCCGTCCCCAGGGACGTGATGGAGGCGGAACTGCGGCTGATGAAGCAGCACAACATCAACGCCATCCGGACCTCGCACTACCCGCCACACCCGGAATTCCTGACGCTGGCGGACCAGCTGGGCTTCTACGTGGTCCTTGAATGCGACCTCGAAACGCACGGTTTCCACAGTGCCGGCTGGGCGCAAAACCCCAGCGATGATCCGCAGTGGGAGGACGCCCTGCTGGACCGGATGCAGCGGACCATCGAGCGCGACAAGAACCATCCTTCGGTGATCATGTGGTCGCTGGGCAACGAGGCGGGCACGGGCCGGAACCTCGCCGCGATGTCCCGCTGGGCCAAGGACCGTGACCCGTCCCGTCCCATCCACTACGAGGGCGACTGGTCCTCGCCGGACGTGGATGTTTACTCCCGGATGTATGCCAGCCAGGCCGAGACGGCGCTAATCGGGCAAGGCATCGAGCCCGCCCTCGAGGACGCCGATCTGGACGCGCGCCGCCGCGCCATGCCGTTCGTGCTCTGCGAATACGTGCACGCCATGGGCAACGGGCCGGGCGGCATGAGCGAATACCAGGAGTTGTTCGAAAAGTACCCCCGGCTGATGGGCGGCTTCGTCTGGGAGTGGCTCGAACACGGGATCACCGTGCCTTCTCCCGGCGGCGGTGAGCATTTCGCCTACGGCGGGGATTTCGGTGAGGAGGTCCACGACGGAAACTTCGTCACCGACGGGCTGGTGGACGCTGACCGCAACCCCCGGCCCGGGCTCCTGGACTTCAAGAAGGTCATTGAACCGCTGCATATCGGTATTGCGGATTCCTGGGGCAGCTTCACTCTGAGGAACGGGCAGGATTTCGCGGACACCTCCGGCTTCCGTTTCCAGTACAGGGTGGAGGCCGACGGCGTCACGCAGCTTGAGGGAACGCTGGCCGTTGCGCCGTTGGCGCCACAGTCCCAGGCGCTTGTGGAGTTGCCTGCGGAGGTTGGGGAGTATGCGGCGGGACTGCCCCGGGACGGAAATGCGGTACTGACCGTCAGCGCCATGCTGGCCGCGGATACTGCCTGGGCCGGTTCCGGCCATGAGGTGGCCTGGGGGCTGAGTGCACGCTTCGCCTCACCCGGTGATGGAATGCCGGCGCGTGACTGCATTGAGGTGGGCGACGGGGAACTGCGGCTTGGCACTGCTGTGTTCGACCGTGCCACCGGCATGCCCACCGCCATTGGTGGACTCCCGGTGGAGAGGCTGGGCCTGGTGTTGTGGTGGCCGCCCACAGACAACGACCTTGGGCGGGAGTGGGGCGGGGCGGACCCGCGGCCCCTTGCTGCCCAGTGGAGGGATGCAGGGCTTGACCGGCTTCATGCCCGCCTGCTGGGTATCAGCGCGGAGTCAACGGCCGACGGCGGTGAGCGCCTCCGCGTCAGCACGCGCGTGGGTGCGGCGGATAAGCAGTTCGGGGTACTGGTGGATTACACGTGGACCAGCAGTGCCGGCTCCCTGGCATTGAGGACGCAGGTCAAACCTGCAGGGGACTGGATCAACGCGGGATTCGACGTGGAGTGGGCGCGGATCGGCCTCGAGCTCGTGCTGGGTACGGAAACCGCCAGCGTGGGATGGTTCGGCCAAGGTCCGCACCAGAGCTACCCCGACACCGGCCAGGGCGCGCGCACGGGATGGTTCGAATCGCCTCTCGCTGGCCTGGACGTGGACTATGTTCGCCCCCAGGAATCGGGAGCCCGGTCCGGTGTGCGGTCCGCGGTTCTGGAGACAGGTGGCGGAAAGCTGCATCTTTCGGGCGAGCCCTTCGCCCTGACTGTTCGGCCTTACGGCCTGGACGTGCTCGCCGCTGCGAGGCACAGACCAGATCTCGTGCCGGATGGCCGCAGCTACATCTACATGGATCACGCGCTGCGGGGCGTGGGGACAGCCGCCTGCGGTCCAGGGGTGCTGGAGCCCTACCGGCTGAAGCCGCGGGAGGCCGACTTCGAAGTGGTCCTGCGGGTGCAGTAGAACCCCGCTGCGGGTGTGAGCCACTCCACAGAAGCAGTAATTCCGTTCTGGAGGAGTGCCAGGCCCGGTTGGTGCCCCTAAAAACCCCGCCGTTTCTGGGTTTTTAGGGGCAGGGACGGCTCTCTCTGCCCGATTTGCCGTGGGGGTTGCGGACGGGTATTGTTTTCTGAGTCGCCGCCGCTGAAGCGGAAAAATAGCGGCCACCCCCCCCTTTTGAACGGCCTGGAAAACGGTTCGCCTCTGTGGCGTGCTCTGTCCGGGCGGGGCTGATCCTGGTGAAGATGAACCGCGGGAACGCGGTTTGCAAAGCCGGACTGGAT